>JASJEI010000037.1 GCA_030064795.1 Pleurocapsa sp. MO_226.B13 | reverse complement strand
GGAGACTTAGTTTAGATACAAAATTAGCGTATTGAAAACGCTAAAGTAATCACAGCCAAGCTCTTAGATATTTTAATTAATAAAAAATAATTTGGTTATATATCTAGCTAGTTTTGAGAATTGGTATTACAACACCAGAGGCAGTTCAAAAATTATTAGTAGATGGTGGTGCCAACAATATTGAAGTCGAAGCAGAAAATGGTCTTCAAAAGCTAGAAAATCCAGAAGATTGGTGGAAGATTGCCATGGGCTCGGGACTGCGTTGGTCGATAGAACAGATGAAGTCAGATGAAGCTCGATATATTCGCGAAGCAAACCTGGAGTGGATTCGCGATCGCAATCTAGATGCCGTTGAAACGACTGTAATTTATGCAGTAGCGCAAAAAAGCGGATAACAGATGCGCGTACCGAACAGTTCACCCCACCAATACTGTTCAGTTAACTTCCGTTAAGTGTTGAGACAAGCAATGGGAGCAGGGGGAGAGAAACAAAAAGCTTATCCGAACAGTATTACAGTTCGCCCCTAGAAGCAAAAGTTATTCCCTCGTAGGAAAAACAATGACAACTACAACCCTAAAAGCAACTGGCACTTTAAATGGTATCGATCTCGATTACCTCGGGCAAACCATTGAAGCAATTAAACAAGACTCTGCCAAGGCGATGACTAATTTTCGCGTTAAAAGTACTTGGTAGGGGCAGACTCTTAACCTATGAGTTCAAGTCAGAGAGGAAACAAATTATCATGACTATTAATCAAGCCAAACTAGAAGAATTTGTCGGTAAAATGCTCCAAGATTTAGGGGCAGCAGTTAATAGCACCTTAGTATTAATTGGCGATCGACTCGGACTTTATCGGGCGATCGCCGATTATGGTTCGGTAAATTCAACCAAACTAGCAGAATTGACTGATATTAGTGAAAGATATGCTAGAGAATGGTTGGCAGCACAAGCAGCATCGGGTTATATCGATTATGATGCCCAAACCGAACAATTTCAGCTAAATCCCGCACAGATAGCCGTATTTGTTGACGAAGATAGTCCGACCTATATGATAGGTGGTTTTTATTCCCTTGCTTCTGTTGCTAGTAGCGAACCGAAACTGGAGGAGGCTTTTCGCAGTGGAGAGGGTATTAGTTGGGGAGACCACAGCGAATGTCTGTTTTGTGGTACCGCCAAATTTTTCCGCCCCACCTACAAAACTTATCTTACTTCCCAATGGCTACCATCCCTGAAAGATGCGATCGAAAAACTAGAAAAAGGAGCGAAAGTCGCTGATGTAGGTTGTGGACATGGATGTTCGACTGCGATTATGGCAGAAGCATTTCCTAACTCAGAATTTTACGGATTTGACTTTCACGAACCTTCAATCATGGCCGCACGGGAGCAAGCCCAGGCAAAAGGTCTTAAAAATGTAAGTTTTGCAGTAACCACAGCTAAAACATATCCCGGTAACGACTACGACTTAGTAGCATTTTTTGATTGTTTACATGATATGGGAGACCCCGTTGGCGCGATCGCTCATGTCAAAGAAACCCTCAAACCAGATGGAACATTAATGCTCGTCGAACCCTTTGCTGGCGATCGACTGACAGATAACTTGAATACTCTGGGTAGGGTTATGTATGGTTTTTCGACAACAGTTTGTACCCCATCATCGTTAAGTCAAGAAGTAGGGTTAGCTTTAGGCGCACAAGCGGGAGAAAAGCGACTACGGGAAGTAGTGACATCGGGCGGTTTTAGTCGATTTCGTCGAGCCAATGAAACACAATTTAATTTCATTTTAGAAGCTCGGATTTGAAGAATATTAATCATACTCATATCATCATAGGATGAAAAAATGATGACATCGGATAATTACTTATTCCCACTGGCAGTTGACGAACCTGTGACTGACACTCAGCCAGTCTGTCCAGATCTGGGTTACGAAAGGGAAGGGATGATTGAAGTAACAGGCGGTAAAATCTGGTACGGGATTTACGCCAAGGGAGACAAACCGCCTATACTTACTATCCACGGAGGGCCTGGTGCGAGCCATTACTACCTTCTGCCTTTCTTTAAAAAATTCAGCGACACAGATAATCGACCGATTATTTTCTACGATCAGCTTGGCTGCGGACGCTCAGAACGACCTAGCGATCGCGCTTTATGGACGGTGGAAAAATTCCGAGAGCGACTGAGGGAAGTGGTAACGGCTCTATCTCTGACGGAGTTCCATCTGTGGGGACACTCATGGGGAACTCAGCTAGCCCTCGCCTATGCTGCTACTAAGCCGAAAGAATTGCTCAGTCTATCGCTTAACAGCCCGATTATCGATATCCCAACCTACCGAGCAGATCTGCAAAATCTCTTGCAGAAACTTCCAGAGGAAGTTCGAGATGGCATTAACAACAATCAACCTGGTTCCGAGCCATACTTGCAAGCACTGTCTACTTTCTACAGTAATTTTTTGCACGCAGCAGATCCTTTACCTGATTGTTTTCTCAAAGCTTTTGGAGACGAGCAGTTCGGTTTTGAATCTTATCAGACAACTGTCGGGACAGATGAGTTGAATTACACTGGCAACCTAAAAAATAGAGACGATTCCCAGTTACTTTCAGAGGTAGCAGCACCGATATGGTTTGTCTGCGGCAAAAACGACATTGCCAGACCCGAACGATGTATGGAGTATAATCGGGTCGTCGCTGGTTCGGCGATCGCTATTTTCCCAAACAGTTCCCACAGTTACTTTGATGAGGAGCGAACGGCATACTTGCTAGCACTAGGTGATTTTGTTAAAAAACACGATCCTTAGTGTAGTGTTGGGCGTTGCATCATCATGGGATGGTGAGGAGAAAGTAGCGAGTAGCCCTAAAGGACTCGCGCTCGTCTAACGACTTGTGCCGCGAAGCCCTAAAGGACTAACTTCGTGTCGCAAATCCTTTAGGGCTTGCGCAACCGCATCGCAGTAGCGAGTAGCAAGTAACAAATTTGGTATTAAAACAAACAGATCGAATAAATCATCCCGAAAATATGCAACGCCTAGTGTTAAAGAGCGATCGCTCTTTAACAACGCAGCCATCTCAAACCTAGAGTCAGAGGAAGTCGTGGTGATACTTGATATGCAGCAGAAAGTTCGAGACCCAGAACAGGTGAAATGCCAGTATGCCAATTGGGCAGAAAGATACGATAGCGAGCTTGAGGAGCATTGGCAATATATAGGGCCGCGAGAAGTCGCCAAACTGGTACGTGAATTTTTGAAGCCAGGAAGTCGAATAGCGGACATTGGCTGCGGTACTGGTTTGGCTTTTCAATTTTTTCCCAACAGTCACATTACTGGTTTCGATTTTTGCGAACAGATGCTTCATCAAGCAGCAACCAAGATTGAAGGGTTGAAACAACAGGGCATCGATGTCCGCTTGGAACTAGCTGATGTCAATAATTTGCCCGTTGCCGACAATACTTTTGATGCTGCCATTTCCGTGAGTGTCACCGAACATATTGCCGATTTAGCTGCCATGATTCGAGAGATGAAAAGAATTGTGGTTCCAGAGGGGATAGTCGCTTTTACCGCTGCCGAAACTCAGCTCTTTGGCTGTATTGCGCGTTCTCAGAGGGAAGTTTTGCAGCTACTCCAGAACGAAAATCTTCCGTTAGTTAAAGTTTTTGGTTATCGGTCTCATTTTGAGTATGCTATGTTGACCAGACCTGCAATCTACAACTGTTTTATCTGCAAGAAATCGACGTAGAGTAGTTAATATCATTTCAGTTTTTGACTAATAATTTCTCCTTAGTGCGTACACACAAATGCCCTTCGCGACCCTTTGTAGAGACGTAGCATGCTACGTCTCTACTTGACTTAAAACTTTTGATAAATGGTATTAGTTTGAATAGCTCCCAATGCCCGAAGTGCAGCTTGTCGCGCTTCAGTAATGCCAGTTATTCCAGTGATGTTCATGCCTTCATAGGGTTGTTTGGCTCTCAGGGTGTTAAGACACTTACCTATCTGAGTATCCCATAGCTTAATTGTCTTATCTAGACTGCCAGTAGCTAAACATTGCCCGTCAGGACTCCAACTGAGCGATCGCACTCCACTGCTATGTCCTTGCAAGACTTGACAGCATTTTTTAGTCTGTACATCCCACAACCGAACCGTCCCATCTTGGGAAGCACTGGCGAGAATCTGTCCATCGGGATGCCAAGCGACTGACCAAACCCAATGACTGTGTTCTGTGAAAGTATGGAGACATTGACCAGTCTCTACGTCCCAAAGCTTGACGGTGTTATCGTGGGAGCTACTAGCGAGGGTTTGCCCATCGGAACTGAAGGCGACTGAGAAGATGACGTTTGTGTGTCCCTGAAGCGATTTTAAACATTGCCCAGTAGAGCTATCCCAAAGTCTAAGAATGCTACTACGACCGCCACTGGCTAAAATGTTACCCTCTCGATTCCAAGCAAGAGCAACGACGATGCCATCATGTTCGATAGTTTTTTGGCAATCTCCCGTGTAGCTGTTCGAGATCTTTATCGTGCCATCTAAAGAAGCACTGGCGAATAATTGACCGTTGGGATGCCAGATTACGGCGTGAATCACTGCCAAATGTTTTTCAAAGGTATTAAGACATTGCCCCGTGTGGGGGTCCCACAGTCTGACGGTTTTATCCTGAGAAGCACTGGCAAGCAACTGTCCATCGGGACTCCAGTCAACTGACCACACTAAGCCAGTGTGTCCCCGCAATGTTTTCAAATAGTCTCCAGTAGCGGTGTCCCAGAGCTTAATCGTTCCATCCTGATGAGCAGAGGCTAACTGTTGTCCATTACGGCTCACCTCTACATCCCAAACACCACTGCTATATCCCTGCCAGATTTGCCAACAATCTCCAGTATCGGTGTCCCACAATTTAATCGTCTGGTCGTTACTACTACTAGCGAGGATTTTTCCGTCAGGACTGAATGCCACAGACCACACAATACTGGTATGTCCCTGTAGGATTTTGAGACATTGTCCTGTCTGAGAAGACCATAATCTCACTGTCCCATCTTGACAGCCACCTGCCAGCGTCTTGCTATCTGGGCTAAATGCCAGCCACCAAGCTAGTCCAAAATTACCCCGTACCGAGGAGCGATATTCTCCGCTAGGAAGATTCCAGAGTTTGACGGTACCGTCTTGAGAGCTACTAGCAAGGGTTTTTCCATCGGGGCTAATTGCCACATACCAGATCAGATCTTCATGAGGTGGTAAAATTTCTAGCAATTGTCTCGCGATCGCATCCCAAAGGAAAACCTTGTTGTCTCTGCCAGGACAAGCCAAGATTTTGCCATCGGGACTCCAAGCGACTGAAGCAATCTGTGCGGTATTTCTCTGTAATAATTTGAGACATTTTCCCGTTTGGGAATTCCAGACTTTCAAGGTTCGATCGAAACTTACTCCAGCAAGCATGGCACAGGCGGAACGTCCAGCTATGTCGGTGTGCTTAAAGATTTGGAGACACTGCCCAGTTGGAATCGCCCAAAGTTTGACAGTGAAGTCGAGAGAACCACTAGCGAGAGTTTTTCCATCTGAACTAAAGACAATACCACTTACCCAACTTTGATGTGCTGGATAAATCTTAACGACTTGACCGCTGGGCATCTGTCGCAGATGAATATTTCCTTGAGTATCACCGCCAGCCAGTAATTTGCCATCTGGACTGAAGGCGACACACAAAATACTGGCAAAAGTTTCTGCAAACAGTGACTTACTTAGATCGGCATGGGCAAAATTAATTCCGTGCAGTTCGACTTGTTGCAGGCAAGCGTGCCAAATACTCAAGCCCGAAAAATCCAAGTCAGTCAAATCTAATCCTAGGTGCAAGCAGAGATTAATCAGATTACCACCGCCATAATTAGATAAGGGATGGTCAATTTGTCTCAAGCTTTGCAGGAGACTCAACACTTGCTGTTTAAGCGCATTTTTCGCCCTGAAAGTTTTTGACCATTCCCGAGCAATTGGGTTGAGCAAGAGTCGCACTTGAGAGTCGCGCACGTATTCTTTGACGGTGGTTTTCACCAAAGCATGACGGGTAAACAAGTCAAGTTCGGCAGTGGTTAATTCATCGACCAGCTGTTCCATCAGGCGATCGCCGATGTACTCCATCACCACTGGCTGCTGAGTATAACTACCTCCTTGTTTCTCAATCAGGTTGCGCCAGCACAGGGCTTCTAAACCTTCCAGTAAACGGTTTTTCGGCACTGGAGGAATAAGATCTTCCCGCAATTCTTCTACCGTCGTCCATTCGCGATCGATCGCTAACCAATACATCAGAGTTTTCTCTAGTACTGAGAGGCGAGCGAATTGTCGCTCCAGAAGTTGGCGTACGCCGTTGAATAATACTGTCCCTTGGGAAAGAAAAGTTGTAATGTTGCCGTCAAATAAGTCTTGGATCGAGGTGGCAGCAATCTTAAGTGCCAGCGGGTTGCCTCCATAGCTATCGATTAGGGTTTTTCGCTCTTGGCTTGACCCCGATAAGCCTTTTGCTGTCAGTAAAGCATCGGCTTCTGACTGTAAGCCAGATAAACAAAGCGATCGCACTGGCAATTCTATTCCTTCCTGGCTGGCGATTACCTGGGGTTTTTCGCGACTAGTAATAATTAGGCAACTCTGATGGGTCGTTTCTCCCACCAGTCGCAGCAATTGTCCGTAGTCGTCGTAGCCCGCTCGAAATTGCCCTGGCTGCTGAGGCTGCAAAATTGCCTCCAGGTTATCGAGAATTAACAAACATTTTGCAGCACGCAGATAATCTAGCAAGTATTTTAGCTCTGGGCGAGTTTCTTGTTGCTCGGATATCAGAGGTACGATTTGAGTTAATAATGCGTCCAATGGGGGAGCATTACGAAGGCTGCGCCAGATAACACAGTCAAATTCTGCTTGAATCTGCTGTGCTAACTTCACCCCTAAAGCTGTTTTACCAATCCCACCGATGCCTAACAGTGCTACCAGACGACAATCATCCTCCAAAATCCACTGGGTTAAAGTCAAAAGTTCGTTAGTCCGTCCCAAAAATAAAGAGACATCGGGAGCTTCTCCCCAGTCGGTGAGATTTTGAATTGGTTGTGATGCGTGTTGACTGGCTTGATATCTTTCTAGGGCTTGCCGAAAGTTGGTTTTACTAACTTTTTCACCCAATGCTTTCGAGAGGAACTGCCAGAGTTTTGGCCCGACATCTCGCTTGATGTAGCTGACAGAATAGCCAGATTGTTCGGCAATTTCTTCATAGGTGCGTTCAGCGAGCGCTCCTGCGACGATCGCTGTTTCTACGTCACTGAGATATCGAGCGGTCATGGCAAACATGGCTTGATTGGCAACAGCAAGTATTTGCTCTGATTCCAACACGATCTTTCTTTAACCACCTCTACACCATCATCCTACCTGAACTTTTCAGAACTAAGCACTTAAATTCCCGAACTTTCCTGTAACGACAACCAGAAAAATCCCAATTATGCTTGAATTAGATCGCCTTAAGCTTTAATTTCGGTATTCTAAGACAGCGATCGCACAATAGGTTCAAATTATAGCTAGAGAGTAAGCATGAGGTTAAGCAAATGAGAAAAACCAACAAATCTAAGAAAGACCAAGCCAAGAAACTGCCACAACTTCAAAAACTCCATTTAGAACAGCTAGAATGGGTTGCTGGTGGTCCAAACGATACCTGCCCCGCCTGCCCCCTGCAGGACCAGAACCCTCCAGTACATTGTCCTGACTGTGAAAGAGAATAGAACAGCTAGAAAGCATGACTGGAGGTTATGGAGGTGAGGGCTGTCTGCCCTGCGATCCTATCGCATCGTGATACCACATAGGAACTAACATCTTTGAGCTAACGCATGAAGACCTAATTTTCGATATTCTACAAAGCGCGATCGCCAATTGTGAAAAACTCAAGGTATTACCATGAAAAACACTCAACCACATATCGATCGAGACAAAACTCAAACTAGTCAACTTCCTAAGCTTCAACTTCCTAAGCTTCAGCCACTTGAATTAGAACATCTCAGTTGCGTAGCTGGTGGAGCCCTCGTTCCTTGTCCTGACTGTCCGGAGTAGGATCCAGAAAGAGGAATAATGCGATCGCTTTAAAACTTAATTTTTGGTATTACACAAAGCACGAGCGCCAATTGTGAAAAACTCAAGGTATTGCCATGAAAAACACTCAACCAGATATTTATCGAGACAAAGCTCAAACTAGGCAATTTCCTAAGCTTCAGCCACTTGAATTAGAACATCTCAGTTGCGTAGCTGGTGGAGCCGTCGTCCCTTGTCCTGACTGTCCGGAGTAGGCTCCAGAAAGAGGAATAATGCGATCGCTCTAAAACTTAATTTTTGCTATCACACAACAGCGAGGGCAGGATTGTGAAAAACTCAAGGTATTGCATCGTAAACACAATCAACTCAACAACTAAGGAGAATCTCATCATGAGTCAAAGAAAAAAAACTACTGTTCAATCTAATTTGCCTTCAAAACCTCAACTTATTCGGCTAACTTTAATGCAACTGAATCAAATTAATGGTGGTGCAGGCGATCCATCGGGAGGAATCCCTGATTCTGGTCCCGATGGTTACCATCGCAATTAGCTTTATTAACTAAAGATCTCGATGTTATTACAGGAGGATCTAGCGATGAACTATGTTCTTACTGCTTCTTAAACGGGAGCAACGCGAAAAAGTTGGTTTTTGATTAACGGCGATCGCTTTAAGACTTAATTTTTGGTATTACACAAAGCGCGATCGCCGGATTGTTAAAAACTCAAGATATTGCTATGAAAAACAGAGCAACCGATGACAACAAACATCCAAAAGAAAGCAGCTGCAAAGCAAATTAAACCCAATGTTTCTGTAAACAAGCAATTTCTGCAAATTTGATCGATTAAAGAGCTCGATGTTATTACAGGAGGACCTGGCGATCCAATGTGTCCTTACTGCTTATTAAACCAATAAATATGGTGAACAAAATGAACAAAAAACCGACCAAAACTCCACAAAAGCGAAACCTCAAGAAACTTCCACGGCTGACTAAACTCCATTTAAAACAGCTAGAAAAGGTGGCTGGCGGTCCAGAGGATCCCGTCTGTCCCGCGTGCTGATACCGATGAAGGTGCGGAACAAGATGAATAACAAACAACGGAAAACCTACCCACAATCGTCAATTTATCAAGGCAAAACTCAAACTAGTCAACTTCCTAAGCTTCAGCCACTTGAATTAGAACATCTCGATTGCGTAGCTGGTGGAAGCACCTATCCTTGTCCTGACTGTCCGGATCAAGATCCAGAAAGAGAAATAAGGCGATCGCTTTAAGACCTAATTTTTGGTATTACACAAAGCGCGATCGCACAGATTGTGAAAAACTCAAGGTATTACCATGAAAAACACTCAACCACATATCGATCGAGACAAAACTCAAACTAGTCAACCTCCTCAGCTTCAGCCACTCAATTTTAGAACAGCTAGAAAGCATGACTGGAGGTGATGGAGGTGTGGTTACATCGGGAGGCTTTAGTCGATTTCGTAGAGCCAATGAAACACCATTTAATCTCATTTTAGAAGCTCGTATTTGAGTAAAATCATGACTACAGTATCCCAAACCAAATCAGAACAAAAACATTATCTCAGTCCTGCTTCTAGAGTTAATGCTTCCGACAAAGCGATTATCATTGGTGAGCAATTTCTAACCATCGACCAAGTCGTACAAGTAGCTCGCTATGGCACAAAGGTACAAATAACTAATCAAGAAAGAGTCTTACAAAAGATTAATCAATCCTGTGACTATATTGCTAAAGCAGTAGCTTCTGGTAAAGCGATTTATGGTGTAACTAGTGGCTTCGGCGGTATGGCGAATGTTGTGATTTCTCCCGAACATTCTCAGGAATTACAAAATAACTTGATGAGCTATCACAAAGTTGGCGCAGGAGAAAGATTGTCTTTAGCTGATGTTCGTGCAGGAATGTTACTAAGAGCCAATTCCCATCTTTATGGTGCATCGGGAATTCGCTTAGAACTAATTCGACGTATCGAAATCTTCCTTAATGCTGGCGTAACTCCTCACGTTAAAGAGTTTGGCTCAATTGGAGCTAGTGGCGATTTAACTCCTTTGGCTTATATTACTGGCTCATTAGTGGGGTTAAATGAACACTATACCGTTGACTTCAACGGGGAAGAGATGACTGCACCCAAAGCTTTAAAATGTCTCGGTTTAGCTCCTCTGGAACTACTCCCCAAAGAAGGACTAGCTATGATGAATGGGACAGCCATCATGACTGGTATTGCTGCTAACTGCTGCTACGATGCTAGAGTTTTATTGGCGTTGTCGATGTCTGCTCATGCCTTAGCTCTTCAAGGTTTACAAGCAACTAATCAGTCATTTCACCCCTTTATTCATCAACATAAACCCCATCCAGGTCAAGTATGGGCAGCACAACAAATGCTCGACTCGATCGCAGATTCTAGTCTAATTCGCGATGAACTGGATGGCTCTCATGACTATCGAGGAGAACAACCTATTCAGGATCGTTATTCTTTACGCTGTTTACCTCAATATATGGGACCTATTGTAGATGGAATTCGGACAACTATCCAGCAAATCGAGACTGAAATTAATTCTGTAACTGATAATCCTTTAATTGACTATGAAAACCAAGCTAGTTATCACGGCGGTAATTTCCTAGGACAGTATATAGGTACGGGGATGGATAACCTGCGTTACAACTTAAGTTTATTAGCCAAACATCTAGATGTGCAGATTGCCATGTTGGTGATGCCTGAGTTTAATAATGGGCTACCTGGTTCTTTAGTGGGTAATCTCGAACGTTCCGTCAATATGGGTCTTAAAGGGCTACAAATTACAGGAAACTCGATCGCGCCCTTGTTAAGTTTCTATGGCAATTCCCTAGTAGATCGTTTTCCTACCCATGCAGAACAATTTAATCAAAATATCAATAGTCAAGGATTTGGTTCTGCTAACTTAACTCGTCGCTCTATTGAAATATTTCAGCAGTATGTCGCGATCGCGTTAATGTTTGGAATACAAGCAGTTGACTTGCGGACTTATAAAGTAGCCAATCATTACGATGCTTCTCAGTGTTTGTCTCCTGCGACGAGAGATTTGTATTTAAGTATCAAACAAGTAGTGGGTAAATCGCCTTCCATAAAACGCCCCTACATTTGGAACGATAACGAACAAGCTTTAGACGAACACATTGCCCTGATTGCTGCTGATATTGCTGCTGGCGGTCAAATTGTTCGAGCTATAACTCAAATGATATCCAGCCTACACTAATTGCCGAAAATTACAGAACATCATAAGAACCCCCTAGTTTTAGACAATTTTTCTCAAACTAACATTTACACGGGAAGTGAAGCTCATGACACTAAAAAATCAAAGACGTAATCCTGAAGAACTTATTGGTAAACATCTTGTCTATACTTACGATAATGGTTGGCAATATGAAATTTACGTCAAAAATGACCACACTTTTTCTTATCGTATTCATGGTGGAATTGTTGCAGGTCGCTGGGTGAGGGATCAAGAAGCGAATATTGTTCAAATTGCCGATCGTGTTTTCAAGATATCTTGGGATGAGCCAACTGGTACTGTTGTTTGTGTAACAGTAAATTTAGTGCGGAAAGAATTACATGGTGCAATATTTCTCCCCCAATGGATTAAACAAAACCCAGAAAAAACCGTTTGTTATCAAAATGAACATCTCCCTCTGATGTATCAATATCGCGATCGAGGACCTACCTATCCTAAAATGGTTATCTGTGAGTTTGCTACCATCACTTTTGTCGAAGATTGTGGAGCAGACAGAGACGATATAATTGACTGTCCTCCTGATAAACTACCTGCAAACTTTCCCGATCGCACCAAAAATAGTGTTTTGGTTTAGTAAGAGTTTTATCTGGACACCAAGCTACCACCACCGGTTGCTGAGTGTATTTGCCTCCTTGCTTCTCAATCAGGTTGCACCAGCATAAGGTCTCTAATCCTTCCAAGAGCGGGTTTCGCGATACGGGGGCATGAGCTCTTCGAGCAATTCTTCCACCGTTGTCAAAGAGCGATCGATCGCTAACCAATACATCAGAGTTGTTCTAGTGCTGAGAGGCGATCGTTCGGGTTACGATGACAGTTTCTACGTCACTGAGGTATCGAGCGGCGATTGCAAAAATAGTTTCATTGGCAACAGCAACTATCTACTCTGATTTCAACACGATCGCTTTTTGTCATTCTCTATACCACTATCCTACCTGAGCTTTCCCGAACTAAGCGCTCGAACTCCAGAACTTTACTGTAACGACAACCAGAAAAATCCGAATTATTCTTGAATTAAGAGATAGAAGATGATGATTGACAAAAAACCAGCAAAAACTACACAACAACAAAACCTCAAACAACTGCCCCAGCTAACTCCACTTGAATTGGAACAGCTAAAAGGGGTTGCTGGTAGCTCTCACACATCACCACCCCTTTGCCCATCCTGTCAGGAGGATTAACAAATCTGTTGCTAATATTTCGATCCCTGGCTAGTAAATACGAAGAAGATCTCAGGAGGTAGACCAGATGACTAACAACCAACAAAAAACAACCCATCCACAATTGCAAAACCTCCCCAAAAATCTCCAGCTAATTCCACTTGAATTAAAACAGCTCAATAGCGTAGCTGGTGGGACTCAGACCCCCTGTCCTGACTGTCCAGACATTAGCGGGGAGCTTCCTCAGTAGCCCTCACTCATCGACACTTACCAAATTTGAAGAAAATCTCAGGAGGTTAAACAGATGACTAACAAACAACAAAAAACATACCCACAACTACAAAACAATAACAAAAAATCTGCCGTGAAGCTCTTTTCTGGGGAAACTTCCCTACTTGAGCCTTTGACACCTCAAGACCTGAGCCATATCTGCGGTGGCTCAGGCGATTCAGAAGGCGGTAGTGGAGGTAATGGTGGACCCGATGGCTTTTGAAGTAATTAATCCATCCCAGTCAACTGCTTTAAAAGCTCAAGGAGGAATACCAATGTCAAAACCAATTCAGAAACGACAAACAAAACTGAACCAAAAACCAACAGCAATCACTAAAGATGCACTGGGATTGGTTCCCCTGACAGATGAAGACTTGAGCAAGATCGGCGGTAGTCCTCCTAGCGGTGGAGACGAAGACCCGTCAATAATCAAATTGTCTGAAAAGCAGTTACTCGGCATTGTGGGTGGGGGTCCTAATCCAGATCCCGATCCGCCCCCAGACAGACCAAACTAAATTCAGATCTTTCCCAAAGAAACCCAGGGCGCGAAAGTTTTCCCATACGAACAAACTCTCATTTTTCGAGAAGATAACAACCATGTTGAATCAAGATTACAACCAAGAACTAACCTGGCTCGATCTAGATATCTTAGCGGGAGGCGTTGCCATGAAGTTAGGAGACATTTTCATGGTGAGGAGGGAATCAAAAAAAATTACTCGCTCTGACATTATAGATATCTTAGATGAATCTGGTTCAGAACGTCTCAAAAATGCTTATTTAGAGTATTTTAGACTCAAAGAAAAAAGCGATCGCCAACCGTTTCAAAATCCCTATCTTTTTATTCCCGAACTTCCCACAACTCCTTGGCAAGAGCCACAACAATTTGATTGGGTAGAGCAATTTGAGCAAGCCTATCCTCTGGTTTTAGAAGAACTTTTGCATCTGCGGGGACAAAAAAATTGGAATAATTATATCTTTAGACAAGATAGCCTCATTCATCCAGAAAACTGTCAGCGTTGTCCCAAAACAGCCGAATTAATTGAGTCAATTCCAACCCTACAAAGATCTACTTTTTTTGCTGCTCTCACTCCTGGCAGTCATATTTCTCCTCATTGTGGCATCATGAATGAGCATCTTGTCTGTAAGTTTGGCTTGGCAGGATTAGAAGGAGCAGAAATTTGCGTCGCTGATGAAGTTCGCCAGTGGAGAGCGGGTAAATTTTTAATCTATGATGGCAGTTTTGAGCATGAAGTTTGGAATCGTGGCACTCAAACTTGTATCGTATTGGTTATTTTTATCTGGCATCCTGGTTTAACAGCCCAAGAAATTGAGACAATTCAAACTATTCGTCACTTCATCTTGGATCGATGCCACAATCTCGAAAAAACTCAGCCAGATTTACCAGCGATCGCGACCAGGAATTCGGGAATTCGCGCTCGGTAACGATAACTGAGGAGATGAAATGCTGTTAAATCCAGTCCATCTAATATTTTCTCTCATCTTTGTGGAGGTATTTCCATGAGTCAAAACCCAAAAACCATTTCCAAAAAAAAGAGTAACCTCAAGAAACTCCCACAGCTTCAGCTACTCCAAATGGAACAGTTGAATACTATAGCTGATGGTCTCCGCCAGCTGACTGTCCAGCATGTGATATTAATTTTGCAGCTGTATACGGGAGAGCCAAAAAATAAGGGGTTCAGGCGATCGCCTTTAATTCTATAGCGTCCAATCTTCAACTTTCAACCCAGGAACTTTCTCAAAATCTCGTTGATTCGGAGTTACTAGAATTCCCGAATCAGAAGCCCTAAAGAGCTAACTACAAACGGAGCGATCGCATTGTAGAGTCAATGGCTATGGCTCAGGCGATCGCCCTTTTGTCAAGGAACTATTTAAGAGCGGTAAGCGTGCGCTATGCTGAAGGCTTGTCGCTCCCTTATTGAGGACGACGGTAATCGATTTCACCGCCTCCTAAATTTACCTGAATTCTTGCCATGATTCTAAGTTGTCCTAAGTTCTAATAGTCCTGAATTTAACTCAACTATTGAGCCAAATTTTTAGACATACTGAATTTAGATCTTGTCAGAGGTGAACAAAATGAACAACAATAGACAAAAACCAACACATCCACAACAGCTAAATCTCAAGAAACTTCCACAGCTTCAACGACTCAATTTGGAACAGCTAGATAGTGCTGCTGGTGGCGGTCCTGAGACATC
>JASJEI010000183.1 GCA_030064795.1 Pleurocapsa sp. MO_226.B13 | reverse complement strand
GGTCAAAAAGCCTCGCTCCAAATTCAAGAGCAAGAAACGCTCACACAGAAGTGGCACAACCCAACTTCAACCACTCACCTTGGCCCTCGCTCCACAGGCTGCTTAGTCGTTAACCGAACAGTATTGGTCCTGATTCCCGCACTCCAAGAAATACAACAGAACTACCCCAACTCAGACGTATTTATAAGCGGAGATTTAGCAGTTGATTTTCCCGAAGATATCCAGATCCCTTTAAAGAAAAATCACTATGCTACAGCGTCTTTAAATGGTACTACACTAAAGCTTTCGTACTGTCCTTTAGATAAGGCGATCGCGTTGTTGAGGGAGCAGTATGCAGTAGGGACGGTTGAAGTTAGGATAATGCGCTCTCAAACATAATATATTTCAATTTTAATTCACCAACGTCGCTAAACATAGTGGCTAATAATTTCTGCCTAAGAGCGATGACGATAGTAAAGATTGTTGTTTGTTCTTCCATTCAATTATTCTACTATCGCTATCTACTTGACATGATCGTATGAAGAACTACCGATTCGGATTTCGTGTATATCGATGTTTTACCCCCACAGGAAAATATTCAGGATCTCCAGTTGGGGCTAATACTACTCGTGGCATTTGGTATTTTTCGGGAACGTAATTAGAAAACTCGCTATTAAGACGTGAGAGTTGAGTCAAAATAGAAGAGGCTACCGCCTCTGGGTTAGCTTTATTGTCTGTTGCCCCTGGAGCTAATTCTACAACTATAGATAAAAATCGATTTTTGTCTGCGTCTTCTTTTACCTGCATGACAAACTTACCCGTTACCCAATCTCGAATTTCTGGCTGTTCTAATCCCACGGACACATTTTCTGGGTAAATGTTAGCACCAAAGTAGGAAACCGTAAAATTAGAACGTCCGAAAACATAGACAAAAGGCAACGGACGCGCACCTCTGTCATTTTCGGTTTGTAACTCTGCTATGGGATTAAAACTATACCCCGCTAAAAACTCAAGCATGGCATCGTAAGTAATTATCCCGCCATTGTCCGAGATGTTGTAACGCACCAGAGGAATACCGTTGTCTCCAGAAAAAAATAATACTCCGTCTTTGACTTCAAAGAATCGGGCGATTGGGTCGTATTGTACGAGGGTGGGTAAACGTGATTTGCCAAATAAAGTTCTCGCTGCTACTGGATTAGCTGCTAAATGCCGCCGAATGCATATGCTTAACGGTGTTTCATTACCTAAAACCCCTGCATCTGCCGTACCATAAAGCGAGGCAGAATCGTAGTAAGGATTTTGAGAACCAATTCTTTCACCTAGTAAATTCCTCCATTCTTCACTAAATACCTCACCCGCCATCACCAATTTTATTTGATATTGTCGCCACTCAATCCCACGACTAATACCAGTATCAATTACATCTTTGAGAAATGGTGGATATCCCAGTAGTACGATTTGCTCGAAGTTACTACCGATTTCCTCTACTACTCGCAAAATTTCTTCTTTATTATTGCCTGGGGTAATCAAGGTGATGGGATAGCCTTTGCTGGCGAGATAGCGACAGCAACTAGTTGTATACATTCCACCTACCCAGGTTCCGAGGCTAAAACAAATTACTGCGAGGGTTCTTCTCCTATCGGCAGCAAAACTATCGTGAAATATTTGCTCAAAACGGATGGCAATTTGCAACTCATCTGTAAAGAAACGCGGCCAAAATGTTGGTTTTCCCGTCGAACCAGAGGAAACGGCGATCAGATCGCAAGAATCTATTTGTCCCTGACGACACAAAGCAGATAGTGGATGAGGTTGAAGATAATTTTCTTTGGTAATTAAAGGTAGTGTTTGAAAATCTTCAAAAGTTTCGATAGAGTTTGGCTTAATCTCTCGTTCTGCTAAAAAATTTCTGTATGCAGGAACGCTCTTCGCTACGTCGTGAAATAATGAGAGAGCTACCGATTCGGCGTTAGTGTTGAGAGTTTTTTGTAGGAGTGCGTCTAAGGAGGTATTTAAAAAATCGCTATAGGCACTAATCGACCGTTGTTTTTTTGATTTGGCATTCATGATCTTTGTCGCTTCACTATGGGAATATTTGCTTTTAGATACTTGAAATCACTCTGCTAATAACTTAATCTAACGTGGGAACAATAAAGAGTACTAAAGTTCTACCGTAGTCGAGGTTAAGCAATTAATGAATCGGGTTAGCAAGTTAGTCATTTATGGGCTGGTCATAATCAGCATGGCGATCGCCATAATCTTTAGTGATGTTTATCCCCTACCCAGTTGGGCAACAGACATCGCTCAAGTAACACAGACAGAAACTACTACACCCAAACGTTTAAATATTACCGTTAAAGTCACCGAACCAGACGACCTCAAAGTCACTGAAGGGGAACGGATAGAAAAAGGTGAAATCATGGTTCTGTCGCAAAAAGTAGAGAAAGACAAAATAACCCGATGATTATCTAATTTTTTAGACAGCAATCCTAAAGAGAGATTCGACAAATTTCTTTTGGACTAAAACATCTTTTTTACTAACTCCTTCCACCTGACCTTTATTAATCATGTGCATGATTTCAATGCCTCTAATCGTCCGACAAGCTGTATGGAATGACTTAGATCCTAGACCATAATTTGTAATTTTTTTGACTCCTCTATGGTCTTGTTCCACTAAGTTATTGAGGTATTTGACTTGCCTTAATTCACTATTTTCTTCTAAGAGTTCGTCTTCTTTAAGTTCATCAATGGCGGTCGAATAAGCCGCATTTTTATCTACATTTATAACTCTAGGCTGTTTGTTTTGTCTAGCTTTTAGTACTTTTTTAAAAAACCTTTTTGCTGCTTTTTTATTTCTTCTCGCACGCTTGCATAAAGTCCAAAGTATTGCCCTCACTATCTACGGCGCGATACAGATATTTCCATTTCCCATTCACCGCCGACCGAACTGGATTTAAAATCCAGTTCGCAAGCGGCGGTGCATTCCGCACTTTAATGTAGGTTTCATCTACTTGACAAGAATCGTTGGTAGGCTTGAGAAAACGACGAGTTCTTTTCTCTATTTCGGGAGAATAAGTCAGAACCCAACGCCCGATAGTAGAGTGATCTACTTTCAAACCTCGATCTTTCATCATTTCTGACAAATTTCGATAACTCAAAGGATAGCGAAGATACCAACGAACATTGACGAGCGACCCCGCGCCGACGTAAGGCGCAAGGGAATGCGCGAGGAGCAAAATAATTTCTTTTTGGAAATGTCGCCATTTGAAGAGGGGCTGTGTGGCGAATTTAGTTCGCCACCTTGAAAGCCCCGTCAGGTTCTTTGGGATTCATTGAAGGATGAAAGGCGTGAGTATGATTGCTTAAGTTATATTGTACTACATGCTCCTTCCTCTTTTTTGCGACAGAACCAATGTGATAGGGCTATGGTTAAGTTCGGTCTATGAATTAAGAATCTGCCCTGAATTATCCTGAATTATCCTGAATTATCCTGAATTATCTGAAATGAATTTAATTCTAATATTCCTGATTTTGACTCAACTATTCATTTAAATCATTAGACATACTGTAAATAACTCAAGGGAAAGACAACTGCCGGATTCGGATAGAGATTTTGAACCTATGCGGTGCTCAACCTTAATCGATCTTTTACGCTATAGAGCTTCACACCAGCCTGAGCAAATTGCCTAGATCTTTTTGACAGACGGGGAAGTCAAATCTGAGCATTTGACCTATCAAGCCCTAGAGCTACAAGCACAGGCGATCGCCCTTATCTTAGTGCCATTCAGTCTAAAGTCTAAAGTCTAAAGCTAAAGTCAAAAGCCATCTGCCATGAATCGCTTGCATCCTCAAATCTTCCAACAAGTCCCCCTCTTGTCAGATCATCGCTCTGGCCCTACGGCCTACGGCTCCCAACTGACCCGAACCCCCGATGACATTCAAATGTGGCTGGTTTCCTACCTAGCCGATTTCCTGGAAGTGTCGGTTAACGACATTGACATTCACGCCTCCTTTGACAGTTACGGTCTGGATTCGGTCACGGTCTTTGGGATGACTGGAGATTTGGAAAGCTGGCTGGGTCAGGAACTGGAGCCCACCCTACCCTATACCTATCCCACGATCGCAGCTCTGGCCCAGCACTGTGGCGACGTGGAAGAAATCGTCCTATGAAACCCCATCAACTGCTAATTCATCTCCGCCAACAAGGGGCAACGCTCTGGGTCAATGGAGACCAGCTCCGCATTCAGGCC
Organism: Pleurocapsa sp. MO_226.B13; assembly: GCA_030064795.1. The sequence continues at coordinate 9,271 of JASJEI010000183.1, read as the reverse complement.
CCCAAGGGGGTCTTGAATGCGGAGCTACGATTCTCTCTGCGCCAACACAAACCCGCCCTACTGAAGTTAGTCCAGCAGCAGCAAGCAATCCCAGCCTGGTCAGAGGATTTAACCTCAGAAGTCGTGCTGGAGCCGAGCATTCGACCAAAAGCGATATCCCCAGTCTCGCAGAATCCACCGTCAGCTATTTTCTTGACTGGAGCCACCGGGTTTTTAGGAGCCTTTATCCTCCAAGAACTGCTGCAACGGACTAGAGCCAACATTTACTGCCTGGTGCGGGCAGTGGATGTCCCCTCGGGGCAGAAGCGAATTCAGGCTAATCTCCAAGCCTACGGTATCTGGGGTAAGCCTGACGGCGATCGCATCATTCCCGTAGTCGGAGATTTAGGCCAGCCCTACTTAGGGCTCTCGTCCCAGCAATTTCAGCAGCTAGCCGCTCGAATTGACTGCATTTACCACAGTGGGGCGTTGCTGAATTATATCTATTCCTACCCTCGCTTGCGGTCAGTCAATGTCCAAGGTACCCAGGAGGTTTTACGGCTCGCTAGTTGCAGCCAGACAGCGCCGGTTCACTATATTTCCAGCGTCGCGGTGTTTGACTCCCCCGCCTATGCCCAAAAACAGATATTGGAGTCAGATCCCTTGGTCTACAGCCAGGGAATGGGCCTAGGCTACTCCCAGAGTAAGTGGGTAGCCGAGAAGCTGGTGATGATGGCCCGCGATCGCGGTCTGCCCGTCTGTATTTACCGAGTCCCCTTTATCTCTGGCCATAGCCAGACGGGGGTCGTCAATACCTATGACCTGATCTGTCGCACGCTCAAGGGCTGTCTGAACATGGGCACTGCCCCTGACCTGGACTATCGGCTAGATCTGGCTCCTGTAGATTATGTCAGCCGCAGCATTGTCTACCTATCACAGCAGCCAGGGGCCAGGGGCCAAGCCTTCCATCTCACCAATCCCCATACCTACCACTGGCATCAGCTGATTGACTGGATGCAATCGCAATCCTTGGGATTTGCCGTGGAGCGGATTGCCTACCGCGACTGGCTCGAGCGGCTCCACCGACTGTCCTCCCAGGACAATCCCCTGGTGCCGCTCCGACCTTTTTTTCGGCGGCGGCTGCCAGGCACAGATCTGACCCTGCCAGAGCTATACCAGCAGAGCAGACGGCCCCAGTTCAGCTGCCAGAAGACCCGAGCCGCACTGGCTGGAGCCGGCATCTCCTGCCCCAGGATCGATGACCAACTGCTGCGCACCTATTTTGCTTATTTTCTGCGGACAGGGTTTTTAGTCGGTGGCCAGCAGCCCGAACCCGAACCCACTTTGCTAGAGAAGCGCACGGCGTAAATTCGAGAGGAGCACCCCATGACTATTTTTTTGACAGGGGCAACGGGCTATATCGGAGCCTATGTTGCCGCTGAACTATTAGCTACGACCCGCGAGCGCCTGGCTCTGCTAGTCCGGGCTCCGTCTACCGAAGCGGCGCGCTCGCGCCTGTGGCAGGCATTCCAATTGCACATGACCCCGGAGCAATTTCTGCAGGCACTCAGCCGCATGGATCTCTATCTGGGGGACCTGACTCGGCCTCGCCTGGACCTGTCGCCACAGGATTGGAACCGAATCGTGAGTTCAGTTGAGTCCATAATTCACGGAGCGGCGCTCGTGAACCGCAAGTCAACTCAGGGGTGCCTTAACGTGAATGTGCGCGGTACCCTAGCAGTCTTGCAACTGGCCCGCGCCGCTCATGCCGAGCACGGCCTGCGCCGCTTCAGCGCCATCTCCAGCATCTCCGTCGCCGGGGTCCGCCAAAACGAAGTGGTGACTGAGGCTGACGCCATTCAGTGGGAACAGCCAGACTACGACCCCTACGGAGCCACCAAAAAGCTCTGTGAGCATCTCGTCCAAGAGCTACTGCCGGATATTCCCTACACAATTTTTCGTCCCAGTACGGTGCTGGGGGATAGCCGCTTTCCCAAAACCACTCAGTTCGACACGGCTAGGGTTCTTGCCCTGCTAGATCGAGTGAGGGTGATACCACTGCAACCGGACTGGCGCATCGACATTGTGCCTGCCGACTATGTGGGACGGGCGATCGCCATTTTACACCAAAAAAAGCAGCTGGCTTATACCATTTACCACCTGAGTGCAGGGGCAGACTCCCCCACCTACCGGCAGATTGTCCAGAGTCTGACCGCCGATACCCGAGGGTTACCACCCCTGTTTTTGCCCGAGCTGCGATCGCCCTTGACCTGGCTAATCCAGACCTTAGCCGCCACCCCCCGTCAGTGGGGAATCGCGCGGTCAGCCACCCGGCTCAAAGTATTCATGCCCTATCTGGTGTTCAATACCGTCTTTGACAATACCCGAGTCATCCAGGAACTGGGGAGCCCTCCTCCGTCCTTCATCACCTATGCAGCTCCCCTCTATCGCTTTTTAGTTGAACACCGCTGCCAGTTCCCCTATCAGTCCTGGCCTGAAACCCAGGCTGGATAAGAACCTCAAGGAAGCCAAAGATGAACCTCCTAGACCTAGACCAAACTCTACAGCTGGTGGCCCATGGCTACGCCCAGGCCACCCGAGTCAAACGCACTCTGGGATTATCCCGGGAACAGTGGCGACTTGGCAAGCCGCTCAAACTCCTGCTCGCGGGCTACAATGGTGCTCGCAACACAGGTGCCGATGTACGGGTGGCCGAGATTGTTCGGCAACTGCAGCACCTCCTGGGCCAGCCAGTAGAGCTGACGGTGATGACCCTGGATCCAACCCTGACGGCAGGCTATTTTCAAGGAGCCAAGCAGGTACGGCTACCCCACCTGTTTCCGCAGTTTCTTTACCGCGAGTGCCCCCAACACCATGGGGTGATTGCCTGTGAAGGCTCTATGTTTAAGTCCAAATTTGCCGATAGTCTGTCCACCATGATGGCAGCTTCCTTGGGGTTAGCCGCCATTGAGGGAAAGCTCAGCGTCGGCTATGGAGCCGAAGCGGGGGCTATGAGTGCCAGTTTGCGCCGCTTCGTCCGCCGCCAGTGCCAAAATTCGCTGATTCTCTGCCGTAATCAACCCTCCCATGATCTGCTCAGTCAAGACCTGGGAATTCGCAGTACGGGAGGAGCCGACACCGCCTGGACCTTTGAACCCGATTCCCCCCAGCGGGGAACCGACCTGCTGAGACAGGCGGGTTGGGATGGGCTCCGGCCGATTCTGACCCTTTGCCCGATTAATCCCTTTTGGTGGCCGGTAAAGCCCAGTCTGTGCAAGTTTGCCCACCATTGTTTCACAGGTAAGTACCGGGATCGCCACTACAAATCCATTTACTTTCATCACCATTCAGCAGCAGCCGCTCGCAGCTATCGCGCCTACATTCAAGGACTAGCCCAGGCCGTTAATGCCTTTAGCCAGCAGCGAGATATTTTCCCCGTTGTGGTGGGCATGGAACGCCTCGATCGCCAGGCCTGCCAAGACCTCGCTGCCCAGCTTTTATCTCCACCGCCCTGTTTTATTAGCGACCAGTACACCATGCATGAGCTGGTGAGTATTTTACGCCATAGTGCGTTTCTAGTCAGCTCCCGTTTCCACGCCATAGTCACTTCCATGACGGGTCTGGTGCCGTCGGTGGGGGTCACTATGGATGAACGCATTCGTCACTTGATGGGCGATCGCCACCACCCTGACCTGCTGCTGGAGGTGGACGACCCAGATCTGGGAGACAAGCTGCTGCCCATGCTGCATCGCCTGGAACAAGACCGAGAGGTCATTGTCCAGAGGATTGCCCAGACCGTGGTCCGCCAGTTGCAGCTAATGGGACAGATGGGCCGGGAATTCATGGGCGAAGTAGCCCGAGTGTATCCAGACTTTCCCCAAATCGAGCGATCGCCCTCCTGGGAGGCGTATCTGCCCCCTCTATCGGCCACCACGATCGCGCTGCTAGAGCAATACGCCTAGAACATTGCTTATTACTTATTACTTAAAACTTATTACTTAAAAAGTATTTGTAGCAAACATTTAGGTAATCGATATTAAAGACCCCCCATTGTAACCACAGAGACGACCTACTCGGAGAACAACCCCGTGAATTTCCTGGAAACAATTTACCAAAACTTGTATCAGCTGGAGGATCGGCCGATTCTCAGAGAAATCCATGACCAGCAATCGGTGGACATCTCAGCGGCAGATTTGGCGCTGCAGCTCCGCCGCGCCCGCACCTTTATCGCTGCTCAGGGGATATGCCCCGGCGAGCGAGTGGCGCTACTGGCTCCCAACTCGGCCCGCTGGATCGCGATCGAGTTGGCCATTCTGGCAGAAGGGGCCATTGTGGTACCTCTGTATAGTCGCCAGAGTCCCCAGGAACTGACCAAAATGCTTGCCGACTGCCAACCTCAGCTGTTGCTGATCGGTGATGCCGCCCTCGAACAGGCCATTCGAGCCGCCTGGCCTACCCCCAGTGCCATAGCCTTGGTCGATGATGTATTCGGCGCTGAACCGACCCAGGCAGAGCCTTACCCCATTCCGGCGGATGCAGCGATCGCCGTGATCTATACCTCGGGCACCAGCGGTTCTCCCAAGGGGGTCATGCTCACCCGTGCCAACTTTGACTACATGATTCCCCTGGTCAGCCAGCGGCTTGAGGCCATTACTCAGCCCTCAAGTAGCAGTGGCGGAGCCTTTCACTTTCTGCCGTTTTGCTTTGCCCCGGCCCATCTCATCCTTTGGGCTCAACTATATCAGGGTCGTCTGTTGACCCTATCGACGCAGTTAGACAATCTGGCTGCCGACCTCCGCTGCGCCGATCCGTCGTTCTTTCTGACGGTGCCCATGGTGCTGGAGCGATTCCGCAGCGGAATTGAGCAGGCTCTGAAGCAGCGGGGCTCCATCCCCCAATGGCTGTTCGCAGTTGGTCAGCGGGCCTATGGACACTCCCTGACTGGTAATCCCTGGATTGACGCCCCGATTTTCAGGGGGATAAGGGCAACTCTGCTGGCTCAAATTAAACGGGCGATCGCCCCCAGTCTCCAGCTAATCATCTGCGGCTCGGCCCCCCTGCGGGTGGAAACCCAGCGCTGGTTTACCATGCTCGGGATCCCAGTCTACCAGGGCTATGGACTGACGGAAACCACTGGTCTGGTCACCCTCGAGCGGCTTCAGGGACAAGTCCCTGGCTACGTCGGTCACGCCATTGAAGGCTGTGAGGTGCGTTTAACCAGGCAAGGAGAACTGGTTTGCCGGGGTCCCAATATCTTTGCCGGGTACTGGAACAACCCAGCAGCTACGGCCCAGGTCATGGACAATGGCTGGTTCCATACTGGCGATCGAGCCGAGGTAAGCGCATCAGGCAATTGGCGGCTCGTCGGTCGACTAAAACATCTGCTGGTGCCCACCTCAGGCCACAACATTGCCCCGGAACCCTTAGAACAACGGCTGATCGATGCCTGTCAAGGGGTGGAACACGCCATAGTGGTGGGCCATGGCCGCCCCTTTCTCAGTGCCATTCTCTCCGGCTCAGCAGATGAATCCGCTCTAGAGACAGCCATTGAGCGCTTCAACGCGACCGTTCCCCACTATCAAAAAATCCGCAAGTTCTACTACACCCGTAAGCCCTTCAGCCAGGTCAATGGCTTACTCACCGCCAATGGCAAGCTCCGCCGTACCGCCATCGAGGCTCACTTTCAGGCAGCCATTGACTGCCTGTACCAGGCCACTCCAGACCGTTCCACCCCAAACCATTTCACCCCAGGAGGGATCTCATGACTGAACTCAATCACTGGCATCCTGTACTACCAAGTCAGGCTTTAACTGAGCACCCCGTTGCCATCCAGCTCTGTGGACAGGAATTTGTCCTGTTTCGTATCCAGACCGATGAGATTGGCGCGCTCAAGGATAGCTGTCCCCACCGCCGGATGCGCCTCAGCCAAGGTTGGGTAGAGGGAGATCGCTTGGTGTGTCCTTTCCACGGCTGGAGCTATGCCCCCGACGGTCAGGGTCATAGCCCTAGCACCCCCAGTCTCAAGCCCTGCGCCCACAGCCTGGAGACGGCGGAGCGGTACGGGTGGATCTGGGTCAAAGCCGCTGGCAGCAACGCTCAGCTCCCACAACTGGATTTTCCCGAGTACGAGTTGGCCTGCGCCCTAGAGCATCGGATTGAGGCTCCATTAGAACTGGTGGTGGATATCTTTGCCGAGATGGAACACGCCCCCACAAGCCATACCTTTTTTGGTTATAACCTGGCTGATACTGCTGCTGTTGAGCCGATATTCGACTTTAGCCATGAGGAGCGCATCCATCTGCTGTCGATTGTACCCCAGCGACCCCTGCCCTGGCTCCTGGAAAAGCTGTTTGGAATTCACGGCGGCGATCGCTTTTTCAATCACCTGACCATGCATTTCTCTCCGGTTTACCACACCTACGAAATTTATTGGGAAAATGCCAAAACTGGCCAGCCTCGCCAGGAACGGCTGCTCTCAGTGTTTTTCTTCAACCCCATAGACGATCGCCAAACCCAGTGCCTCTCTCTGCACTACCTAGCAGCCCCTCGTTGGGGACGTTTAATCTTCCATCTCGTGCAGAAACAGGTTTTGCAATGGGTTCTAGATCGTGAGGTGAAGCGGGACAAACAGATGCTGGAACAAATTGCCGATATGCGGGTAGATCTCACCGGCATGTGCCTAGGTCGCTTTGACCGAATTTTAGTCGAATATCGCAAACGACTGCAGCGACTCTACCGGCGACAGCTACTACCTCTGCCTCAACAGGACGACAGAACCAGGAGTGAGATTGAGGCTGGCACTTGCTTGAGTAGCCTGAAGTAGCAACATAAGAAATTGTCAGCTCTGACACAAATATTTCGTCCACCTAACCTTACCCCTCAACGTGCCATGAAGACACAAACCCTAAAAGAACAGTTTCGGCGTTTAACCCTCGCTCGCCGCCAACATTTTGCCCTCAATAACCCCAGACGAACCGATTACTACCTGGCCTTTTGGCAAAAGCATCCTGAAATTAGTTGGGCACTGCTAGCCAATATGGTTTCCCGCAATACGGGTTGGTTCATGTCCGACTCGCTCCGTGCTTCCCGATTGGCCCCCCATGGGATGAAACTTCCTGGATTTCCGCCAGCCCATTATCAGGCCTTTTTCGTCTTTTTAGAGATGGGTAACTTTCTGATCTTTCGAGATGTCTTTCCTCAGATGGAAGCTTATGACTGGGCCAAACGCTATCCAGAACATCATGAGATTTTCTTCGCTCTCCTCAAGGACGATCCGCAGTTTGACGTCGATCCATTTATAGTTGAGCATTGGCAAAGTTTTTTTAAAAAAGCACGGGCAAACCAATGGTTTCCCTATTGGTGGAAAGAACCCGATGTACAGCGACAGGCCTTTGCCCAAATCGCCAACGAGCAAAATCAAATTCACGATCGCTTGCTCCACGATCCAAAACATACCTATTTGGGGTTGGCGCTCTCCTCAATCAACAAACAAATTTTCCTAGCATCGACCGCTTTAGGGCTAGCCAAACTCTGCTTTCCAGCTGCCAAATCTGAAACCAACCCCGACACTGACCACCTCCTAATTTACACCATGTCATGTGATTTCAATATCTACGAAAACCGAGTTAATATCGGGCGCGATCTTTATGTGGGACTGTTTGGGGAAGAAACAAGGCGACAGCAGGTGATTACCTGGGCCAAGACCAATCGTCGATTCCGAGGCACTAGGGTCGAGTATAACCCTCATCGCTTTAGTGTGAGGCCTCGAGCGAACAAGGAGCAAAAATATAGTCCGCCCCTGGTATTTTGGCAAAATCAGCCCCCCGCTTGGCCTATCGATGCGACTCAAATGCGTTTTTATGGCCACCTACACGATAAGCCCGTACCATTACCAGTAACCGTACGGGAACGGGGGGCGATGGTTGAAAACCTCCTGGCTCCGCTCGATGTACCCGTTCACCCTCTAAAGCTAAAAACTTTAACAGATTCTGCAGAGACATTTCTTGGTAATTCACAAACACTACAATTTTCCATTCTCCTTCAACGTATGATGAAGAAAAAGGATCGAAGCCGTCCTACTCTAGCACATCTGGCATAATACCGTTTCTCCTTGGGGAATGTCAGCGGTGGGATTGAGTATTGAGGCGAGTTCCCGTAGAGCTTTGTCTGTCATGGCACTAGTGTCACTGCGTAACTAAGTAATAAGTAATAGTTAATAAATGTTGATTTGTCAGTTGTTTTATTGCTGACTACTATCTAATTTACGTTTACGGTTACTAGATACTTTACCAGATAAAAAAAGTTTTACTATCTATTTTTTCCGCATCGCTTTTTTGTTCCCTAGTTCTTCCCGATTGATTCTTAGATTGTAATTTAACAGAGGTCTTGAGGATTTGCGTCTCTGTCGAGCTTCTTATTTTACTTATCAAGATATTTGAAAATTTCTTGAGTTTTCTATTGAGCAAACCTCAACTCTAAAACTGCATATTTATCTAGTATCAAACATTATTCTTTATGAAAAATAATACTTCAAAAACAATCAACCTAAAAACAGCAAAAGTGAAAAAGCCCCCACAACTTCAACAACTTCAGTTAGAAGAGCTAGAACAGGTTGCTGGTGGTCCAGCAGGTGATGGATGTCCGTGGTGTATTGTTAGCCAATAATTTTGGCAATGCGATCGCCTGAAGTTATCCTCAAACAAAAATCTAGCAAATTAGGATTTTTAGCGATCGCAAAATCTATCAGAAATTTCAAACATAAACAGCAACAGAAACAGATGAAAAAAATCAAAAGTTCCAAAAAAGATCTAGACAAGAAACTCCCACAGCTTCAACAACTTCGTTTAGAAGATCTAGAACAGTTTGCTGGTGGAGATATCGGACCTGAAATGTGTCCTGAGTGTGTTGCGAATAATTAATCTGGCGATCACACTTAGTTTTTCGTAGGTTGGGTTAGCGGTAGCTTAACCCAACGAAACCGCTACTGGTGTTGGGTTTCAGTTCGTTAAACCCAACCTACAATCTACTGAAATTTATATCGAATTTTACCAGATTGAAAATATTCACTATTTATTCATTTATAAATTGCGCTTGTAATCCCCAGTTATTCTCGATCACTTTCTAGATTGAAATTACTAGAAACCAGGTTTTCTATAAAACGATGGTCAATGTGGCACAAATCGATCGAGGAGATACTTATGACGGTACTGTTGCAAAAACTTGAGGTCAATTTGTAGTATAATAAAGCTTCAATTTACTACTGAATCAGATGAATTCAAAGCAAGCATTTAAG
>JASJEI010000182.1 GCA_030064795.1 Pleurocapsa sp. MO_226.B13 | reverse complement strand
TCTAAATTCTGTAAACCTTACTTAGCAAGACTTTCAAATTTTAGTTACAAAACTAAATAATGGCTCAAACCTTTATCCCGTAAGCATTGTAAAAATAAGGTGCGTTTGCCCTGGCTATTTATGTGCGGTATTTTTGCATTATTTTCGACACAAGAGCGGATTTCTAAATCATCTTTAAAGCAGGCAATAGAATCGTTAAAGCATCGAGGACCAGATGAGCAAAGATTTTGGATTTCTCAAAATAAGCGAGTTGCTTTAGGGCATACAAGACTCAGTATTATTGACCCTTATGGCGGCTCTCAGCCAATTGTTAACAAAAATAATTCTCTACATATTATTGCCAATGGAGAATTTTATGGCTTCGAGGAAATACAGCGCGATCTGAAGCAATTAGGTTACCAATTACAAACTAATTCTGATAGTGAAATCGCGCTTCATCTTTACGATCGGTTTGGTAGCAATTGTCTCCATCATCTAAGAGGAGAATTTGCTTTTGTTATTTTTGACGAACCTAACCAATCGCTTTTTGCTGCCAGAGATCGCTTCGGTATTAAACCTCTCTATTACACAATTTATCAAAATACTCTCTACTTAGCCTCGGAAATCAAAGCTTTATTGGCTGCGGGAGTCCCAGCTACTTGGGATTGGGAATCATTTTTCTTAGTCAATCAAGGAATCAAAATGCCTCATCGCACTTTATTTGCCAATATTTATCAAGTTCCACCTGGGTATTATTTGATAGCAACTCGATCGGGGATTCAGTTGCATCAATATTGGGATTTTAATTATCCTCAAGTGAGTGAATTTCCATCTCAATTTAGTTTTGAAGAGCAGGTAGAACAACTGAGAGCTAAATTGAGTGAAGCAGTTCGATTGCGCTTGAGGGCTGATGTGCCAGTTGGTTGTTATCTAAGCGGAGGGTTAGATTCAGCAGCAGCACTGGGTATGGCTTCTGACCATATGTCTGGTGAAATTCAGGCGTTTACGATCGCTTTCGAGCAAGAAGCTTACAACGAAGAAAAAGTTGTCCTCGATCGTGATGATTTGACACAGTACAACACTCCCTTTTTTAGTTTTGTTGTGGATTTTGGTATTTGATTTTGAGATTGCTATACCTAGATATTCATCTGTACTTCATAAAGATAACAAATATGTGAAGTCGATCGCTGCCAAATAAACTTTTCGTTACCAAATCTATCTTTTGATAGAGAAATGAGGGGTTAAGCTATCAATTCCTGTTGGGATTTCAGATAAACTATCTCGACAATAGATACAAAGCACGACGTAACCTACCTCTGGCGATCGCCGAAAACATCTTCAGATAGGTAAAGGGATTGGTGTATCTTTGCCACAAACCCGTAACATCGCTCTGTTGCACGTCGGGAAGATACCATTGTTGCCAAACTGACAAACTTCGATCGAGAAACTGCTGTTTACAAGCACTGCGTTGTACTTTACCGCTAGAAGTCTTGGGCAATCTTCCTGGTTTAATTAAGACAATGCCATAAACATCAATAAAGTGTTGTTGAAAAATTGCCCAACGGATCGTTTCTACCACATCATCCAAGACCAAAGATTTACGATGGCTACGCTCTATTTCTTGCGCAATTACCAATCTTGATTTGCCATCAACCTCCACAGCAAAAGCTGCACCACAATTCGCTTTTAAACCTGGGTGACACTGTTCGACAGTCTGTTCGATATGCTGCGGATAGTGATTTAGTCCCCAAAATACCAAGACATCTTTCATTCGTCCCGTAATGTATAATTCTCCGCGATCGATAAAGCCGAGATCTCCCGTCCGTAAATAATTATCCTTACCGTTTAAACTAGCCTGAAATGTCTGTTGAGTCTTATCTGGTAACTGCCAATATCCCTTACCGACGTTTGAACCCGAAAACCAAATCTCTCCAATTTCTCCTTCCGCGCACTCAACCAGAGACTGAGGATCGACAATGGCAATTTTGCCATCCAGCCAGGGATAACCCGCACTAACAATAGTAGTCGTTCCCGACTCAGATTGGGCTGCGACGGCTTTATTCTCCTCCAAAGCCACCTTATCCAAACATTTAACTTTGGGAAACTCCGCCTTATTCCCCCCTGTAATCATTAACGTCGCTTCCGCCATCCCATAACAAGGATAAAATACCGACTTTTTCAAGCCACAACTAGCAAATTTACGGCTAAATCGCTCTATGGTACTAGCTTGCACTGGTTCTGCTCCAGAAAACGCTACTTCCCAACTACTAAGGTCTAATTGCTCTAGCTGTTCTTCATTAATGCGATCGCATAATAAGTCATAGGCAAAGTTTGGCGCGCCACTGGTAGTAGCTTTATACTTACTAATTGCCTGTAGCCAACGAATTGGCTTTTGGACGAAGCTAACGGGAGACATCATCACACAAGCAGTACCAATATAGATAGGTTGGATTACATGACCGATCAACCCCATATCGTGAAATAGAGGTAGCCAGCTAACCCCAATAGACTGCTGAGTATGTCCAAATGCCAACCGTAACATTTCTTGATTTTGCAGAAGACATTCATGGGTAATCATCACCCCCTTGGGTTCGCCTGTAGAGCCAGAGGTATATTGGAGAAACGCCAAATCATTGGGGGAAATCTCTGGTTGTACCCAACTAGCTTCTGGTGAATAATTAATCTTGTCGGTACACAACCAATGTAGCTGGAGGTTTGGCTCGGATAACTGAGTTTGCAGTTTGCCCAACAGACTAGATTCAGTCAAGACAATTTCCGCTTGTGAAGATAATAATCGCGTTTGTACCTCTTTAGTAGTCAGACGATTTTGAGGGGGATGACAGGGTACAGCAACTACTCCCCCATAAAGACAACCAAAAAAAGCGGTGATAAATTCCAAGCTTTCACTATAAGGATAGACCAATAAAGCTCTCGACCCAGGAGAAACTGACTTTTGTAACTCAATTGCGATCGCCTTAGCTTGAGTTTCTAACTCTTGATAAGTAAGTTTAATCGAGCGATCTTCACCATCCTTGAGAAAAATATAAGCAGTAGCTTGAGGGATCGAAAGCGATCGCTGTTTTAAAATTTGAACGATATTGGAATTTGTCTGAGTGAGCATTCTGGCTATTTAGGACTTGGAACCCTAGATTATCTAATCGAGTATAAGCTTACTGTTTAGTAAGTCGCTGCAAACTTCATGCAAATTAAATCATCAGATCGAGCAAATATTGCTAATTCAGATCCAGCATTAAATATCTTTCGATTAGTAATATAGCCACAATATCATCCACGGGACGAGGAGGAACGCGCAATCCTTGAGGAATAATCCGCTGCAATCCTCTGGGGGGATGATACGTCCAATAGCGATCGCGAGCTTCTAAAGTGCTATTTTTTTCATTGACAGTTACGATTGGCACTTCTGGAGTCAAACTAGATTTAATTTGCTCGCACCAAGTTGCAGACGTAGTTCCATCTCCGATGACAATCAAATTTACAGCGTACTCTTGACATAGCTGTTGAATTTTAGCGATCGCCTTGTCTGAATCTATTATTTGGCGATCGACTATTTGTTTTTGTCGATTCATTATCGCCAAACCACATTTATCTCTGCCAGGATCGAAACCAAGGATGTTTTGAGTGTTCAAGCTAACTATCGGAGTAATTGTTTACTGTCGATTGACTATTGTCTCTCGATCTAGGTGCTAAAAACAACTTCGCCATTGCGCATGACGACAAAATCTAATTTTAATGGCCCTGCGGTGTAGGTATTCTCGGCCACTACTGCCTTGATTTCATCAACTGGCTCTGTAGCTTGGGTAATTTTGTTGACAAAATTAACCAGACTTTCCACCTGATTGTCTCCTATTTCGATCTCGCCTAACACACCTGCTCGTTGAGCGCGAAATTTAGATACCGCTAGCAGCCAATTCAATCTTTCCTGTACCTCTTGGCGGGTAATATCGCGAGAATCGATTGAAACGGTGGCTATATCTTCCCCTGCGGGAAATATTTGCTGATTGAGAGCCAGATCGGCAAATACTTCGACTCTTTTTTCTCCTTGAACGTAGTTACCAGCCGAGAGAATCCGAATTACATAATCCTGACCATCTTTAATTTGGGATACTAACTGTTCTACCTGCGCCCTGGTAATTTTAACAATTCGTTGTTTAGAAGTAGTTCCACTAAACTGAGTAGCTTTGATTGCATTAGTATTAGCCTGTCTGAGTAAACTATCGATCGCCGATCTAGCTGCATTGGGTTCGACAATTCTGACTACCGCTGAAGACAATACCTGTCCTTTGACAATGGTAATTTTCTTCTCTCGCAATTCTTGGTAAGACTGCTCTAAAGCGGCGACATTTCTCGATAAAAAATTTAGCTGGCTTTCTAGTTGTTCTAGTCTCTGAGTCCTCAATCTGAGGTTAGTTTCCGCCGTCGCGATCGCCTCATCGAGTAGAGCAATCGAGCGATCGCGCTCTTGGACTTGGTTTTGGAGTATTTTTTGTTGTTCTTCTAATTCTTGGAGACGAGTTTCTTTTTCGACTAAGATCCGATCCTGCTGGCTAATTTGCTGTTCGCGTTGTTGTAATTGGCTTTGTAACTCTTGACTTTGCTGCTGCAATCGTTCTAGCTGTGCTAGTCGATCGTCTCTTTGGGCTAACAAATTATTCAACTCCTGGCGTAACTTTTTAGCTTGAGCGGAAATTTTGCTTAACTGTTGTTTTGATTGTTTAAAATCTAAATTAATCGCCTCTAGGTCAACAACCGCTTGGCTTTGTTCCTCTCTAACTCGACTTAGTTGTTGCTCTACTTCTAGTTTTTGCTGTTTAACTTGAGCTAATTCCCCTTCAATATGACGTTTTTCTTTGAGGATATCGTCTAACTGAAAAATCCCCCGTCTGAGAGACTCACTCAAACTAAATAAAATGCCCAGGGTAAAAGCAGAAATCAACATTCCCGTAATTACCGTAATCATCATGGCTGTTTGACGAGGACGGAGGTTAAATAATCTGAGTCTCGCTTTACCGATTTTGGTTCCCAAGCGATCGCCAAATGCTGCAATAATACCGCCCAGAATAAAAATCGCTGCAATCAGGATATAACCGCTGGTCATGGGCAAGAGTAATAAATTTTCAGTTGATAATTTAATCCCTGGGAGTGGAGATAACTTAAATTATCTTAGGCGAATTGCTGACTCAATGCTACGGGGTTATGCACCGTAATTTTTTTCTTATGAATTGTGACCATCTCCTTGTCCCGCAAGTCTCCCAACAGTCTGGTGACGGTCACTCTAGTCGAGCCGATCGCTTCAGCAATCGCCTGATGTGAGAGCTTTAGATCTATTTTAATTCCCGCTTCGGTTGGTACGCCAAAATCCCGACAAAGAATCAGTAAAAAGCTCACCAAACGCGAACCCATATCCCGATGCGCTAGGGTTTCGATCATCATTTCTGTTTGCAAGATACGTGAAGATAAGCCCCTTAACATCAATAAAGATAGTTCGGGATTTTCTTGGAGAGCCTTTTCTACCTGTTCGATCGGTGCAGATAACAATTCTACCGAGGTAAATGCCACTGCATGATAAAAGCGATCGCTTTTTTGTCCCGTAATTAGAGACAGCACTCCAAACACGGTATTCTCTCTGAGTAGAGCCACCGTAATTTCTTCTCCCGCTTCATAGACGCGAGATAGCTTAACCGCACCTTTGAGCAAAAAATAAACTCTCTCTGCTGGATCTCCAGGAAAAAAAATAGTTTTACCACGTTCAAACCCCTCCACAATAGGAGGAAAAGAACCACGACCGAGTTTACGAAATACCGATGCTAGAGGCTGATTTTGTGTCAAGGGAAGTTCCATGTAACCTAAAACTAAGTTAAAGATAATGTCTGATGGATCAATTATCTTCGATTATCTTCGATAGTTACATAATTCTTACACTAAATCGTGAATTACTTCAGTCAAAATTGATTTAGAAAAGCTATTTTCTCACCCTGTTTAAATCTCTCTATCCTTTATGTTTTCTCGCTTGCAATTATTTTTTAGCTTCCAATTAATCGTCCTGACCTATTTTCTCGACACTCAAGCAGTTGTAGGATAGATAATTGCAATCAAACAAAATCGAGAAAAGACAGTGCTAGATCTAACTGGAAAAAATGCTTTCGTTACAGGAATAGCTAACAATCGTTCTATCGCTTGGGGAATTGCCCAGCAGCTACACAAAGCTGGCGCGAATATAGGTGTCAATTATCTCCCAGACGAAAAAGGTCGTTTTGAGAAAAAGGTCAAGGAATTAGTCGAACCTCTCAATCCTAGTATTATTGTTCCCTGTAATGTTCAAGACGATGAGCTTCTCGACTCAATGTTTGCCACCATTAAGGAAAAATGGGGGAGATTAGATATTCTCATTCACTGTCTGGCTTTTGCCGAACGAGAAGACTTGACTGGAGATTTTTCGGCAACTTCTAGAGCGGGTTTTGCTAAAGCTTTGGATATTAGTAGTTATTCTCTCAACTGTCTTGCCAGTCGAGCCAAACCTTTAATGACCGAAGGCGGAAGTATTATCACTCTTTCTTATTTAGGAGGAGTTAAAGTTATTCCCAACTACAACGTTATGGGAGTGGCAAAAGCAGCTTTAGAAATGAGCGTACGCTATTTAGCTGCTGAGTTGGGTCAAGATAATATTCGCGTCAATGCCATCTCCGCAGGGCCAATTCGTACCCTAGCTTCTTCTGCTGTTGGTGGTATTCTCGATATGATTCGTCACGTAGAAAAGTCCGCTCCTCTCCGCCGTACTGTGACTCAAACTGAAGTAGGTAATACCGCAGCATTTTTAGCTAGCGACCTGGCTAGCGGGATCACAGGACAGGTAATTTATGTTGATTCGGGCTACGAGATTATGGGGATGGGGTAAATTTATCAAATAGATTCAGCAACCCCAAGGATAGTAGCAACCACTAATTATTGCTAGCCTTGAGGGTTTTTTTAACGCTTAACCCATGAACCTAATACCCCAAAGTTATAAGTTACGAGTTATGAGTTACGAGTTAATTTAGCGATCGCCATAATTGAAAAATCGAAATATTCAGTAAATACTAATGTGACTCTAATAATTGGCATTATTGTGGTTGCTACATTGGTATTGAGGAATTTAATCTGTTTTTGTGCTAATTTCTAGTCTGCACTTATCCTGGAAACACCTAGTTTAATCATCTGAAATTCGATCGCGACTGCCATATGATCTCTTCTACAACTAAAAATTCTCTTACACCTTTTGCTCAAAAAATCGCTTCTCCTCTAATCAAAGATAAAATTACCATCTTACAGATTAATTTAGGTAGAAAATGCAATCTCGCTTGTACTCATTGTCACGTAGAAGCTGGCCCCAAGCGGACAGAGGAGTTGTCTCCTGAAGTTTGTCAGCAGTTAATCGAGCTGATTAATCGCTTTCCTCAGATTAAAACTGTCGATCTGACTGGTGGTGCGCCCGAAATGAATTATGGTTTTCGGACTCTAGTGGAAGCAGCTAGACAGCAGGGAAAAGAAGTCATCGTTCGCTCTAATTTAACTATCTTTTTTGAGCCTGGATATGAAGATTTACCAGAATATTTTGCTCGACATCAGCTAAGAGTTACCGCTTCTCTTCCTTGTTATCTGGAAGCTAATGTAGACCAACAAAGGGGTTCGGGAGTATACGATCGCTCGATTCTAGCAATTAAGAAATTAAATCAACTTGGTTATGGAGAAGATCCCAACCTGGTCTTGGATTTGGTTTATAATCCTGCTTTACCTACGGATAAGAATTTTGCTCTCACTCCCAATCAACAAAAACTAGAACGGGATTATAAAACTTATTTAGCCGAGCATTTTGGCATTAAATTTAATCATCTGTTTACTATTACTAATATTCCGATTGGTAGAACTAAACAATTTTTGCAACGCAGAGAAATCTATCACGATTATCTAGAGTTTTTAGCAGCTAACTATAATCCCAAAACTCTCAGTCAGGTTATGTGTCGCAACGAGCTATCGATTGACTATTTAGGTAATGTCTACGACTGCGATTTCAATCAAATGGAAAATATGGTTGCTACTACCCCCAAGCGAGAAAAATTGACCGTTAGTAAACTCTTAGAATTAGATACCTTGGATGCGATCCGAGAAATAAAAACAGCTAACTATTGCTATGGCTGTACTGCTGGGACGGGTTCTAGTTGTGGGGGATCTTTGGTTTAAAGCTTAACTAGATGCTCAAAAAAATCAGTCAAAGCTGCTATCAACTAAGTCTTCGCTTGGTTAATCAGGCGATCGCCCGACGAGCGATCGCTCTTACCGTAGCGGTCTTAATTTTATTGCCACTATTTACTTTTACTCCTCTTAAGGCTGTATTTGATGTTGGACTGTTTAAGAGCTTTATTCGACAGTATGAAGGTTATGTAGAAGTCATCTTTATTGCTATTTATACGGGGCTGACAGTAGTCGGCATTCCAGGGACAATTCTGACTATTGTTGGTGGTTGTCTTTTTGGGTTGTGGCATGGTACGATTATTTCAATTATTAGTGCTACTGTGGGGGCATTTTGGGCTTTTATCGTTGCTCGTTACTGGTTTCAAGATTTTGCCCAACAGAAACTAACTAGAAATAAGCAACTAAGTAGATTTCAAACCGCAGTTTTGAAGCAGCCGTTTTCCTTTGTCTTGGCGACTCGTTTGATTCCCATATCTCCTTTTAACCTAGTCAACTATTTATTCGGTTTAACCACAATTAATTGGTTTGACTACACTTTTGCTACTTTTATCGGCGTAATTCCCGGGTGTTTTGCCTATACCTGGATTGGTGTTAGTGGTGAAGAAGCGATGAATGGTGGCGATCGCCTTTCGTTCTTTTTAGCTCTATCTTTTTTGGCTTTGTTATCCGTCATTCCTTTAGTTTATCGACGCAAAAGAACTTAATTTTGATTGGCTTCATATTCGGTAATCCTCATCCTCCTTAAAGATTTTAGTTGAACTAAGATCTAAATGATCGAGCAAGTTTAAAATATCAAGAAGAATTCAGTCAAAATAATGAGTAACACTAGTAACTTTAGGAAAGCAATGCAGGAGGCGCAAGGAAAGGCAATCCTTGGGCCGAATGTAATTACCAATGCTCTTCCCTATTTAGGTGGCGGTTTGGTCTTAACTGCCTTGGGAACATATGGTGGTTTGGGTGTCATCGCTTCTCGCCCTGATTTGTTTATGCCTACCTTCTTTGGGGCATTAATTGCCGAATTGGTTCTCTTTTTTGTCGCCCGTGGAGTCGCTCAACAGGGAAACAACAGCACTGCACTACCTTTACTAGCTCTTTACAGTCTTTTATCTGGTTACACCCTTAGTGGTATTGTCTTTATAGCCCTCAGTAGCTCAGGAGTAGGCATTCAGGGAGTAGGAATTGCTGCTCTTGGTTGTGGTCTAACCTTTATTCTCGGACGCAACATCGGTTCAAACCTCAGTGATGAAGATGGTTTAGCCCTAGCTCAGACAGTGCGCCTGGGCGTGATGGCATTGTTGGTTGTCTTGGTAGGACAATTATTGTTCTCCGTCTTTGGTGTATATACTCCTGGTTGGCTAGAGATTGCTATTTCAGGTATTGGGGTGGCTTTGTTTGCTGGTGTAGCGGTAGTTGACTTTTATATTCTGCCCCGCACCTACGAAGACGAGCAATATCTACCTGCTGCTTTGTCTATGTACCTGACATACATCAATCTCTTTGTCTTTATCTTACGTCTGTTGATTGCCATCAATGGTCGTGATTAATTTTCTCAGATTTAGTAACAGTTTTTTAGGCGTTGGTGAATGCGTAATGCTAAACCTAATGTTTTGCTTACCAACTGAAAATATGCAACTTTTAAAAGCTAAAAGCTAAGAGCTAAGAGCTACGAACAGTATTATTTTGTAGGTCATTACTTAAATCACCAACGCCGTTTTTTAGCAATCTGGTACAAGCCTTAAGCTAAATATAGATTATTCCACTTCTAGACCTAGCCCGAAGTGGTTTTTTTATGTGGACTAGAAAATAATTTTCGCTTTTGAGGACTTTTAACCAATAACAGAACTGCTTTTTAACTTCTATGTTTCCTGATTTTCTCCCTCAAGAGGTTTATCTACTTAAAAATAGCGATTCGATTTTTCTCGCCAGCCGGATTAAACGCGATCGCATCACCACTCCCCTATCGGCTAGAGAGATTGCCACTGCTTATGTCAAGTTAGGAACTAACGAACCGCCCATTCTCTTGCTACATGGGTTTGATAGCTCTTTACTAGAGTTTCGCCATTTAATTCCCCTGTTAGCAGCAGAACGGGAAACTTGGGCTGTGGATCTGCTCGGTTCTGGTTTTACAGAGCGTTTGCCCAGTTTAACTTACAATCCTAGTACGATCGCCCAACATCTGGCTCATTTTTGGCAGACTTTAATCCAACGTCCAGTCATTCTGGTAGGGGTATCTATGGGTGGGGCGACGGCTATAGACTTTACCCTCAATAACCCCGAAGCAGTATCTAGGTTGATTTTGATTAATTCTGTTGGTTATAGCGGTAGTTTTCCCGTCGGTCAACTATTACCCGAACTGGCGATCGAACTGGGGGTGGAATTTTGGCGACAGCGACGGCTGCAAAGTCTGTTCTGGGGCAAAAATTTGGGTTTACTCGACGGGGGAATTGAAGATGTCTTGCGCTGTGCTGCTTTGCCTTCATTAATGCCTGGTTGGGAGCGAGCGGTCAAGGACTTTACTCGTAGTGGTGGTTATCATTACCTTGGCGGACGTATTGCCGAATTAGATAAACCGACTCTGATTTTGTGGGGCGAACGAGATGAAGTGTTAGGAACGGAAACTGCTAATCGATTTCAAGAGGCGATCGCGGGGTCTAAATTGGTTTGGCTACCTAGATTGGGTCACTCACCACAATGGGAAAATCCCCAATTAGTAGCAACCCAAATTCTGAAATTTATTAATTAACTAAAAAGTAACGAACTTGATCTTGTTTCTGCTATTAGTTTGACAATTTTGTGGAAGTGGCTAACTTCCAGCCTTTTGCTTGTTGACGTGCTTGCCACAGTCGCTGATAAAGTCCGTCTTGAGTAACCAACTCCTGGTGTTTTCCTCGCTGGACGATTTTGCCTCGATCGAGAACGAGAATTTGGTCGGCATTAACAATAGTTGCCAGTTGATGAGCGATAATAATTAAGGTTTTGGACTCGACTAAGGAATTAATTGCTTGCTGAATTAGCAGTTCGTTTTCAGGATCGACTGAGGCGGTAGCTTCGTCGAGTAAGACAATAGGGGCATCTTTTAGAATGGCACGGGCGATCGCAATCCGTTGTTTTTCACCTCCAGAAAGATTTGCTCCTCCCTCGCCAATAACCGTCTCATAGCCTTGAGGTAGGTTGGTAATAAAGTCATGACAACGAGCTAGTTTGGCTGCCGAAATCACTTCTTGTTTGGTAGCTTGAGGATTGCCAAATTTAAGGTTATTAAGGATCGTGTCGTTAAACAGATAGACATCTTGGAACACCATTGCGATCTCAGACAGTAATTCATCGGTAGTCATGTTTTTAATATTGATTCCACCCAAACAAATCTCTCCGCGATCGACATCCCAAAATCTGGCAATTAAATTAGTAATGGTCGTTTTTCCCGCGCCAGATAGCCCTACTAAGGCAGTAACGCTACGTTCGGGTATATAAAAGCTAATATTTTGCAAAGTAGTTGTATTTTCATAGCTAAAACTTACGTCTTTGAATTCAAGGGCTAAATCGGCAGGAGGTGAACCCAGATTCTGAGGTTCGGGTAAAGATGGAGTCTGCAAAACCCCTTCTAATCGGTCGATCGCAGCATTCACCATCCGAGTTAAAGCAGCAAATTCAAATAGAGGAAATAAAGGCGCGTAGAACCTCAAACCTAAAATTAAAAACAGCAGAAATGTTGCCACTGTCAAATCTCCCACATACCAAAAATAAAAACCCGTCGCGACAATCGCCACAAACCCTAGTTCTAAAACCCCAGCAAAAGCGATCGTAGGAGTGACTAACTGCAACACTAAATCCACATTGGTACGTCGATAGTCTGCTAAAGCCTTGCTTAACTTAGTAAATTTTTCCCCCGTCTGATTAAAAGCTTTAATTACTGACAATCCCTGAATATATTCAATGATACGAGAATTAACGGCGATCGCAGCTTGTTTTTGTTTGGCTGTCAGTTTCCGTAGCAAATTCTGACCACCAAGATAAATTGAAAGGGCAACGGGAACTCCTGCAAATGCTGCTAAAGTCAACCGCCAATCGATAAACAATAATAACCCAGAGAAAAAAATCGGTGTGGCGATCGCACTTACTGTTTTGGGATAAATCAAAGAGGGTAACATTTCAATTTTGGTCATATCATCCGTTACCAATCCATTAAGATCCCCCACTTGTCTAGAGGTAAAAAATCCCATTGGTAAGGTACGAAGATGATTCCCTACTCGTAACCGTAAATCGCCGATTGAACGATAGCTAGCAAGATAAATAAAATAATTTGCCCAATATAAAAATATTCCTTGTAGCAGTAAACAAATCGCTATACCGACTAACAACTCGATTACTGTTTCCCATTCAATAGACTCCGACCACAAACCGCGCAAAACTAAATAAAGAAACCAATAAGGTGCAACGGCAAATAGCGATGCCATAACCTGAAACCCAGTTCCTAATTGAAGTAACGGCTTGCGATTGCCCGATAGTTTAAATACTAGATCGATCATGATTGTTTCTCTTATAAGTCAAAAGTCAAAAGTCACAAAGGACATTCGTGTGTCCGCATGCAGTCAAAAGTCAGAGGTAATATTTTCCCAGTCCCCTAGTCTCCTTATCTCCCTCATCTCCCTTGTCTCCTAGTCCAGATAAGTTTGATACGCAGGTTGTTGACTGGCAAACACCCAATCCTGTGCTGCTAAGTGTGCCGTCCACATTTGACGATACAGTTGAGATGTATCGAGTAACTCTGGATGAGTACCGCTGGCTGTAATTTCTCCCTCATTAACCACAAAAATGCGATCGACTTCGGTAATCGTCGAAAGTCGATGAGCGATGACAATTAAAGTTTTATCTCGCACTAAGGCGGAAATAGCTTCTTGAATTAATGCCTCATTTTCAGAATCGATAAAAGCAGTAGCTTCATCTAAAATTACAATTGGCGCATCTTTTAAAATTGCTCTGGCAATGGCAATGCGTTGCTTTTGTCCGCCACTTAGTTTTGCTCCGCGATCGCCTATATTAGTTTGATAGCCATTGGGCATTGCTGTAATAAACTCATGGCATCGGGCAGCTTTGGCAGCTTCAATTACTTCTGCGCCCCTCGCTTTTGGCTTACCCAGTCGAATATTGGCTAAAACTGTATCTTCAAATAGCACTACCTCTTGAAATACAAAGGCAAAGTTAGCCATTAAGTCTGCCAACTTAAAATGTTTAAGATTAATGCCACCCAAACTAATCGAGCCTGAGTCCACTAAAT
>JASJEI010000181.1 GCA_030064795.1 Pleurocapsa sp. MO_226.B13 | reverse complement strand
TTTAGCCAGAGGTTATTGCCCGCCGACCGCCCCAATTGTGAGGGGTAAGCGTGTCAAAGTCCCCAAATTCGTAGGGGCGGTCGGCGAAGGCTGACCAACTTTGACCAGGTTTTCTCTCGGGGCATTACCATCGGTAAGGATATTACAATTGACGGGCAAGAAGGTACTGTAATTGACGGTGCTGGAACTTCTGAAGCGATCTTTAACTTAACTTCAGGAGCGAGCGGTGCAACCATTCAAGAGCTAAAAATAACCAATGGTAACAATGGTATTTATGGTTATAACGTCTCTAATCTGACGTTACAGAATTTAGCGATTGAAAACATTGGCATCAACCAAACCATTAGAGACGGACAAAATAATACTGGAATTGTTCTCAATCGTGCTGACGGACTTCAGTTACTCGACTCAACCATATACAATGTAGGTAGAAAAGGGGTTGGGATCAACGATACTGACGGCGCGCTAGTTAGTGGTCTTACAGTACAAAATGTTAATCTTAGAGCGCAGCACGCTCAAAGCCATGATGCTGCTGGAATTAAATTTTTTAATACTAATGATGTCATCCTCAAAGATAGTTACTTTAGCGATCTCAATACTATTTATATTTGGAATGACACTACCAACAGCACGACCATCGAAGGTAACGTTATGGAGAATGTGGGAGAAGACTTTTTGAAGCCCGACTTTAATCTCAATGTAGATATTTCGGGCATCTACAACGAAAAAAGCTCCAATTCAATTATTAGAAATAATCAAGCTACTTCTGTGGACAGATTTTTAGCTTTGAATGCCACGGAATTTTCTACCGAAACCATGACTTTTGAAGGCAACGACTTCTCTAGCATCGAGATTAATACTCAAGACTATTGGGTAAATGAATCAGCAGAAAAACTGATTGCCACCACAGAAGATCCGCTAGAAGCTGATTTTAGTATATTTGCCGATGAATATTTTGCCCAGGCTAATATGTAATTCGAGAGTGTTTGTCAACAAAAAATTAAACTGCATATATATTGGAATTTCACCGCTTGGAAGGGGACTTGGGGATTTGGAGACTAATATTTTCCTACCTCCCTTCTAGAGACGCGACGGGGCTTATAAATTCTTGAGGTTTCCTCAAGAAACAGCCCCTCATATATCGCGTCTCTACTCCCTACCTCCCCACTTTTTTGGTTTTTAAGATTTACTTGACAAACAGTTTCTTAGGATCGACACCATTTTTTAGAGCGATCGCTTCACAATTGTAAATAACCGCTAACGACCAACCAAAGATCGTCAACAAAATAATTCTCTTAATTCAGATAGGATTACTATAAAAGAAAATAATCTCAACAGCTAAGAAACTAATAGCTAAAAAAGATTAATATTCAAATAAGTAATATCTGAAAATGAGTAAGTCAGATTTAAGCGCGATTGGTAATTTATGGTGGGATAGTTGGCGCAAATTTAAACGCGATCGCACTGCGGTATTGGGGTTAATAGTTATTTTAATTATTACTGTAGCAATAACATTTGCCCCCTGGGTTTATACAACTTCTGCCGCTAAAATTGATTTTCTTGCTGCTTCTTCTCCTCCTAGTTGGCAACATCCTTTTGGTACGAATGATTTAGGACAAGACCAATTAGCCAGAATTTTACAGGGTGGTAGAGTATCTTTAACCGTCGGCGTTACTTCAATGCTGGTGGCAATATTTTTAGGTACAATTGTTGGCGCGATCGCGGGTTTTTATGGCGGTATTATTGATGGTATCTTGATGCGAATTACCGATCTTTTTTTGGCATTACCTCAGTTACCTTTGATACTCTTAATTGTCTATTTATTTTGCGAAGCAATGAAGAAACTAGCAGGAGCAGAGCTAGGAGTATTTATTTTAATTGTCTTATTAATTGGTGGTTTAAATTGGATGTCTGTAGCTAGATTAGTCAGAGCTAATTTTCTCAAATTAAGAGAAATGGAGTTTGTCAGCGCAGCCAGAGCGATCGGAGCCAAACCGAGAAGACTAATTTGGATACATTTATTTCCTAATGTTTTAAACGTCATTATCGTAGCTGCTACTCTAGCAGTAGGTAACGCAATTATTACTGAATCCACCCTGAGTTTTTTAGGTTTAGGATTTCCTCCCGATGTACCTACCTGGGGACGAATGTTATTTGAAGCCAAAGACTTTTTAACTACCGCTCCCCATATGGCACTTTTTCCTGGTATGGCGATATTTTTAACCGTTTTAAGTATCAATTATATTGGTGACGGACTTCGAGATGCACTCGACCCTAAAAGTTAATTAAAACCAAGCCAATTATAATAAACGAGGCTAAAATGGCGAAATCTTAATGCTCTATTTTTAAGTATATGAAATCGCTACTATTAACTATCGCGACCTTATCTACTCTTGCTATTACTATACCCAGCCAGGGAGAAAGTTTGAGCGATCTGACTCAACTTTTAAATACCAAAAAATGCTCTCAATGCGATTTGACCAACTCTGGTTTGGTACAGGCAAATTTAACGGGTGCAGATTTGGTACAAGCAGATCTAACGGGTGCAAATCTGAGTCAAGCTAACCTAACGGGTGCAGATCTTCGGGGAGCTAATTTGACTGGTGCATCTCTATATGGAGCTAATTTAACTGGTGCCAACCTAACAGGAGTAAATTTAACAGCTACAGATCTGAGAAATGCTTATCTTGCTAATGCCAAACTAGAAGGAGTAGATTTAGATGCTGCTCGGATAGAAGGGATCAAAGGGATCTCCGATACTGCTGCTACCGCCGAACAATTTCATCGTTGGGGAGTAAAAGAAGCAGATCGCGGAAACTATAATGCAGCAGTCGCTCATTATAATCGAGCGATTAATCTCGATCCTGAATTTGCTCCTGCCTATTTGGGCCTGGGAATTATTCAGTATAATTTCGACCATCGGGTAAAAGCAAAACAAAATATCGAAATAGCAGCTAATCTATTTAAAGAGCAAGACCATGAGCTTGGACAGAAGGCAGCAACAGATTTTCAGCAAAAAATGGCATCAATTGAAGAAGCTGAAGAAAATATGGCGAAAAAAGAAGGTGGATTGGGTCATGTAGGTAAATTTATGGGTAGTGTTGGCTCGCTCTTGTTGCAGTTGTTACTGTAACCAGGATAGAGGTACAAAATACACTTAAATCATCCTTAATTCACTTCTCGCAATTGACCACCTCGCCAAACGCGAGATTCATTTGGCGACATTCTAAAGATAGCTAACTTTAACCTTCGCTTTACATCGTTATAACTGTATCATTAGCTTACTCACCTAGTATTATCCTGCGGAGATTCGAGCTAATTAAAAGCTTTAGACATCAAACTTTTATCTAGGATACTAGGTAATTTATTAAAGAAAATTATCATTAGTTTCTAGTTAAAAAGAGCTACAATGGTTTTGCCTAGGAGAGATCGCAGTTGTAGAGAGTACCTCGATAGGTAGTTTGAACTAAGGATTGTGGCTAGTGTGCGATCGGTAAAATGTCACGATTTTTTAGCGATCTAACTAAGGATTGATTATACTATTCAATTAATTAGCTAGAATATTCATCATTAAAAGTCAAGGCTAACTGTAGTTAATGTTACTACTTTCGGTTACTTTATATTAAGTGTGTGAGGATACGAACAAATGAATAGATTATTTTTGCAAGCATTGAAGATTGCTCCAGCCCTATTTGCAGCTTCTCTGTTCGCTGCTGGTAGTGCTACTGCACAGACAATCACTGCCGACAAGGAAGCAGTAAACAATACTCTGCAACAAATTAATGATTATCAAAAATTAGACCAAGGAGGTCTGTCTCAGGTAACTAACGTCAATCAGCTACGTGACGTATCACCTACAGATTGGGCTTATGAGGCACTACGTAGTCTTGTAGACCGTTATGGTTGTATCTCTGGTTTCCCCAACCAGACTTACCGTGGAAATCAGGCCCTGTCTCGTTATGAATTTGCTGCTGGTTTAAACTCCTGTTTAAATCAAATCGAACGTTTAATCGCTTCCCAAGGTGCTGTAGGTCAAGAAGACTTAGACACTATCAACCGTCTTAGTCAAGAGTTTGAGGCAGAATTAGCTACTATCGGTGGCAGAGTAGACGAGTTGGAAAGCCGTACTGCGGTGTTAGAAGATAACCAATTCTCTACAACTACCAAACTAAATGGTGAGGCAATCTTTGCTATTGCTGATGCTTGGGGTGGTGGTATTGATGCTGTGGATACAGCGGAATCAGACCTTGTAAACAATCCTGCTTTCGACTTGGAAGACGAAGATGATATCGATGAAGACTTTATCGAAGCGAACATCGGAGACCTTGACGAAAATGGCGATTTCGATGATGATGACGTTGCTCTAAGTCTTGTCGGCGATTTTGACGGTGACGGCGATCTCGACGAAGATGATATTGAAGAATTTGAAGACGAATCTGAAATTGATGCGCAAACTACCTTTAGTAGCCGTGTTCGTTTAAACTTCGATACTAGCTTCTTTGGAGAAGACCGCTTAAGAACTAGACTTGAGGGTGGTAACATTACCGACTTTGGTACCGATGTAACTGGAACTGACTCGGGTCGTCTAGGTTTCGAGACTAACAACGATTTTAATATCGAGGTAACAGACCTTCACTATCGTTTTCCTGTTAACGACCGCATTCGCGCTTGGGTAGGGCCTTTTGGTCTTGACCTAGATGACATCTTTGTAGTTAGTAACCCAGCCTTAGAAAGTAGCGGTAGTGGTGCATTGTCTCGCTTTAACCGTCGTAACCCAATTGTCTTCCGTGGTACAGAAGGTGCTGGTGCTGGTGCCAACCTAGATATTATTCCTGACCGAGTAGGCGTTAACGTTTTGTATCTGGCTGAGGATGCTGATAGTCCCGAACAAGGAGAAGGGCTGTTTAACGGTTCATTTAGTGCGGGAGCGCAGTTGGAAGTTGCTCCTATTGATGGTTTGGAATTGACTGCAACTTATGTACGCAATTACCAGACTGCTGGTAATGTAGACCAATCTGGTAGTACCGTTAGCGGTAATGCTACTGAGCCTTTTGGTCAAGACACTAATACCAAAGCTAACAAAGTTGGTTTAGGTGCAAGTTATGAACTTGGCGAAAGATTTGTAATTGCTGGCTGGGGCGGTTATTCCCGTGTTACAGGCACACTAGAAGGAGATGATAACAACCCCAATGGAAATATCTGGTCATGGGGTGCAAACGTTTCTTTCCTAGACTTGCTTAAAGAGGGTTCTCAGCTAACTCTTGCTGGTGGTATGTTGCCTAAGTTCACTGCCGATCTTGGTAACGATGAAAACCAAGCTGCATTACAAGAAGGAGTTACTATTGATGAGGACGAGGATACTTCTTACATAATTGAAGGTTTTTACAGATTCCCAATCAACGATAACATCGCGATTACTCCTGGTGTTTACGCCATTTTTAATCCCAATCACGTCGATACTAATGACACTGTTGTAGTTGGTGCAATTCGTACTACCTTCAAATTCTAAGTCCTGAATTAAGATCTATTCTTGGCAAGGTCGATCGCCTTAAGGGCATTGACCTTGTTTTTTTGCCAACAAAATAACTTATGGTTAACTTACTCTTAATCTGTTGTTAATTAATAAGTAATACAAACAAGATAAATTAATGTAGCAGTGGAAACAAAAAGTAGATTTTTCCGCTAAAAAGCGACTAGTAAAAGATCTCCGAGCTATAAGTTTCTGGCATTAAGCTTTAAGCTTTTGGGTTAAAGACTTTCATTAAAAATAATCGCTTTAGTGGAACTAAAAATTGGTAGACAATCCTAGCTTAGAGCTTAAAGCTATTAAAAGTGAACTATCCGACTCATAAGTAGCTAACAAACAAGACAATATATATCTATTATGATTTCTACAGTTTCTCTTAACAGAAAAGCCTGGTTAGCACCCGTGCTAGCCCTTACCCTTAGTCTGACTGCTTGTGGTGGTACCCAGACAAGTTCCGATACCGCTGCTGGTGGGGGGAATGGCGGTGGTCAAGATGTATCTTTAACTGGTGCTGGGGCTAGTTTTCCCGCTCCTCTGTATCAACGCTGGTTTTCTGAATACAACCAACAAAATCCTAATGTTCAAGTATCCTATCAGTCAGTAGGTAGTGGTGCGGGAGTAGAACAGTTTACTCAAGGGACTGTTGATTTTGGTGCTAGCGATGTAGCAATGAAAGACGAAGAGATCGAACAGATAGAACGCGGTGTGGCGATGTTGCCCATGACTGCTGGTAGTATCGTACTAGCCTATAATTTGCCCGATGTTCCCGAACTAAGATTATCTCGTCAAGTTTATACAGATATTTTGTTGGGTAAAATTACCAGTTGGAACGATCCCGCGATCGCTAGTTTAAACTCCGATGCTAATCTACCCGATAGCAATATTACCGTAGTACATCGTTCTGATGGTAGTGGTACTACTGGAGTATTTACCAAACACCTCAGCGCGATTAGCCCTGAATGGAAAGAACAAGTCGGTGAAGGAAAAACCGTAGAATGGCCCACGGGAGTTGGGGCAAAAGGAAACGAAGGGGTAACCGCTCAGATTTTGCAAACCGAAGGTTCACTCGGTTATATCGAATATGGCTACGCCAAACAGCAAAACATTCCTACTGCTAGTTTAGAAAACAAAGCAGGAAACTATATTGCTCCTACTAGCGAATCTGCTTCTAATGCCTTGGCAGCAGCAACTTTACCAGAAAATTTACGCGCTTTTGTTAGCGATCCCGAAGGGGAAGATTCTTATCCAATTGTGACTTATACTTGGGTTTTAGCCTACGAAAACTATGACGATCCTGATAAGCTACAGGCATTCAAAGATGTAATCAATTGGTCGTTGACTGATGGACAGGCTTATGCTGAAGAATTGGGCTATATTCCCTTACCTGATAACGTGGTCGAAAAAGTGCAAGCGGAATTAGACTCGATCGCAGTTAACTAGGATTACTGAGATTCAAAAGTAATTTTCAAACAGCTAAAAAGATCGCCCTCTAGGTAAGGCGATCTTTTTTAATTTGAGAATTTTTGTCTGCTTTTCCTAGCCGATCTATTTCAACTTGCCACATTAGAATAGTTTTCCGATTCAGATTCAGATTGTGGTTTAGCAAAGATCATTCTACCTGCGGAAGTTTGCAAAGAGGATGTAACTACTACCTGTATTTCTCCACCTACGCGATCGCTTCCTTCTTCTACTACGACCATAGTGCCATCTTCGAGATAGCCGATTCCCTGTTCGGGTTCTTTACCTTGTTTGAGGATTTTGAGTTCTAGATTGTCTCCAGGGAGATAAATGGGACGTAGAGAACGGGCTAAATCGTTAATGTTAAGGATTTGAACTTTTTGTAGGTTAGCGACTTTACTCAGATTATAGTCGTTGGTCAGTAAAGTACCGCTAATTTCTTGCGCCAGACGAACCAATTTAGCATCGACGGTTTCGATATCCTCATAGTCTGCTTTATTGAGAACGATGCGATCGGGGTAATCTTGTTGCATCTGGTTGAGAATATCCAAGCCCCTTCTACCGCGAATCCGCTTTTGAGAATTGCTAGCATCAGCTAAATTTTGCAATTCCTGAAGAACAAACTGCGGAACTAGTACTTGTCCTTCTAAAAACCCAGTTTTCAGCAACTCCTCGACTCTACCATCGATAATGCAACTAGTATCGAGGATTTTAGTAGGCATAGGTTCTAAAGTCCCTTCAGCAACTAGCATCGATTCAATACTGTTGGGATTGATTAGCCTCAGAAAAGTACGCCCATGAGTATCGGCCAAACCGACACCTAGATAGGAAAACATGACACTAGCCAATACTGCCAGAGTAGGTTTAAAAAAGCTCAATTCTTTGGGGATCGGTAACAGAAACATCGGTGCAATCATTAGATTAGCGACTAATAACCCCATGACTAAACCGATCGCCCTAGTGATGATAATCTCAATCTTGGTATTACGAATCTGACGTTCTAGGCGACGATAGGTAGTCTGTACCGCAACCCCAATGCCCAAACCAATAATGGTAGCAAACCCTGCAATCACAAAGCGTAGGGCTTCAATATTAGATACTCCCTCTAAAATATCGGGAGGTAACAACTGTAGCCCATCGAACCCGATGTTTACTGCTGCAATAATGCAAATGATAATTATGATAGCATCAACCATTGTTTTAGTTGAATATGATAATGATGGATATATTTCTTCTTTACTTTAATAAATTCTTGGTGATATTGTAAAAAATTGGCAGAGTTCTTAATATTGATACCTTGGGTTTTACTCTCTTAATTAAAATCCCCAGTCTATATTTGGAAAAGGTTTCGCGCCTCATGCCCTTGAAAAAGAAATCTCCAAAAATTCTCGAAAAAATAAATATTCAAGTATTGAAAAATCCAGTAACGATCGACAATATATCTTTAAACTCCGATAATTTAAGGAATCAAAATTAAAATGACAGTATTTGTACCTCTATACTCCAAGTAATAAGTTTCTATTTTATTTTTGATTTTGATAAACAATTCTAATCAAATACCTCCTGCTGCGGTTTATATTCATATTCCCTTTTGTCGTCGTCGTTGCTACTACTGCGATTTTCCAATTTCGGTAGTAGGAGATAAAGGGGGGAACTCCGCCTCGATTATGGTCGAAGAGTATCTAGCAGCATTAATTAAGGATATTCAGCTAACAACATCGAGTTCACAACCTTTGAAGACGATCTTTTTTGGTGGTGGTACGCCGTCTTTGTTATCAGCAAAACAATTAGCACAAATTTTACAAGCGATCGCCTTACAGTTTGGTATTGCCCAAGATGCAGAAATTTCTTTGGAAATCGATCCAGGAACATTCGATCGCCATAAGTTAAAAGGATATCTGGATGCGGGGTTTAATCGTTTTAGTTTGGGGATACAAACCTTTGAGCCAGAATTATTAAAAGTCTGTGGACGCTCTCATACTTTGGCAGATGCGATCGAAGCAGTAAATATTATCAAACAACTTAATGTTAATAACTTTAGCTTAGATTTAATTTCGGGTTTACCCCACCAAACCTTAGAACACTGTCAGAAATCTTTAGAACGAGCAGTTGCGATCGCACCCAAACATTTATCTTGTTACGATCTCGTACTCGAACCCGTGACTGCATTTGGCAAGCAATACCAACCAGGAGAAACTCCTTTACCCGATGACGATGATACCGCCGAGATGTATCGGCTGACGCAAAGAATCTTGACTGCTGCTGGCTACCAACACTACGAAGTCTCTAACTATGCCCAACCTGGCTATCAATGTCGTCACAACCGAGTTTATTGGGAAAATCAACCTTACTATGGTTTTGGGATGGGTGCAGCCAGTTACGTAGATGGTCAAAGATTTACTCGCCCTCGTACCCGTAGAGAATATTATAGTTGGCTCGATGCAGGAGCAATTATTGATGCGCCAGAAATAACGGCTACAGATTATTTATTAGAAACCCTAATGTTAGGTTTGCGTTTAGCAGAAGGGGTAGATACGGTAAAGTTTAAGCCAGTTACTTTACATAAAATTTGGTCTTGTCTGAAACCTTATTATCGTCAGGGATGGATTGAAATAGTAGATAGTGATGGAAAACTTATTGAGTTAGACAATGGCTCGCCATTACCTACATCTGTTGCTAGAATACGCCTCCAAGATCCTGAAGGATTTCTGTTTTCTAATACTGTCTTGGCAACTTTGTTTGAGAAACTAGAATAACTACCAATGAGTAATGACCAATGACTTTCAACGATCGATGTCAAATGACAAATAATACCTGTTATCCTGATTAGACGATAAGAAGATCGGTAACTCTTGTTTATGGCTAATTTTTTATTGGAAGTAGGTACGGAAGAACTACCCGCAGATTTTGTTAGTAGTGCGATCGCGCAATGGCAAGCTAAAATCCCTACTAGTTTGTCTGAGAAGTTTTTACAACCAGCAAATATTCAATACTATGGAACACCTCGCCGTTTAGCCGTATTAATTGAAGATATTTCTCCACAACAAAAAGATCGTCAAGAAGAAGTCAAAGGCCCTCCCGTCAAAGCAGCATTTAAAGATGGTCAGCCAACCAAAGCAGCAGAAGGTTTTGCTCGCAAGCAGGGTGTAAGTTTAGATGATTTAGAAATTCGCTATACCCCCAAGGGTGAGTTTGTCTTTATCCAGAAACAAATCAAAGGTCGCAGTACCACCGAGATTTTACAAGAGTTGTGTCCGCAATGGATTACTGGTTTGGAAGGTAAACGTTTTATGCGTTGGGGTGATGGCGACTTACGCTTTCCCCGTCCAATTCGTTGGCTGGTAGCCCTCTGGGATGGAGATATATTACCGATAGAGTTAGTTAATGGCTCAGAAACGATCCAAAGCGATCGCATCTCTCGCGGACATCGGGTATTACATCCTGAGAATATTACCATAGCCCAAGCTATAGACTATGTAACAGCCATGCAGTCTGCCTCGGTAGAGGTCGAACGTAGGGACAGAAAAGAAAAGATTACTGCCGAAATCTTGACTGAAGCCGAAAAAACAGGTGGCAAGGCGAAAATCTACCCAGATTTGCTCGAAGAGGTTGTAGATTTAGTCGAATATCCCACCGCAGTTCTAGGGAAGTTTGAAGAGGATTTTTTAAAATTGCCTACCGAAGTCATTACGACAGTAATGGTGAGCCATCAGCGTTATTTTCCCGTTCAGCAGCAAGAGGGCGATCATACTCTACTTCCTCATTTTATCACTATTTCTAACGGCGATCCCAATAAAAAAGAGGTAATTGCAGAAGGAAATGGCAGGGTAATTCGTGCCAGACTAGCAGACGCTCAGTTTTTCTATCAAGCAGATTGCGACGAGCATTTAGATACCTATCTTCCCGAACTGGAAACTGTTACCTTTCAAGAAGAATTAGGCACGATGCGAGATAAAGTCGATCGCATCATCGACATGGCAAAAACGATCGCCGAACAGCTAAACCTGAGTGAAGAACAGCATAACGAAATAGAAAGTACGGCTCTACTGTGTAAAGCAGATCTGGTGACTCAAATGGTTTACGAATTTCCCGAACTACAGGGAGTGATGGGAGAAAAATATGCACTAGTAAGTGGCGAGTCACCGACGGTAGCCAAGGGGATTTTTGAACATTATTTACCTAGGGGTGCAGATGATATTATGCCCAGTACCTTAAACGGTCAGGTAGTTGGTTTAGCCGATCGCTTGGATACCTTAGTCGGGATTTTTGGAGTCGGGATGATTCCCACTGGTTCATCCGATCCCTTTGCCTTGCGTCGCGCTGCTAATGGCATAGTCAATATTACTTGGGATGCCGACTTAGCGATCGATCTCAATCAATTACTTATCCAGGGTGCAGCCGATTTTGTCTCGGCACATAGCGATCGAGAATCTCCATTAGACGAGTTACAAGACTTTTTTATCCAGAGAATTCGGACTTTATTACAGGACGAAAAAAACATCGATTACGACTTAGTAAACGCTATCCTGGGCGATGACGATCCTGAATATCTAGAAAGAGCTTTGGAAGACTTATTAGATGTTCGCGATCGCGCTTTATTTCTGCAAGAGATTCGCAATAATCGCAAACTCGACGAAATATACGAAACCATCAATCGTTCTGCTCGTTTAGCGACCAAAGGAGATTTGGATACCGAAGCCTTAGATCCTCAAGAGTATGTCGAACCCGAACTATTTGAACAGTCTTCCGAACAAAAATTCTATGATGCTTTAAGAGAATTATTACCGCAAACCGAGGCCTCACAACAAGAACGCAACTATCAATTATTAATAGATGGTTTGAGTAAAATTGTTCCCGTAGTCAGTAACTTTTTTGATGGCGAAAACAGCGTTTTGATTATGGCAGACGATCCTGATGTCAAACGCAACCGTTTAAATCTTTTGGGCTTATTACGCAATCATGCCAGAGTTTTAGCAGATTTCGGCGCAATTGTGAAAGGATGAGGAATAAAGAACGAGGAACGAGGAATCAAATCAATAGATGACCAATAACCAATGACTAACCGTAAGGTGGGTAAATTTCAAAAAGCGACTAAAAACAAATTTACAGTGTATTGTTTTTGCCCACCCTACCCACTAACCACTAACCACTAACCACTAACCACTAACCACTAACCACTGACTAATGATCGATGCAAAACCCCGTCCACTAGGAAAAGTAGTATTTTATTCTTTGATTAGTTTCTTGACATATTATGGATACTATAAATGGGTAATTCAAGATGAACTACGTCGCTATGATGGTAAATCTTGGTCTGGTGCAATGTGCTTGATTCCTTTTATTGTCGGCGTGTTGTTTCCTCAAATACTTTGGCGGTTAGATCCCGATGTCGATCCTTGGTTTGGTTGGTTTTCTATTTTAGGTCTAGCCTGGATTTATTACGCTCAGTTTCGTCTTTATCGTACCGTCAATCAAATGTATCGCGATGAAGGATGGGATGAACCTCTGACAATTTGGTGGATGCTAATTCCTGGGATGAATATTCTCGTGGGTTTGAGACAAATTCATTATTTGAGTCAATACTGGGCAAAAAAACAAAATATGGAAACCAAGGATCGCCTGGTAAAATATATTCCTCTACTTCGTTAACAAGACAGTTACTATAAGAATAATATTTCATAAATTAGGTTAGAATTTGGTTGAGGGAGACTGGGCTTTTTATTTGATGGGGATAATAGATGATGGCTAGTTTAAAGTTGACCAAACAAGATATCGTTAAGATGACTGAAGAGGATGTAGCGACCATCGCTAGCCGTTTGGAGCAAGATGAGTACGATACGCCTTTTGAAGCTCTAGAAGATTGGCACTTACTCAGGGCGATCGCTTTTCAACGGGAAGAATTAGCACAG
Organism: Pleurocapsa sp. MO_226.B13; assembly: GCA_030064795.1. The sequence goes on along the minus strand of JASJEI010000181.1, from coordinate 610 downwards.
CCTTATGTTCATCTATTGGACATTGAAGCCTACGATGAAGCCTGATTTAGAAGTTACGCTCTCAGGTAGAGAACGTTATCGGTCGTGTCCGTACAGAAGCTAGTGCAGGTGGGCAGAAGTAATTGACCAGTAAGAAATCAATCTTGATAGCCTTTAAATTTCCAGACAAATGGTTTACCAAAAGGGTTTGTCGTACAATTGGCTATTTGTCTCAACAACTGTTTAATTTTAACTGAGAGAGTTACTTTTTTTGGAAAAGGGCTTGGCATTTTTAACCAATTTTTTGTTCAATTCCCAGAACAGGATCTTCCTATTTTCGTTGATTTACAAGCTGGCTAATTATTTTCACCCACCTGCACTAGATAGATCATCATTAACAAAATGTAGGTTGGGTTGAGGTACGAAACCCAACATCCATAAGCTTTTGTTGGGTTGCACTGTCGTTGTTACGGTCGATGGTCAGGTCGCCCCGACACACCTCCGATTCAAAACCGAACTTGACAGTTTTCCATCATTCGGCTAATGGTCAGCCGTCTTCATTAGACAGAAGTGATTCGTTACCTAATACACCTCCTTGGCTTGTTTGACGCTTTTCGAGTCCTTTTTATCC
>JASJEI010000180.1 GCA_030064795.1 Pleurocapsa sp. MO_226.B13 | reverse complement strand
GTCAGTCCAGTAGGGTGTGTTAGCGTTTGCGCAGCATTCCGTAGGAAAGCGTAACGCACCGTTTTTTTAGGAAAGCATAACTCATTATTTATAGAATTCAGTATATAGATTTGCATTTTCAAGTCTCATTATTTATTTCCGATAAAATTTGTACAATTTTCGGTTTTAAGTCTGGTAAGTTATATTCTACTACATTCCAAACTTCATCCAAGTTTATTCCAGCATAGTTATGAATCAAGACATCTCGAAATCCAGCAATTCTTCCCCAGGGAATATCTGAATAACTTTGTCTTAATTCTGGAGAAAGCAGTTTGACTGCTTCTCCTATCACTTCAAAACAGCGAATCACTCCATATTGAATCAAAGATGATTGTAAAAATTCTGTTTTTCCTCCTTTTGTGTAAACCTCAATGCGACTGAGGCGATCGAGGATATCTTTTCAACAATTAATAATTAATAATTAATAATTAATAATTTACCTCTCCTTGAAAACGGATAGGATTGACTCAAAAGAAAATTTTTATTTATTATCCCCTTAAAAGGGGAGGCTTTAAACCACATTTTTTTGGTAAATATATTCTATCATCTTTCATAGGGATATTGCCTGGCTCATAATTCTTTCTCGGAAAGACTCGCATAATCCTTTAACAGTTGCCACATCTACTTTTCGCCGTTCTACTAAACTTACCCAAACTTACCCAAAGCATGATTGCATGAGCTTTGGAGCTAGCTTCCTGTTTCACGCATATACCACTGACTATCGTCTGTCACTTATCTTCTCCACAGGCTTAAAATCGCTTGGAACTCAAGCTACTTATTCACATAGTTTTCGCTCGTTGACAGCAGCGTTAAAGTCTCTGTCAGATTGAAATCCACAGTTACTACAATCATAAGTTCTCACATTTAATGGCATTTTCTGTTGATGCCCACAGTGAGAACAAATTTGAGAACTTGGATAAAATCTATCAGCTATCACTAATTCACTGCCATACCACTCGCACTTGTATATTAGCTGACGCTTAAACTCATAAAAACCACAATCTCCTATGGCACTTGCCAATTTATGATCTCTTGGTCGATTGGATATGGCGAGGAGACCTCGCCATCCCTCGACCGCTTTTTGAGCATTCCACTTACATTCAAATCTTCTATCACTATGGTGCTGTGGTTTTTAGCTAACCATGTTGTGAGCTTGTGTAGTGCATCTGCTCTGATATCTGCTACTTTTTTATGAATCCTTGCTAGTTTTTTGATGGCTTTGGCTCTGTTTTTGCTCCCAAGCTCTTTTTTGTTGACACGACGTTGATAACGAGTTAGTCGTTTTTTGGCTTGCTTATAGGCTTTTTTGTTCGCAAATTTGGTTCCATCACTACAAGTTGCTAGAGCATTTATTCCTACATCTACGCCGATAATGTCTCGTTCTTTGGCGGTAGGAATTGGTTTATAATCATATTTAAAGCTGATATACCAATTATTTGCTCGTTTAGATATTGTGACATTTTTAACTGGCACAGAGGGTAAGATTTCATAAGTTTTTACTATTCCTATTCTGGGTAATTTGATATAATTTCCTTGCAGAATCTTAATACTGCCTTCTAAATAGAAGCTGTCTTTTTTCCCTTTTTTCTTAAACTTGGGAAATCCACGTTTGGGAATAGTTAAAAAATTTTTAAATGCCCTCTCTAAATCTCTTAATGCTTGCCCTTGGTGCACACTTTGATACTTCATAATACCAGGAATTTTCACTTTTTACTTCAGCTACCAAACGCTTATGTAAAGTGATAGCACTCAGTCGTTTCTTGTTTGACTCATATTCAGTAATACAAGTTGCTAATCCCCAATTATAAGAATGACGGGCTACACCTGCGTGTTTAGCAAGTATTGTTTTTTGGGAATTGTTAACTTTTAATTTGGTCTTTATTGATTGCATTTGAACTGGTAAGCCATGAAAAAAAGTCTTTGATAATTTAGTATATTAGATTAATTTATGATGGCAGATAATCAGGAAATTTTCAATAAGCTTTCAATATTTCTTAATATTTGTTCAACTTTGTCCAATTATTCGGCTTCAGTAGTTAGCCCTAAAACTACATCAAAGGTTTCATCAACTACAGTTAATTCTTCGATAGTCAATTGTTCAAAGGTGATGTTGTTGATGTTTTTTGCCTCGGCTTTACCCTGAGCAATTTTAATCATGTTCGACGAGAAATCTATTGCCCGAATATGTTTAACATAGGGTGCGTGAATAATAGCAGTCCCTCCCGTACCGCAGCCAAACTCTAGCACTTCCATCTCTGGCTTAAAGTATTCCTGTGTGACTTGCAGTTTTTTCTGGTAAGCTGCTTCATCAGCAATGGGTTGTTTGGAATAGCGTTCGGCAATTTTGTCCCAAAATTTAACTGAATTGTTCATCATAATCACCGATTATTTGACTAATTAATTTCTCTGAATATCTACATTAGACCTCTTGCAAAAGTCTTTCGTGGTACAATTAGAGGTTGTGCAATTTTTGATTGAGCGTACGCTATTGACTAACAAACTTCCTTGTAGAAAATTTGTAGACGAGTCTAATAGACAATCGAGCTAATTTTTACTCAACCTTCTATTATAACTAAAAATATTTTTGCGCATAGGTCTAATCAATCAAGAGCAGAAAAGCTATCAGAACTGAGAGGATAGATCATGTCAAAGCCAATTCCTTCTCAATCTTCTAATAGCTGATGCCATCTAATCTAACGAATAAATTAAGCGAAAAGTTTACTAGATTTCGTCAAGACCTTTATAATTGTTTTAACAGCCGTCAAGATACGGTAATAGAATTGCTCGATGCGCTCGCTGGCAACATAGGGGCCCGTTCAACGGTAGAATTGTCCCTCAATCCCCTATTTCGCCGAGAGTACAGCGCGCTTTATAAAGCCATCGAAGAAGCTTTTTACGCCCCTGGTGAGGAGTTTTCTGGCGAAGAAGGGGAAAAATCCCCAAGACAGCAACAAGTTGATCAGTTGCTAGAAGCACTTGCCCAAGTTGTTCCACAGCCGAAGGAACGAGCCTTTCAGTTATGGGGATTAGATGTGACCCCGATGCCGCGTCCCTACGCTCGCACCCTCGAAGATCGGAGTTTTATCTATCAGCCCAACAGCATTAAAGGGAACAAACCGATCAATATTGGGCATCCAATATCGATTTTATCAGTCTTACCTGAAAAAGCTGAACCTAACTCCGCGCCTTGGTCGATTCCTCTATCTGGAATCCGAGTCGAAAGTAGCCAAACGGGGCTGAGCGTTGGCAGTGAGCAAATCAACCTCCTGCGTACATCACCCGTCCTTCTCCCAACAAGAGCAGTTGAACGTCTTGGTGGTTGACAGTGCCTACAGTGCTCGTCCCTTCGTCACTCAACAAGTTAAACATGAGAATTTGGTGAGCATAGTGCGTGTGAGGGGGAATCGGGTCTTCTATCGCTGTCCCCCCTTGTGTGATTCCTCCCAGGGGAAGGGACATCCACGTTGGTATGGGGACAGGTTTGACCTCAAAGACGAAACGACATGGCATGAGTCAGATGAAAACCAACAAACCTCTCTGACGACGGCTCGCGGCAAGGTGCTGGCGGTAAAAATCAGAGCTTGGCATCAAATGCTGATGCGAGGCAGGAAAGATTGAAGAAATGCACCTTCACCCGTTTACCTTAATCCAAATTCAGGTCACTGATGAGATGGGCAAGACTGTTTGGAAACCAATGTGGTTGAGCGTGTTCGGGCAACGCCGCCATCAATTGACGCTCGCTCAGAGTTGCTCCCGCGTACCGTCAACGTTATGACTTGGAACACTTCAATCGCTTCGGGAAACAAAAGCTGTTGATGAACTCTTTCCAGACACCTGAAGTGGAGCGTGAGGAAAACTGGGTTCAGCTCAGTCTGTTGGCCTACGTCCAACTCTGGGCGGCTCGCGACTTGGCGGTCAATCTGCCTCGACCGTGGGAACGCTATCTGCCTAGTTCAGTCAACGGTCACGTTACGCCTTCAGTCGTCCAAAGGGACTTCACACGAATAATTAGCCAGATTGGGACTCCGGCTCAATCTCCCAAACGTCGAGGTAAATCCCTTGGGCGGACCGCTGGTGAGTCTCAACCTCCGAGACCACGTCATCAAGTTGTCAAAAAAGGGTCTTCTAAGAGTCGTTTGTCGGCGATCGCTGCTTAAAAACGCAACCCTCTTCCTGACAGAGGTAGTTTTCTCAGTTCTCTAACGCACTGGGCTAGACTCCTCTTGTTTGTTGGGGGGTTCGCCAAGATGCCTCCGCGAACCTTTTTTTCTTTGTCCAAAGTCCAATACGAGATATCGACGCGAATATTGAGGAAATATTCCTCGATGTGTTGTCACCAGAGGAAGCTTTAGAATTATTAAAAAAATTAGTTGGCTTAGTTGGCGAAAAGAAAGTAAATAAAGAATTAGCAATAGCCAAAGAACTATGTGAATGGTTGGGATATTTACCTTTGGGGATAGAATTAGTTGGGCGATACATCAAGAAAAAACCTCCCCACTTTAAGTTAGCAAAAATGCTGGAGCAGTTGAAACAGCAACGACTGCATAATGAAGCAATAAAAAATCCCCAACAAAAAAGCTTAAGTACAGCACAACGTGGGGTTTTAGAAGCATTTGAATTAAGTTGGGTAGAACTCGATTCACAAACACAGCAACTTGCAGCATTAATAGGTTTATTTGTCCCAGATATTTTCCTTTGGGAATGGGTAGAGTCCATAACTCAATCTCTCAATTGGGATGAATCTAGGGTTGAAGATGGGATTGAGGAACTTTACCATCGCCATTTGGTAGAGTCTTTAGAAGAAGAAGATGAGTGTTATTACAAAACTCATCCTTTAATTCGAGAATTTCTGCAAAGCAAACTTAACGAGTCAGAACATAAAGGTGACTACACACAAAGCTTCTGCGCTAAGTTGATTGAAATTGGTGAAACAATTCCTCACACAACAACCTCAAAAATTATCAATTCTGTCAAAAACGCCATACCCCATTTAACAGAAGTAGCAGAACAACATCTAGATGCAGTTGGGAATGAAAATTTATGTTCTGTTTTTCTTGGTTTAGGGAGATTTTACCGAGGACAAGGTTTATATACCTTAGCACAACCTTGGTATGAGCAATGCGTATCAGAAGTAAAATCTCGTTTGGGAGAAAATCATCTCGATTATGCAAAGAGTTTGAACAATTTAGCTCTTCTCTACTGGAACCAAGGAAAGTACGACGAAGCCGAACCCCTTTATCGACAAGCTTTGGACATCAGGAAACAGCAACTGGGAGTAAATCATCCCGACACTGCAAGTAGTTTGAACAATTTAGCTAATCTCTACAAAGACCAAGGAAAGTACGACCAAGCAGAACCCCTTTATCGACAAGCTTTGGACATCAGGAAACAGCAACTGGGAGTAAATCATCTCGACACCGCACAAAGTTTGAACAATTTAGCTCTTCTCTACAAAGACCAAGGAAAGTACGATCAAGCCGAACCCCTTTATCGACAAGCTTTGGACATCAGGAAACAGCAACTGGGAGTAAATCATCTCGATTATGCAAAGAGTTTGAACAATTTAGCTATTCTCTACAGAAACCAAGGAAAGTACGATCAAGCCGAACCCCTTTATCGACAAGCTTTGGACATCAGGAAACAGCAACTGGGAGTAAATCATCCCGACACCGCACAAAGTTTGAACAATTTAGCTCTTCTCTACTGGAACCAAGGAAAGTACGACGAAGCCGAACCCCTTTATCGACAAGCTTTGGACATCAGGAAACAGCAACTGGGAGTAAATCATCCCAGAACAGCATTAGGTTTGAACAATTTAGCTAATCTCTACAAAAACCAAGGAAAGTACAAGGAAGCAGAACCCCTTTATCGCCAAGCTTTGGACATCAGAAAACAGCAACTGGGAGAAAATCATCCCGACTATGCAGAAAGCTCGAACGATTTAGCTAATCTCTACAGAAACCAAGGAAAGTACAAGGAAGCAGAACCCCTTTTTCAACAAGCATTGGAGATTGCAGAGCGGGTTTTGGGGTCAGATCATCCCAAAACGGAGACTTATCGACTAAATCTGGAAAATTTACGCGCACAGCAACAGCAAACAAGTGAAGATAATTCTTGATTTGGGAGATTTAAGAAGCGGTTTTTTGGGTGATATAGCTCTACGCGCAAGTCAAAAGTCAAAAGTCATGCATTTTACTACTCATAGGTTTGGGCGTTCACCAATGTCCTAACATAATTACGTAGTGCTGTATTTGTGAGGGGAAAAAACCCAGACTTTTCAGACAATTCGGGGTTCTAGTTACAAAAAGCCGAAGCGATCGCACAGAAAAAGTTAGTTTTAGATATGCCCGAAAACGCATCGAGCGAGAAAATTATCTAATTTTTAATTTTTACCAAGTCTCTTGTTACTTTTAAGAATTGATATAAATAGTAATGGGTTCGTTTTCAGCACACTTTTCCATTATGCAAATAATATCATGAAGAATAACAAGAATCAAAAAATTTTTTTTTGATTACCGCCATCTAACACCTTAAAATAAAAATCCTAATCTTCATTGAAAGGCGATCGCGATAACCATGAAACCAGATTTAACAGAACTGAATCTGTTGCTGGCTAAAGAGCGATCGCTCATTTCATCCAATTAGCTTAAAGCTTTAAGTAAGGTGGGCAGTTTTATCGGGTGAGCGAAAATTTGTTGACTTACTTGTTATCATCTGCCCACCCTACAGAACTGTTGTAATTTCTGCTCTAGTTGACGAAAAACTATCTCCCCATCAATAACTTCCCCACGTTCGGAAGCTGCAACCGCGATCGCAATTTCCCGCTTCAATTCCTCAAACCTACCTTGATAAATCTTTTCCCTTTCTTCAAGCAGTTTAATACCTGCAATAATTACTTCTTCAGTCGAAGCATACTTACCGCTTGCAACTTGACTTTGGATAAATTGCTCTAATTAAGGAGTCAAAGAAATACTCATAGGTACTATACTATTTACCACAATGTCTTTCTACATTGTAAATCTATCCCAATCAACTTATGTTGTTCCTCACGGAATTTTTTCAGTTCCGATTCTGGTTTTAAGCATGTTAATCGGAAATATTCAAAACCATAAGGGTCTTTTTCAAAGGCGTTGCTGATTTAATGTATGAAAATTTTTTTGTGGTATCACCAAAACTTTTGTAGAGACGTAAAATTTTACGTCTCTACACCAACAATTCATACCGCGATTCAGCAACGTCAAGAATCTATGAAATTGAAGGTGAGAGTTTTTCTAAGGAAACTAAGCCATTTTTTTCAAAATCTATCTCTAGATGATATCCTTCCATCAGAGCAGTTCCCAGCAAAGGCTTATAACCAGAAGCCAGAATTGGGACTATTTTTTCCACATTGTCCCAAATAATTGTTGCTAAATGTATAGATAATAAAGCTTCGCTGCCATCAGCTAATCTTGCAGGTGTAATAGAATACAAAGGAAGATTCATCGCACTGATTGCTTGTGATGGTAGGGTAAGATGGTCGTTGAATCCAGTATCAATGTTGACGCTCCCGTCACTAAAAGTGAGGGATTCTTGGGCTGAACATTGCCCGTTCGGGTTGCCCCTACTACTGGTCTTACGCGCTCATGTCTACGGTACGCTCCGTACTCCTCAAGCGTTACTTTCCGTCCGCCCGACGGTAGTTTTGTAGAGTTCTGCTAGTTAGACAGTTAATTGCTACTCACCTGGTTTCCTACAAGATTTTACCTTTCCACGGAAAGACCAGGACTTCTGGATTGAACCCCATATCTTGAATTGTCAATGTGCGCGATATCGGTTGGATATCTTAGGTTTTTAAAGAGGTTGATTACCTTTCCTCTATTTAATAGTACAACAGTTCAAACACTTGAACTATGTAGTTTTCCTTAAATTTGTATGTCTAAATTGTTAAGTTCGATTCATCCCTAAATTTTATTGAGGGTCTTCTCTCACAAAAAGATAAAATTCAGAGAGAAATCTGGTTGTGCGGGTAAACGAAAAATTACTGGAATTGTTGCCTTACCGTCAATCAGTCTTCCAGAAATCATTCGATAGTACGCTCAATTGCACCACCAAAGCCAACTGCAACATCATAACCAATCCGAATAGTAAATAATCTAGCGTTTGGGTTCTTCTGCTTTAATTTTAAGGCTGTTTCTACACCAGTTTTATCAATTCCGTATTCGCCAGTTTCTGCATCAATCACAATCATCTTGCCCAGATTATCACCATACTCAACTTGTTGGCGAATCCCATTTTCGTAGAATTGTTTGGCTCTTTGGGCAACTTCTTCTACAGTCCAAAAAATAGCCTGCATAATAATTACCTAAGTACAGGACAAAAATTGTAAAGAGTGTAGAAATTCATCCTGTTTCAAATCTAAATCGATGACAATGGAACGTAAATAATCAAGACCATAACGAAAGATACTACATGCGGCGAACTATGCGCCTTTGTAGCTTTGCGACCATGCTTTTTGATTTTGATTGGTTGATGTTGATGTAACCATTCCCCTGTTTTGAGCGCCCAACATAAAGCCAATGCCATCAAAGCAATTAATTTGGATAATCGCTTCCCATCTTTAAAATGAGTAGATTCGAGACAGAATCCTCTGGTTTTAAATAGACCAAACAAAGTTTCAATTCCCCATCTCTTGACCTAGTCGGCAATCATGGTTTTAGGAGAGTCAGAAGCAATCACAATCAACAACTCACCATCGTCTAAACGTAAGAGAGCGACATAAACCGAACGACCCCAAACCCATCGACGACCAGATAAAACTTGAGTTTCACCTGGTTTTAGGTGAGCAAAAACCACCGCAGCTTTGAGTTTTTGTTTGCCATCACTAATTTGGTCGCGCTCGACGTATTCTAAGCCGAAACCGAATTAGCGGCTCAATCAAAAGATAAGTCAGCCATTCTTGACCGACAAATTCGCGCTCGCCACAGATCTAAGCTATTTGAGCCTCTGGAAATATTTTTTGAAAGCGAGCGAGTAAATCCATCCGTTCATCACTGTCTGAATTGCCTTTTTTATCTAGCATTTCCCAGAGCAGAGGATAAGCAACTCCATCATGAACCACTCCTAACATCAGGATCTTGAAACGAGTTGTACAATCATGACCATTCAGTACGATCTGTACTTAGAATCCAAGGTTGTGGAATATCGATCAAAGCGACTACGATGAAGAGCGATCGCATCTTGCTCCACGTCGATCGGGGCGAAAAAACCTCTGTAACCTTTTATAGCTTGATTCACTTTTAGCATGACATCTTATACCAGTAGCTAATTCCACAAGATTAATGGTTTTTACTCGAAGCAAAGCAATGATAAATAAAGCTAGAAAACTTAAACGCGCACCATGCCACCCCAATAGAGGTTTTAGTGTTTGACGAAGTAAGTTAATCTGATTCATAGGGTTTGACCAAATAAGTGTGGTTACTTTTCATCAAACCCTTTTTCTACAACACTTTGCAAATCCACAATCTATTTTTTGTCCTGTACAGAGAATAATTACACCTGCTTTTGGTTTTTAATTATTATATAACCTACTCGTTATCTTATAATTTGAAATTCTCCTTTCATCTGTATATTTTTTCTGATTGTAGAGGCGAACAATTAACTGATAAATCATTTATCAAAACCCAGTTTTTGCTTAACCTCTTCCCAGGTTGAACCTTGACTAGGGTTTTGATGATGTATTTCTAAACGTCTATCTAATTCTTGTTTTTGACCTTCGCTTAAAGGAAATTTATCTGTATTACTTTCAGCCACAATACTATCCCATAAATCCTCAGCTAGTTGTATTCGCTCGGATATACTTAATTGTGCGATATCGACCTTTAGTAGGGGATGCATATTTATTTACTGAAATTGACTATCATTGATAATTTTAAATCATTTTTTGGCTTGTATGAATAAATAATTCAAAAATAATACGCTTTACTGTATTAGCAGAAGCGATCGCACAGAAAAAGTTAGTTTTCGAGATTAAGACAACCCATCGAGCGAGAAAATTATCTGATTTTTATTTTTTACTAAGAAGTAACCAACTAACAGAGAAGAATTTTGGTAACAGACCGATCTTCAATGAGTTTAAAAATATATGCAGCTTGCTACTATTGATTATCTAATTATTATTATTTACCTGATTGCTACAGTAATTTTAGGAATTTTTCTCGAACGTAAAGCTAGAGAGGGGATCGATTCTTATTTTCTGGGAAATCGCAATCTACCTTGGTGGGTTTTGGGTGCTTCGGGAATGGCATCGAATACCGATTTGGCGGGTACGATGCTGATCGTCGCTTTGATTTATGCCGTGGGTGCAAAAGGATTTTTTATCGAAATTCGTGGTGGAGTGGTTCTAATCATGGCGATTATGATGATTTTTATGGGTAAATGGAACCGACGCGCTCAGGTAATGACGTTAGCGGAGTGGTGTGTATTGCGTTTCGGCGAAGAAAGAGAAGGAAAAATAGCGCGGATCGTCAGTACTGTTGCCACTTTGCTACTTGCTGTCGGGGAGATAAGTTATTTTGCTATTGCAGGGGGTAAGTTTTTAGGACAATTTCTCGGTATTGACGATCGACTTGCTGCGATCGCACTAATTGTTTTTGCTTTAATATACACCACAGTAAGTGGTTTTTACGGTGTTGTTTGGACTGATGTTTTTCAAGGCATTTTGATTTTCGTAGCTATAATCTATGTTTGTATTTTGGCGTTCTCGATCGCAACTATCCCCGAAACATTTTCAGTTTCTATTCCTGTTGGCGAAGGTTTTGAACTACAGCAGTGGAACTTTGCCGACTGGAGTAATATATTGCCATCTTTAACTCTAGACTTACCAGGAGACTATGCCGTCTTTAACTTATTCGGTGGCATAATTTTCTTTTACCTTCTAAAAGTTTTGCTGGAAGGGTTTGGTGGCGGTAGAGGCTATTTGGTTCAACGTTACTTTGCAGCTAAAAGCGATCGAGAAGCAGGCTTACTTTCCCTATTGTGGATTATTTTACTTTCATTTCGCTGGCCCTTAGTAACCGCTTTTGCTTTGTTGGGTATCCATTATGGTATAACTCAAGGTGTCATATCCGATCCAGAATTGATTTTACCCACGGTAATTGCCGAATATGTACCGATAGGAATTAAAGGATTGTTAATAGCTTGTTTTATTTCCGCAGCGATGTCTACTTTCGACTCTATTATCAACTCTAGTGCTGCTTACTGGGTAAAAGATATCTATCAAGCATATTTCAATCCTCAAGCTTCTCCTCAACAACTACTAATGCAGAGTCGTTTAGCATCCGTTGCCATTGTAGTAGTAGGAGTGCTATTGAGTTACCAGATAAAAAATATTAACGAAATTTGGGGATGGCTTACCTTGGGATTGGGCGTAGGATTATCAATTCCATTAGTATTGAGATGGTATTGGTGGCGTTTTAATGGCTATGGATTTGCTGTTGGTACTGTCGCGGGAATCTTAGCAGCCATACTAAGCAAAGTATTTATAATATCGAGTTTAAATCGACCCCAATTTGGAGAATATGCTTTGTTTCTCATCCCCAGTATTTCCTCATTTATTGGCTGCATCATTGGCACATTTTTAACCGAACCAACCGATTTAAAAGTACTAGACAACTTCTATAAAGTTACCAGACCCTTTGGTTTTTGGGGAATTGTGCGCGAAAAACTTTCCGATGATGTTCGAGAGTCAATTCAAAACGAAAATCGTCGGGATTTGTTTTCTACATTTATCGCCATTCCCTGGCAATTGGTTTTATTCATGATGGGAATTACCTTTATGATGAAACGTTGGGATAGTTTCGGCACTCTTACAGTAATATTTATTCTGCTTTCGATCGTTTTATATTTTACTTGGTTTAGATATTTAGATAAATTAGAGTAGAAGTTAATAACGCAACATAGGAAAGATAGTAGGTGATTCTCCCACTTGAACTTTGCCGATTACCTGAAACCCGTGCTTTTCATAAAATCGAAGACTGTTCTGACTAGAAGATTCGAGATAGGCAATTTTGCGATCTCGATCGCACATAGCCAGTTTATGCTTCATTAATGCCGAACCATATCCCCTTTTTTTGTTGAATTGGCTCTACACCAAACATTGCCAAGTACCAATGAGGCTCATTAGGATGGGAAGAAACCTTTGTACTTATTAAGTTTTGTGAGTTCAATCGTTACAATTACAGAATAGATAACTCAAACCTGAAGAAATATCTAAAATTTGCGGATATATCAACATCTTGCTGCGAGTTCTAAAAAAAAGGTAAATCGTCTATGGTAAATTTGCCACAAAACACATCAGATCGAGACTTTTCACCTATTGTTTCCAGTCAAGATTTAGGTTGGGAATCGATTATTGTTGAGGAATTTAAGCAACCCCCAGGAAGTGGTAAATGCGCTCCAGAACCAGAGCATACTGTTGCGCTATGTTTGGCGACAAAACCCTATCGTATTTGGCAGGCTATCGGCAATCGCTCTTATACGGGAGTATATACAAAAGGAGATATTTCTATTGCTCCAGCAGAACTTCCGTGGTCATATAAAGTTTATGGATACGACCATTATTTACAATTAAGGATTCCGTCTCAGTTTCTCCAACAAGTAGCGATAGAAACAATTAATACCGCTCTCGATCGCCTAGAATTAATTACGGAATTTCGCGATCGCCATCCTCAGATAGAACAACTAGCAATGATGTTACGAGCAGAATTGTATGAAGGTAATAATGGAGTCGGACAGCTTTATATTGAGTCTTTAGCTAATGCTTTGGTGGTTAATCTACTCAGAAATTATTCTGGCAATAAACCTCAAGTAGTAATTTATGAAGGGAGATTGAGCGATCGCGCTTTACTAAAAGTAATAGAATATATCAACGAGCATCTGAATCAATCTATTAAGACTAAAGACTTAGCGGAATATTTGGGAATTAGTCAGTTTCATTTCAGTAGACTATTCAAACAATCGACAGGAATATCTCCCCATCAGTATGTCATGCAGCAAAGAATCGAACTAGCTAAAAGGTTACTCAAAAAAGCAGATAGATCGATCGCCGATATAGCTTTAGACTGTGGTTTTAGTAATCAGAGTCATTTAGGAAAATATTTTCGTCAACTTACAGGAATGACTCCGAAAGCTTATCGTCAAAACTGAAATCAAAAAAAATGACTTCTCTAGCCTTTGAAAAAGCTAAATTCTAATAAGTTATTGGAGATGACTAGAGAACATGTAATATGAGCAAAATTGTAATTATTGGTTGTGGTGTAGTAGGAGCAGCGATCGCTTACGAACTCAGTCTCATCCCTGGATTAGAGATTACGGTAGTTGAAAAGAATACTCCCGCTTCTGGTTCTACAGGGGCAGCTTTGGGAGTATTGATGGGAGCGATTAGCCACAAGAAAAAGGGGCGTGCTTGGCGGTTGCGAGAAACTAGCCTCAAACGCTATACCACTCTAATTCCAGAACTAGAAGCGAAAACAGGACTAGATATTCC
>JASJEI010000179.1 GCA_030064795.1 Pleurocapsa sp. MO_226.B13 | reverse complement strand
CTATTCTCAATTAATGTGGGTCTGAGCGAGTTTTATTCTCAAATAATGTGGGCCCGTTAATGACATTATTTCGGGTCGAAGCGATTATGATTTCGGGTCGCAACAGTTACCTGTTGTCAAACGTTTGCGGGTTCGGTAATTATTCGGCTCTGGCGAAGCAGGACGAGCAAACATTTGATTCACTTCGTCAACAGGTTTCTATGACGGCTGCTGCATTTAAGCAAGTCGATAACGGGAGCAGCGATCGCAACTGCGTGATGCAATGTTGAATTAATTTGATGATTCAAGCATCTGGTTTTCAGAGCAAGCTAAGATCGGCTTGGTATCTAGGAATCCCTATAACAATGAACGCGCTAGAAGTACAACTTCCTCAAGACATCCCAGTAGAAGAAGCTCGACTCCTGCTGATGGTCAAACTATTTGAAACGGGAAAGCTTTCTGTCGGACAAGCAGCAGAATTGGCGGGTTACTCTAAATCTACATTTATCGAACTGCTCGGTAAGCTGGGCGTTCCCGTAATTGACTATCCTCCAGAAGAACTCGAACAGGAGCGGGAGCTGAACTGTTGGCGGTGAAAGCGGTTACGAACAGCACTTGTTCGATTGGTTTGGAACGCATAGAAAGACTGGACATACTACCGGTAAAATTTTAGCTTGTAGGGTATTAGGTCGCGATCTTTCCTATGTATAGTCATTCTAAATAGAAACCATATGGATAACAGAAGCGGTAAAAATTAAATGCAAACCTTCTGCCCTCTGCCTCCTGCCTTCTGCCTTAGACCACAAATCAACCTATGGAAATTAATTGGAATGACTATATATGAGATACAGCTTGGAAGTACTTTCTCAAATAGTGTCGATCTACTGCTGAAACGGGTCAAATTTTTCTCAAGCGAGATATACATCTTCCAATACTTGTAATAATCGTTCTTCTAGAGAATTAAGCTGGCTGCGATTGAGCTTTTCTAATCCTTTTAACAACCAGATAGCAGCCTCATCTAATTCCCCAACTTCAGACAGTGCTGTCATTCTCGCACCTAAATCTAGCATTTGCTCTGCTTCATCTGGGCTAAACTTCATGGGCATCAGGTCATCAACCGAAACAACAAACCGATCGTTCCAAGTATCTACCACGCACTCATCTTGACTGACTTCCGCCACGACACACCAACAATTCTGCTTGCCTGGAACTCCCGACTTGATGCGACAGATTTCGCCAATTGAAAAAGGATTTATAGGGGGATATTTCTGTTTGAGATAAGTCTTAACTGCCGATTTGACAATTGAATAAGAAGGTACTTGACCCTGAGCAATTTCCACTGCCATTACCCAAACCTCACCAGCTTCAATCGGGTTTAAATGAGCTTGAAAAATTGGTCGCAGTTGTCTCTGTTTGGTAGGTAAAGGGATAACTAGACCATTGGTCTTTAAATATTCCTCAATTAAATAATATGTCTCAGCAGCAAGCATACAACGCTCGATGTAAAGCATCGTAAAACCAAAAACTGACTCGCAATAAGACTCAAAATCATTAAAGCGATCGCGATACAACCCAAGTCGCTTAATACTCCTTAATGCCTGACCTCGAAGCACGAACCCAGTTCGTACCTGATGCTCTAATTTATCCCTTAATGACGCTTCCTGTGGTGATAAGACATACAAGCTGGAATATGCCCCAATTCGCTGCAATTACTAGTCCAGTTTACAGCTTTTAGTGCAAATAACAGGCGTTCTCTGGCGTAAATTATTGGCTAACTGGATTCTCCATTAGATTTAGAGATCGCTATCTTTCTTTTCGACTCCAAGCGAACCCGCCATTTTTCATCGATTTCTGTAGCTCGTTCGTATAAAGAAAGAGCTTGTTGTTCAAAATCTTTGGCTAAATCCAACAGTTCATCTAAGGTTTTATCGTCAGGTAGTTTCTTCATCACAAGTCTTTGAGAAGATCGAGAATTCTTTTGCCTCTTATTTTAGCTTCTAAACACTGCCCTAATAATATCCCTAAATCCTCTCCCGCTTCTTGAATTTCTGCTGTCGTGATATCGGGTGCATTTAGACGTTCTGATATTGCTTGTATTCTCCTGTGCGAGATTTGGACAAATAGCAAACCATTATTGAATAGAGCTACAAATTGAATCAATCTAACGTTATCAGGAAAACTGGATAAAATAGGTCTAACTAAACTCAAACCTTCATTTGCTTCTCGCTCAATTGTTTCCAATTCTAAGTTGATGCGATCTACAAGAGATTGAATTTCAGGGGGAATCGGCATTTATTCGTTATCAAAGAGTGCCAACCCACAAATTTTAGCCAAAAATTTGCTATTAGCAAGTTCTACCTACAAATCGTAACTTATTAACTGTATTTATAAGGTGGGCGATTTGCTGTAGGCTTATTTCAGGTGTTTTATTTCAAACCATGCCCATCCGACGCTTAAGAGGCAATCTCGGTTCTCAATCTACTTCCCGAAATCTGGCTACAGTTTCCACTCTACCTACAGTTAAGGCAATGAGGGACTGTTTTGAGCGATATCTCAGTCTGACTATTGCTGATGGTAATGCTAGCGTAGATACGATTAAAACCTATCGCAATCGCACCGCTCAGTTTCTATCCTGGTGTAGAGAGCGAGAGCTTTATCCTGCTTTAGTTACAAAGCAAAATATCCTCGAATACCGCAAACATTTAGCTGATGGGGGAAAAACATCCCCAACGATTCGATTATCCCTTATCTCCATTAAGCATTTCTATACCGCTTGTAACCAAGAGAAACTGGTCAAGGACAATCCTGTTATCGGGGTAAAAGCACCAAGGGAAAAGCGGGAAGTCGGCAGTACCATTAAGTATTTGACCCAGGAAGAATTACAGCAGGTATTCGATAGCGTTGCCCCTACTTATAAGATTCGCGGAGATCGAACTAAACAAGTACAGGTATTGCGCGATCGCATTTTGCTGGGCTGTCTGGCACTCCAAGGTTGTCGCAGCGTCGAAATGTATCGGGCTAATCTGGGAGATATTAGTGAGTCCTATGGTCAGCATTATCTTAAACTGGATGGTAAAAACAGTATTAGAACCGCAATTTTGCGCCCCGATCTAGCTCAAGAGGTAGTAGACAGCAATTCTCATTTTGAAAAGAAAAATAAAACCAGTTCTCTACTTTAAACAAAGAACACAAATCAAATACAATGTTTAAATATGAGCTGATAGATTTTGTGAAGCAAGAGTTTAAAAAATAAGCATCAAAAATTGATATCAACTCAAAAAAAATGGTTGATTGCTTATCAGAGAAATAAACTTTTATTCATAAAAATTGGGGAACACCTCCTTAAGTTATTTCCAAGATTCAACTAGAATTAGACCTGGTAGAAGGAAGATTATCAGTGAGAATAAAATCCAACAAATCCTGCCAAGTTTTAAACCAAAAATATTTTAATAAAGTACGAATATCATTAAAAAAGCTTCGACGACTGACTAGCAATTCACGAACTTTTTGGTAAGTGGGATTAGCTAAATCTAAAACTGAATGAAATAAAAAAGCCAGCAAATTTAAACTAAGTAATATTTCACATAAGTTATCTTGACCATGACCAAAATTATGCTCTAAATTATAACCATGATTTTTTAAAATATTATTACCTTCATTCTCTATCTTCCATCTACTTCTTCCAGCCTTGACAATTTGAGCTACATTATCATCATCGATTTTATGATTAGTAATCCAACTATTTTTATAAGTAACTTCTTGTGTTTTCTGATTAATTACCGTAACTTCACACCAATTAACTTGAAGTGAATCATCTCCATCTTTCAATGGGACTATATTTGTATAACGATAATGGTAAATCAGATTTTTTCTCCCATTCCATTCTTTCTTTTTTAGAGTCTTGACTTCACCACTTTTATCCAAAAATTCTAGCCACTCATATAAAGTTTTATGTGAAGTTTCACGGCAAACAAAAATAAAATTATAATCCTTTTCTAAAGCTAATTTACAAATAGGTTGATGAGAGTATAAGTCATCTCCCAGAAGAGTTACAGGATTATCGTATTGTTTTTGATGATGGGTATTCAACCATCTTTTAACAGCAGCATTTTCACAGTCTTGCTTTTGATGACCATCTTGTTTTTTGATAAACTCAGGTTCTAAAGCAATTACTTGTTTTTGGTTCGGAGAAACTATCGCAGGAATAACACAACCATGAAAATAAGTTTTTGTTCCATTACGATGATTCCGACAATTACAATGAGGACAATTAATTTTTTTAGATGAAAAATATTCGGTTCCGTCTAATGCTATTAATATTTCTCCTTCTAAATAGAAAAACTTTTTTAGAATTTTTTGCTTTTTCAACCATTGATAAATTTTTTGATAAACTGGATAAATTGTTGAAGCAGGAACGGGATCTAATAAATTTCTTATTTGATTATCACAGGGAATTTTACTGATTTTAAATAAAGAAGAAGCATTATTTCTTTCCTTCATCTTTTCCATCAATCTTTGATGTTCCAGTCAGGAAGGCGATTGAGTAAAAAATATTGAAAATGCTGAGGAGACTGCATCAGATATTTCATACTTCTTATTATTTCCTGGTTTCCTTTTGTCTGGTAAGTCATCTAATTCTTGAATCAAAAAATTAATCAATTGATTAATTTCTATTTTGTCAACTTTTTGTCCCATTTTACAAGCGTGAATAATCGCAGGGTCTAGTAATTTTAAAGATTCTACAAGTTTTTCAGTGCCATCGAGCGGGATTTTCTAGCTTGGGAATTTAGTTAGCGTAAATAATACGATAACTAAGCCCAATTCTTCTTTTTACCCCAAATTATTCCCTGTTTTTTTTCAAAATGAGAATTGCTGGGTAGTAGAGTATCGTCAAGCTCGCGCCCAAAGTGGAGAAAAGGTAAATGCTGACTGTCCATTGTTTATCTCTCTATCTAATCGTCGTTACGGTCAACGCTTATCTAGAAGTGGAATCGGTCATGTGGTTGATGGCTATCTGGAAAAATGTAATCTAAAACACACCGACCTTGAACGAAGTCTTTCACCCCATAGTCTGCGTCACACCGCAGGTACATTGGCATTAAGGAATGGTTCGGATCTAAGAGAAGTGCAGGATTTTCTGGGTCATAGCGATCCTAAGACTACTGCTATCTATACCCATGTTCTTAATTCCCAAGAGAATAATCCTGCTGCCAAAATTGACATAACTTTTTGATTTCCAGAATTTATTCACCATAAATATCTTTTAAAACTTCAGCCAGAGCATTATCGGCATCAAGTAGTGCAGCATCAATACTTTCGTAGCTATCTTTGCCAGACCAAGGCATTCCTCCACAATCAATAGCCCTAACAAAAGAATCTATCGGGCTATCTACGTCATAACCAAGCTCAAGTACCCCTTCATGTTCTTCCACCCAACGGGCAATATTTGGGTACTTTTTATCAAATGGGTTTTTCATTCTTCAAACAACCTGATGAGTCTAACTTCTTGTTGATATCAAGTTAAACTATAGCTAAGAGAATCCTTCGTAATTCATAATGTTCGACCTACAAGAAACTCTGGAACGGAGATTAGCTGCTCTCCAGGGCAAACCAGTAAAATCCAATCCTCCAAAACAGGCTCATCTAAGTCAAGTAGAGTTAAATGATACCTCCGACGAATATATTATTCGTTCCTTGACTGAAGCTGGAATTCTAGACGAGCAGGGAAACGTTCGTAAATTTAATTTCCCTAACTAAGTGTACGTCTCCCCAGAAATTGTTGTTGGTTTTCACGGGTGCGATCGTTCCGTTGCCGATCGAGTCATAAAGCAGGGCGAGGCTCTTGTTAGAAGTGAAAATGACTATGATTGGCTCGGACATGGGATTTACTTCTGGGAAGGTAGCTACCAGCGTGCCTTAGAGTGGGCAAAAGCTAGCAAAAATATTTCACAGCCAGCAGTAGTCGGCGCATTCATTAAACTAGGTAACTGTCTCGATTTGCTCGACTACGAACATATTCAAACTGTTAAGACCGTATACACAATATTAGAAACAGAATTTCAACAAGTTGGCAAAGCTATACCCAAAAATCGAGTACTTGTTAATGGAGTAAGTTTTGTTCGAGAATTGGATTGTCAAGTCATTTTAAGGCTGCATCAACTCAATAATGAGGGAATCGCTGAAGAACTAGGCTTACCTGATATGAGTGGTGAAAATAAGAAACAAATACAGTGCCATCCTAACTTTATCGATTCAGTCAGAGGTATGTTTCCAGAAGGTAATGAACTATATCCAGGCGCGGGGTTTCTCAACAAAAACCATATCCAGCTTTGTATTGTCAATCCTAATTCTATTATTGGTTACTTCGAGCCAAGACAACAAAGCGACTGGTATAAAAAGCTTTGAACGATTTATGAAATCGCGATGATTATTTAATGCTCAACGTTAACTACGGGTTTCATCGCGCTAATTTCTTCATAGCGAAAACAATCAGTTGTATGGTCGTTTACCATTCCCGTAGCTTGCATGAAGGCATAGCAGATAGTAGAACCAACAAACTTGAACCCTCGTTTCTTCAACTCTTTACTCATAGCATCAGATTCAGAACTGGTAGCAGGAACTTGTTTTAGATTCTTCCAGTGATTTTGAATCGGTCGATCCTCGACAAACTGCCAAATATAGCTGGCAAAACTACCGTATTCTGCCTGTATATCAAGAAATAAACGAGCATTAGTTACTGCTGAAGCTATTTTGAGCTTATTACGGATAATGCCAGAATTTTGTTTTAGTTCTTCCTGTTTCTGTTCGTTAAATTGAGCTACTCGTTCGGGGTCAAAATTAGCAAAGGCTTGTCGGTAGTTCTCCCGTTTCTTTAAAACCGTACTCCAACTCAAGCCCGCTTGTGCGCCTTCAAGAATCAAGAATTCAAATAGCTTTCGGTCATCGGTTACGGGAACGCCCCATTCATCATCATGATAGGCAATTTCTAAGGAGTCATTTTTTACCCAAGCACATCGATTCAAAGGTTTATCTCCTTAACATAAATAAGTGGTGAGCAATTCAGTAAAAAAACTTTGAAAGACATATCCTGTCTGTTTTTTAGTATTTCACTACACTACGACCTAAATT
The DNA here is from genome assembly GCA_030064795.1 of Pleurocapsa sp. MO_226.B13. The sequence continues at coordinate 6,486 of JASJEI010000179.1, read as the reverse complement.
CAATTGCTACTTCAAAATAATAATTCTTTTTAAGCTCGGCTTAATCTGCTCGATTTTGTGCAGCGAAATAGTAGATAATTCGGAATGAAGCGATTTTACTTGGAGAGTTATGAAGAAGCGATCGCCCTAAATATAAGGAAACGACCGCTCTAAAACATCCAACGCAAAATCGCGATAACTGGACATCCCACCTTCCAGAAATCGCGAAATTTACGTTTTCGTTTGTTTTAGAAAAGCGCAGAATTAGCATCTTTTTTCACCATTTGCCTAATTTCTGCTCCTGCGTAAGTTTGTCATTTTTGACCCCGATTTCTTGTTAGTACCACCTAGCAAGTTCGGTTAGAAGGTCTAATCTGACTCCTTACTTCGTTCACGTACTAATGAACACTGCCATAAAACATAACTAGCCGACAAAAATATCAACCAATAATGTGCTGGCTTGATTTAATTATAGTTCAGATTAGCACGGTTATTGGTCTTTACGATGCGATCGCTTCAAATCGTAAAACTTATTAATGAACCAAAATCGTGTCTTTTTCAGGCTCTTTCTCCGATAATAATCGACAAAACCCCAGCCACTTCTCCCTGTATGCCCTCAGACAGAAATTCCACCAATTATTCCCGCATGGTTGGGATTTCATCGAAAAAGAAACCCCAGAATCAGACTGGAAAACTATAAAAAAATATAAACTTACCGAGCAAAAGTGTTGGTACAAATATATCGATCCAGAAAAAATCTTAGGATTACGTTTTGGTACAAAAACCAGACACGGGCTTTGTGACATCGATCTAGGCAGTGTCCACGACCCCAGAGAACAAGAGAAATCTCTCGATAAACTAAAAGAAGAGCTAGAAAAATGGGGCATAACGCGAATATTCTTCGTTCAATCCAGCTTTAACTACGGATTACACTTCTATTTCTTCTTCGATCGCCTCATTAATACATTCAGATTAGCTTGTGTACTGAACAAAGTAATCGAAGATGCGGGACTAGAAATAAAAAGAGGTCAATTAGAAACCTTTCCCAACACAAAACGTTACAATAGCCTCTTCAACGGACACCGTTTACCCCTTCAGCAAGGTTCTTACCTTCTAGATAAAGATTATGTCCCATACAGCGATCGCTTAGAAGACTTTATTTCTGCTGCTGAATGGTCGGCAGAGGGGAATGATACCGACTTACTTGAAAGTAGATTAGAAGAAGCCTATGACTGGTTTAAAGTTAAGAAAAACACTGAGCGGGTTTACAACCCTACCCCTGAAGATAAAGAGTTTGTCGAGCAAGTAGAATACGCTCAACGAGAAATTAAAGAAGGATTTCTTAACAAAATCCGTCTTGAAGTAGAGCAAGGATTTACAGGAAACGGTGAAACCAACGATTTACTATTAACCATTGCCAAACTAGGCAGAATTCTCTACGGACTATCAGGACAGCAATATATCGACTACATCAAAGAAACCGTCACATCCTGCCCAGGATATGTCAAATACTGCCGTCATAAACACGAAATAGACCGCAGATGCGCTGAAGTAGCTCGTTGTGGCGAAAAAAAGTGGTTTCCCTACTGTACTCGTTTGAGGGCAGATAGACCAACCTACAAATACATCAAAAATTCTCTCACCAACCAAACTAACCTAAACTTTGAACGCCAACACAACGCCCAGAGTCGGATAATCCAAGCAGTAGAATATATCCAACAGGAGCAAGGTGGGCTACCTAACAAAGTAGGAGAATGTAAACTTAAAATTCGTAACGTCACCAAAGAGCTATTCGGTGTCAGCGTCAGCGATGCCACCCTCAAAAAACCAGAAAACTTACCTCTGTGGCATCCAAAACATAGAGATGAACCAACACCAGCACCCCATACCGAACAGTCGCCAGAAATTGTAGTAATCGATATACAGGCAGAAGAAATCGAAGCCTCGGATACAACAGAAGCAGCACGTCCGGTTGAGGATATAGCAGAATCATCTAATCCAGAAAACAATACAATTGAACTAAAAAAAGAGTTAGCAATACCCGATACTCTAGATGTATCACAGAACGCCGAAGCAGAAAACATAATACAGTTACCACTACAAGCCAAACCTAATTCAGATGGACAACATAGCCAACAGTCCAGACCTTTAAATGTAGTAAGTAAAAACCAGTCCAAGTCAAAACACCTCAAAGCTATACCCAGTCTCGATCCTAAAAAAACAGTCCACACCTTGGCTTATATGAAGGGTGTGATGCCTGCTATTCTTCTTGAATTTATTTACCAAGTATTTCAATGTGCTTACTACAATGCTTTGATGCGAATACCAAGACTTGAACTTGTTTACCAAGGTTATGAAGGAAGAGGTACTGGTGGACTAGTTCAACGTAAAGGAGAAAAGCATTCTCAACTTCAATCTATTCCGCCAAATACTGAAGTTGTTATTCTCCGAAAAGATTATCATTCAAGCTCAATCAGAGAAAATCCCAATCAGCTTTTAGTTTATATTAAACCTCTACAGAATTCTCAAGATTGGTTAAACGGTATTGCTGTACTGATTGAACATTTAATTCCAATTCGGAGCGGGGAAAAAATTTCTAGCTCGCATAAGAACACAAAAAATGAAGGAAATATCAGCAAAAGTAGTTTAATGAATGATAAGTCTAGTTCATACCCTAAAATTCCGAAGCGCGACGAAAAATCGCCCTAAAAAAACTTATTTCTCAATCGACTGCCAGCTCTAGCTCTTGGAAAAATCGTATTTTAACGTCAAGCGTATAGAATAAAGTTGATTCTATTAATTAGTCTGGTACCAGTCAAAGCAGTAGTTATGGGAAAAAATGCTCGACTACGACGGGAGCGAAAAGCATGGAAAAAGCAAAACGACCCGATATATCAGCTTGCCTTAAAAACATTTAATTCTGGCGACAAAATATTCGATCATGATGGCAACGAGTTTCACTACAATTCTGTAGAAGAGATAGAGTCTTTTATGCGAGAATCGGCAGCTATGAATGATGTCGATAAGCTAGAGCGAAAAGCTGACGAGCTTATTCTTAATTCAATCAAGAATCAAGGTAGAAAAGATTAGATTTTGGTGTTTTGTACTAAATTAGGTTGGGTGGTTTGTAACTTCACTGAAAGACCGATTCACGGAATTATCGGCACTAAAAAATATTGACTTCAGAAGTCTAGAGTATTACAATGCGAGTTGACGTGGAGAAACAAAGAAATGTGAACGAAAAAAAAACAACGTCGAAAGCCTTAGCATAAGCTAGTTCCAGTACAAAGTTTTGTTTTCTCCGTTTCGGAAACTCAAATATTCCCCAGTAAACAGATCAATCCCTATTAGATACTGTCTGTATCGCTAATCGGAAAAGCGTAGTAAGCTATTCCTTCATAATTATAATTAGAGAGATTTTCTTCAACAAAGATTTTTTCTCCTTCGTTAGGAGTATAGAAATGTACCCCGATAGTCGGTTCGTAAAAGCGATAAATAGGAACTGTTCCTACCTGGGGTAAAGCTAAGGAAGCTGCGATAAGTGCCAAATGGGATTAATATCCTTGCTATAATTAGCTTTCAGCGATTAATATCCTAGTAAAGCGATCGCGCTTTTATACTGAGCAAATAGTTCTGTTTTGAATTAGTGTCGGAACTTTTGAGCAAAAAATGGGCTGAATTAATACCATCTTTGCATCGAACTTGGACAAAATATTCATAAGTTCTCATTCCTAAATCAAATTTGGAACTTTCTTTGTTTCAGTTGGCACTTATGGTAGCTTCCTTAGCTTTAGGCCAATAAAGTTAAACTAGGAAGGGGAAAATTAACCCTATTAGGAGAAGACCCAATGGTTCTTGCCTATGTTCGTTCCGAGCAGGATGACCCAATTCTGGTCTTGTTAAATATGTCTGAAGAAAAAAGTCTCTTTAGGGGGGATAATTTCGAGCCATTAAGTGAGGGCGCGCCCCTCGAACCCCTTTCGAGGGCGGGGCATTCAGGGACTCGAAGTGAATTCGAGTCACAGCCCCTTGCTTGTCCTAAAGGATACCCCCATTCGTCCCGTCAGGGCGGGATAATAAGGGCAAGCCGCTCCGCATATGTCGCCCGTCAGACAGCCTGGAAGGTTCTGGCTTCTACTCATTCTGTTGCTACAGAAAAATTACCCAGTTTGAGAGTTAACCTCAAGCCATTTGAAGGACTGGTGTTAAAGAGTGATTAGTCGCCATTGGTAAGAAGAATAGATGATAACGTAATGATAATGCACTACTGTAATGACAGAACACTACGCTAAAAACAATCGCATAACCATAAATATAATGACAGTGTAATGACATGATCGTGACAAGGCACTACAACTAAGCGAAGTAGCACTACGTCAGGATTTCCAGATTTTCAAGAACAAGGTAACAGGAATAGGAATAGGATCGGGTAGAAGGAGGTATAGAGTTCCTAGCAGGGAGACCTACTGGGGTAAGTGGTAGAAGTGAGGAAGAAGTAAGAAGGGGCTTTGTTGCCGATCGCTTTGGTTTAATACTTTATTAGTTGGCGCTCGCCCTCACCTGAATCTTTACCAATATTTTATTTGACTATTCCCTTTAAGAATGAAATCAACTCAGTATCTTAATTACCATGATTGATAAATGCTGAATGAGATGATTCTTTTCTGCTATTAGTTTTTTCGATTTAAATGTACATGAGCTTATGAATTTCAACGAGACGCGAAAGCTTGGTAAAGCATCATTATCGGTGACACAGCTCGGCTTCGGGGGGGCTCCCCTTGGCGATCTCTACGCACAGCTGCCAGAGTCCGAGGCACTCGCCACGGTCGAGACTGCCTACTCCGAAGGCATTCGCTTGTTCGATACTTCGCCGTTCTACGGGTATGGTTTGAGCGAACATCGGTTCGGTCACGTACTGCGCCAGTACCCCCGCGATAGCTTCCTGCTTTCCACCAAAGTGGGTCGAACCTTGAAGCCTCAGGAACCTTCTCTCATTGACCGAGGTCAATGGCGCAACACCCTGCCCTTTGAACCAGTCTATGACTACAGCTATGACGGCGTTATGCGCCAGGTGGAAGACAGTTTACAGCGCCTGGCTACTAATCGAATCGACATCCTGCTGATTCACGATGTCGATGTCTGGACTCACGGCACTATTGACGAGACCGAAAAACGTTTCTCGGAAGCCATGTCGGGTGCATATCGTGCTCTGGAGCAATTGCGCAGCTCTGGTGTAGTTAAGGCAATTGGTTGTGGCTTAAACGAATGGGAGATGTGTCAGCGTTTTGCCAACTCTGGCGACTTCGACTGTTTTCTGCTTGCGGGGCGCTATACTCTTTTGGAGCAGTCGGCTCTCGATGAGTTTCTGCCACTGTGCGTGGAAAAGAACATTGGCATTCTGCTGGGCGGCCCATACAATTCGGGCATCTTGGCGACTGGGGCCATAGAGGGGGCATTCTATAACTACCAGAAAGCCCCGCCAGAAATTAGGTCTAAGGTGAAGCAGATTGAAATGGTATGTGCTCGCTATAATGTGCCTTTGGCAGCGGCAGCTATTCAGTTTCCCCTCGGTCATCCAGCGATCTCCTCAATCATTCCAGGCGCGGTTAAGCCTAGTGAAGTCAAGCAAAACATCTCTTTGATGAGTATTGATATTCCACCATCCTTGTGGGAGGAGCTGAAACAGGAAGGGCTTTTACATCAGGAAGCACCGACGCCTTGAGAGTGCTAATTGTTTAATTGAGAAATATCTGGGTGGTAGTTCTCGCTGCCGCTCATTTAAGTATTATGATTCGAGCTTGTAGCATCTGGTCAAACTGTATAAGACTGATTTGGTGGAAAGAGCGATCGCTGTTTACAGAAACAGAAAAGGGCTTCAATAAACTATGACCAAGTCGGACAGGCTTGGACAAATCACCCCCCAAAATTGGGGATAGAGTAGTAATTTAATACTAATCAAGGGGGTGATTTGTCCTCACTCATCGAAAAATCATCATGACCAAACCCTTACAAAGCGTGAAGCCTGTCCGACTTGGTCCAGGTTTGATCTCGGGGATGGATAAACCCCGCTTATCGATTTTTGGCAACAAGCGGAGGTGTATTCTCAATTAATAGGGTTATTCTCAATAAAAAATGAGGGAAAATTATCGGAAGTTGGGAAGCCTTATAATCTCGTCTTTTAATCCCTCTTTTGTCAGTCTAGGAAAACTTTTGCCATTTTTAAAATCTGAAACTCTTTTCTATAGTGCGATCTCGTACTTATTTTCTAATAAGAATTAAAAAATATAACCAATTTGACCAACCTATCTCAATGTAAGCTTTTTAGCGATCGCAGTCTCCGAAAGTGACAAAAGAGGGATAAACTTCCGAGAGGCGACAATTATCGGCATTAGAAACAACTAGAATCTACTTGAAATATAAATGTTGCTTATACTGTTTTTAAGGCTTTGATAGTTCTTTTCTAGAGCGGAATGTAAACAATTATTGGATGAAACAATTTAGCGCACA
>JASJEI010000036.1 GCA_030064795.1 Pleurocapsa sp. MO_226.B13 | reverse complement strand
TCTGTCTCGATCTAGAGAGTAATAATGTCTCGGCGATCGTTAAAGAAATACAACACAGCAATGGCGAAACCCAAGTTGCTTACCATAAAGATCGAAGATATGTCCCCAGACTGACATCCAAAGATAACACCCTAAATAATCCCTTCCGACTGCAACTATCAGACTATGGCACTCTGGATAACTTAACTCTTGCACTTCTACGACGTAACCTCCCCCAACCTGGAGAAATTGAGATTGCTGTTAACGCTAGTGGGGTAAACTTCCGCGATGTCTTAAATGCTTTGGGGGTGCTAAAAGAATATCTCCAAGCAATGGGATTTAGCGATGCAACTCAAGTGCCTTTTGGTGCTGAATGCGCTGGGGTTGTAGTTGCAGTAGGCGAGGAGGTTACTAACTTTAAAGTTGGAGATGAAGTGATTGCTGCCCAGGCGGTAGGTAGCTTGAGTAGTCACGTCACTGTCAACGCTAAGTTTGCCATTCTCAAACCAGAATATTTGAATTATGCCGAAGCTGCCACTATTCCTACTACTTTTTTAACCGCTTACTACGGCTTACATCATTTAGCCAAAATCGAGGCTGGAGATAAGATTCTCATCCATGCTGCTGCTGGAGGAGTGGGACAAGCTGCGGTACAGTTGGCACAACAAGTAGGTGCAGAAGTCTATGCTACCGCTTCGGTGGGTAAGTGGGATTTTCTCAAAGCAGCGGGGATTAAATACGTGATGAATTCCCGCACTCTCGACTATGCCGAGGAAGTGATGAAGCTAACCCAGGGTAAAGGAGTAGATATTATCCTTAATAGTCTTAACGGCGATTTTATTCCCAGAAACCTCGATATTCTTGCACCCCAGGGTAGGTTGGTGGAGATTGGTAAAGTGGGAATTTGGGATCGAGATCGGGTAAAAGAAAAAAGAGAAGACGTTAAATATTTCCCTTTCGATCTACTAGAAGTTTCTCAGCAAGATCCCGATTTAATTACGGCTTTATTTAACGAGTTAAGAACTAAATTTAGCGATCGCACTCTTAAACCCCTACCTCATAAAGTGTTTCCGATACAATCTGCGGGTGATGCTTTTCGCTATATGGCACAGGCGAAACATATTGGTAAAGTTGTTATTTCTCTTCCTGCTAATAATTCAATAGCTAAAGCAGATGGTTGCTATCTAATTACTGGTGGTTTGGGTTCATTAGGGTTACAAGTAGCAAGTTGGCTAGTTCGAGAGGGGGCAAAAAATCTTATCCTCGTCGGTAGAAGCCAAGCTTCGGAATCTGCCCAAAAACAAATAAAGCAACTTCAACAACAAGGCGTTACAGTCAATGTCATTCAAGTCGATATTACCGACTATAATGCGGTAAAAAATATTATCTCTCCCTCTGCTTTCTCTGAGGGCGAACAGCCGTTCGCCCCTACTGCCCCTCTACGGGGCATCATCCACGCTGCGGGAATCCTTGACGATGGCTTACTTAAAACCTTATCCTGGGAACGTTTTCAAGCTGTCTTGCAGCCAAAGATACTGGGTGCTTGGAATTTACATCAAGCTACTCAAAATCTAGATTTAGATTGGTTTGTCTGTTTCTCTTCAGTTGTATCGGTATTTGGTGCAGCAGGACAAAGTAACTACGCAGCAGCAAATGCTTATCTAGATAATTTAATGAACTATCGCCGTAGTTTGGGTTTGCCAGGATTGAGTATCAACTGGAGTATTTGGGATAAAGTAGGCATGGCTGCGCGTCTGACTCCCCAACAACAGCAAAGATTAACTCAACAGGGGTTAAAAGCGATCGCACCCCAACAGGGACTCAAGGTATTAAAACAACTAATTCAAGAACAGGCAACTCAAACGATTGTTTTCCCTGTAGACTGGCAAACTTTCTTAAGCCAACAACCAGCTAATCCTTTTTTTGCTAAGCTACAACCCCAGACAGAAACTAAACCCAAAGTTATCTCTGACTTTATTCAACAGCTATTTAACCTCCCCCCAAACCAAAGACACCAAAGATTACAGGAACACATTCGTCTTCAAGTAGCCAAGGTATTAGGCTACCCCGATGCTGAAGATGTCGATCCGCAAGAAAAATTTGCCGACTTGGGTATGGATTCGCTGATGGCGGTAGAGTTTAAAAATAACCTGCAAGCTAGCTTTGGCGATGCAGTATCTTTAACCGCAGCCTTTGATTATCCCAGTGTGGAATTATTAACGGATTATATCGCCCAGGAGTTGTTTGAGGAACGAGTCAGGAACGAGTCAGGAACGAGTCAGCAGGAACGAGTCAGCAGAAAAGATCTGGAGGCGACGATCGAGGAAAAATCTAGTCGGCAAACATCAACGTCACCATTAGTTAATCGCAGTAAAATTGATATTCAACCTGAATACAGTCAATTTAAACTTACTCCAGAATATCTCAATCTCAAAAAAGATCTAGAAAGAGTGGAGAAATTAGGCAATCCGTTTTTTAGTCTGCATCAAGGCATCGCTAAAGACACTATTAGAACGGGCGATCGCCAGTTAATTAATTACTCTAGCTACAACTATCTGGGAATGTCAGGCGATCCCATAGTTACCGCAGCAGCCCAAAAGGCGATCGCCGAATACGGCACCTCGGTTTCAGCCAGTCGTTTGCTTTCGGGAGAACGTCCCCTACATTTAGAATTAGAAAGGGAAATAGCCGATTTTATTGGTACAGAAGACGCGATTGTATATGTTGGCGGTCATGCTACTAACGTTAGCACTATCGGTCATCTGTTTGGCGAAAAGGATTTAATCATCTGCGATGCCCTTAGTCACAATAGTATCCAGGAAGGTTGTAAACTTTCGGGGGCGACGATTATTGATTTTCCCCACAATGATACTCGAGCTTTAGAGGCAATTTTAGAACGGGAAAGAACTAAATATGAGAAAGTATTAATCGCTGTTGAGGGGATTTACAGCACTGATGGCGATCTCGCACCTTTACCCGAAATAGTAGAGTTGAAGCAATACTATCAAACTTTCCTCTTAGTAGACGAAGCGCATTCTATCGGCGTATTGGGTTTATCTGGTGGTGGAGTCAGAGAACATTTCAACCTACAACCTACAGATGTAGACTTGTGGATGGGAACTTTAAGTAAATCTTTTGCTAGTTGTGGTGGCTATATTGCAGGAAGTCAGGAACTAATTGAATATCTTAAATATACCGCCCCTGGTTTTGTCTTTAGCGTCGGAATGTCCCCTGCTAATACCGCAGCAGCCATAGCAGCAATTAGATTACTCAATTCAGAACCAGAAAGAGCGATAAAGCTACAGAGTAGAGCCAAATTTTGCCTGGATTTAGCTAAAAGCAGAAAATTTAACCCTGGCTATAGTGCTAACTCTCCCATCATTCCCATTATTGTTGGCGAACCACATAAGGCAGTGCGTTTATCGCAGCATTTAATTAAAGAAGGAATCAACGTCAACCCGATGGTATATCCCTCTGTTCCTTACGATGCTGCGCGATTACGTTTTTTCATTACTTGCTTGCATACCGAGGCTCAAATACTGTCTACGATGAATATTTTAGAACAGGCGATCGCCGAATTCTAATTACACGTGAGTTCGACGAAGATTACTTAACCAAAAAAAAGGCTGAGACTTATGTTAAAAGTACTATACAAGATGGCAGCCGAAGATTTAAATGTGATTGAAAATTAGTTGTATTTCAACAGGCTTCAATTGCGATCGCAGCGATCTCGAATTAAGCCAATCGATCCAATCGGGTAACTGTCACCTGAGTGTAATCTCTGAAAACAAACTTGGATAAGATCTTTGGTAATTTAACTTTGTTTATTCAGAAAAATATGGTGATGGTCAAAAAATCATTTAATCAGGATCATAGTTCGGCTTGGGTAATTCAAACTTGGTTATCTTTTATTATTTCTATTTCTGCTACGGCAATCGGAATTTTGTATTTACCTGTAAATGGTTGGATTAAAGGTTTTATGGGTATGGGATTGACTTTTACTGTTGGTTCGACGATTAGTTTAACTAAAACCCAAAGAGATATTTACGAAGGGAAAAAACTAACCAGCAAAATTGAAGAAGCAAGAGTAGAGAGGATTCTAACCGAACATGACAGTCTTAAGTAAAAGGTGACTTCCTCCCGACGTTGATGCTACGCATACAACGCGGGCTTCCCTAACCTCGCGATTAGGTTTTCCTGGTTATTTCCTTTTTCAAAGTTTTGCACCCACTATCTAGATGAACAGTACAAGTACCATGCACCCCCGACGCTCTGATTGCCCAGGCAGTTTCCGTTCCCGCCAGTCCAGCGGTACAGCTTTTAGAATACATCCTTATTACGGCGTATATTTTACGCAACCACCGAGCCTCCAATTGAGACTATTTCTTGGTTGCAACTCTCTATATACGATTTTCAAGGTTCTACTACAGGATGGATTTTTGTTTTCCGATCTTCGGGTTGTAGTCCCCTACTGATACGCTCAAGTTTAATTATACAATGCTCGAAACCCTTGATATATAAAGATTACGTAAATACTGAATTAACTACTCATAATTCCCAGTGCCAGCCCGTCTTTTCATCCAGACGTTCGCTTCCAGCAGAACGCGGGGCTTCCCAGACGGAAGCTAAATCAAACCGAGGACAGAGTTTAGGTTAGGAAAAAATGTAGAAAAATAACTACAAGCTGTAGTGCGCTCTAATTTTCCTCGGCTAGCAAATCGTTGAAAAATGAGTTAGCTTGGTTAGACATAAAAAGCTGAATCAAGCATTTGGAAAATAATCTAGGGTCAAAATCTAGGGTCAAAAAAGACCAATCCCAATCATCAGTTAGATATATATATTAACTAATATGGAATTAGCAAAAATATTTGAAGCTGTGGAAGAAACACGGTTTTTAAAAAAATTATCTTTCCAAGATCGATTATTTTTGGTTGGGGAAACTGAACCCTTAGAATATATTCAAAATTTCTTTGCTCGACACAAACAAATTGACGGGAATTATTATTATGATTTATCGAATAATTCTCTCGATGATTTATCAGCGATCGCTTTAAACAAAAAACAATATCAAGCAATAGTTATTGTCTCATTGAAGGATGAAATTTGTTTATCTAGCAAAGTCGAATCAAAGCTGAGTCAGCTTCAGGTCGATTTACCCGTCTTGAGATTATTTGCAGACATTTTTATCAATCTTTTATGTAAAAGAGAACTATTACAGTCCACATCGGATAGTCCTCAAAATCCTGCAATATCCTATGCTATTTTAACTACTCCTCGGTCTGGTTCGACTTATTTTTGTCAGTTATTAAGTTCTACAGAGCTGGCTGGTCATCCTACAGAGCATTTACGTTTGGCTGCTCAAGAATTAGCAAGATACTGTGATTTTAATTATCTCAGGTTACTAGATAATTTGAAGCAGCACCAAGCCACTAGTAATGGAGTTTTTGGAACTAAATTAATCTCGCATTTTCTATTTGAGTTACGTCAAACTAAACCAAATTTTAGGAAAATATTTAAATCGCTCGATCGATTTATCTTGTTAATCAGAAAAGATAAAGTGGCCCAAGCTGTCTCTCTCGTCTTGGCTCAAAAAACAGAAGTTTGGCATCTTCAAGATCTTGGTGCAGATAATAATGCTGAAGATCGGTCGTATAAATCAAAATTAGCCAATATTCAGATTGATGATGCTCTTTTATTAGAAGTAGAGCAAAAATATAAATTTATTCAAAATCAAGAAGCTCGTTTGAGAAGAATGCTCGAAGTGAATCAAATAGAAGCTTTAGAAATAGTATACGAAGAGATTTTAAAAGACGCTCAATCTCAAATCGCTAGAGTTTTAGACTTTCTCGAGATCGCCAAACCACAACAAGCTGCGATCGCTCTTAATTCGGAAGTCAAAAGAATGCCTTCTAGTATCTCTCAACAAATTATCGACCAATATAAACAAAAAAAAGCACTGTCTGCTAGTTAAACTAACCTCCAGTGCAGAGTCTAAATCTTACTTGCTTATGCGAGGACAAAATCGACTTCGTTGGCACCGTCGGTAGCACCTTGTCCGCTTACTAGCTTTTCACCGTTGACTTCTACAGCAAAATCAGTATCGTCTAAGTTAAGGTTATAGTCGGTTTCTTCATCTGTATAACCAACACTAGCTACCATCTGGCGACCTGCATCAGTATATTTAAAAGCCATCATTTGATTTTTATCTTTTTGATTGTCTCTTGCCCAAATAACCATGTACTGATTGTCTTGATATTCAAATACCTTTGGAGGTCGAGTCGGTACATAACGACCAGGATTGCCAAAACTGCGATCTAAAAAATCTTGTACCGAACTCGGTTCGACAGTAGCATATGCTACTTCGTCTGCTGCTATATTTTCGGCATCACCTTGGCTTTCATCCACAACCTCTTCTTTGTCGCGGTTACGTAGATAATCTACTGCTTTTTTAGCTCCGATCGCACCGACTGCTGCTACACCAGCACCAAGTAGAATGTTACGTAATTTGCTCATGTTTTTGCTCCAAAATCAACAACTGCTTTTATAGTTAAATAGCATCTTTGCCAATTTAAGGCATTATGTTTCTATTTTTTAATAGTTGGGGATCATTCTTGGCATCGCAGCAGCCAAAACTCTAGTTTAAATTTACTAAATTTGCTCCGCATTTATATTGACTATTAGCATTATTTATGTGTAAAATAATACTTAACTTAATTTAATTATTGGTTACTTTCCGCAATTAAGATCTGCGGAGATAGCAACCTGAGACAACTATTAACTTCATCAAATAACTATTAGTAAGTAGGAGATATTAAATCAAAATGGCAGACAAAGATTTTTTCTTAAGTCCTGATGATTCCATGACTATGGGAGACATCAACTACATGAGGAAAAGCAAAAGAACCAGAAGAACTTTTCCTAAAACCCTAAAAAACAAAGATGGTTTTGCAATTGAAAACGAAGTTTCTTCCTTAGAAGATCGCTCAAATCTTTACAAAGGAAGCAACACCAATCAAGACACCACCGCCAATACTGTTTTCAGTCCTACTCCCAGTTCCCAGTCTCAACCTGGAATTACAGGAGGATCGGCGGTTAGTCAAACTAATTTTCAGCCCCAGGCTGCACCTGCATCCACAAGTTTCCAGTCCACTCAAAAAAGCCCTGAAAAACGTCGTCAATCTGATGACGGCATGGATATGTTCCGCAACATGGCTAAGGGTATGCGTGGTAGAAGATAACTCGATCGGCAGCTAAATTTTAATTTAATACTGCTAGTGAGAACAATTAGACGAGGTGAATTATTACAGTTCACCTCATTTTTTTGATTTTTTGCAGGAGATGACAAAAATTCAATTACGATATTGAGGTTAACTAATATGGAGTAAAAATCGATGACTAATACGCAAACCAGAAAAGCCGATCATCTGCGTATTTGTCTAGAAGACGACGTACAGTTTCGTAATCTTACCAATGGATTAGATAAGTATCGTTTTGAGCATTCTTGTCTGCCCGAATTAGACTTGAGCGAAGTTAATTTGAGTACTGAATTTCTCAATAAGACTCTCAATGCTCCTATCTTAATCTCTTCGATGACAGGAGGTACGGACAAGGCAAAAACGATTAACTGTCGTCTGGCGATCGCCGCCCAAAAACATGGACTGGCGATGGGAGTCGGTTCGCAACGAATTGCAGTCGAAAATCCCGACACCGCTCATACCTTTGCCGTGCGATCGCTCGCTCCTGATGCAATGTTATTTGCCAATTTAGGAGCAGTACAGCTTAACTATACTTATGGCTTAGAGCAGTGTTTGCGGGTAGTAGAGATTCTAGAAGCAGATGCTCTGATTTTGCATCTCAATCCTTTACAAGAATGTATCCAACCCAACGGAGATACTAAATTTAAAGGGTTGTTAGCTAAAATTAAACAACTTTGTCAACAAATAGATGTGCCTGTAATTGCCAAAGAAGTAGGAAACGGCATTTCCGCAAAAATGGCAACACAACTAATTGATGCAGGAGTAGCCGTTATCGATGTAGCTGGTGCGGGAGGAACATCCTGGGCAAAAGTAGAAAGCCAAAGAGCAGAAAATAATCTACAACGCAGACTAGGCAAGACTTTTGCCGATTGGGGAATTTCCACTGCCGACTGTATTGTCCAGATTCGCCAGCACTATCCAGATTTACCTTTGATCGCATCGGGAGGTTTACGGGATGGTATGGAAGCAGCCAAAGCGATCGCATTAGGGGCAGACTTGGCAGGTTTGGCTTTTCCTTTTTTGCAAGCAGCATCGGAATCAGAAGCTGCTTTAGATGAATTGATTGAACTATTGATTGCCGAGATTAAAACAGTTTTGTTCTGTACGGGAAACAAGAATTTAACAGAATTAAAGCGATCGCAGTCTTTGATAAAAATTAACTAGTCAGTGAAGTCAAAAGGCAGAGGAACGAGGGAATACAACTAACCACTAATCACTAACAATCTTACTATCTCTACGTTGACTAAACCACGACTGTAACTGGCGACGACAGGATTCTTCTTTGATTCCTGCCAATACCTTGAGTCGATGATTGGAACAGTAACTATCGGGAAGATTGATGACAGTACGAATTGCTCCTGTTTTTGGCTCGTCAGCACCATAAACTAATAATCCCAGACGCGACTGAATAATCGCTCCCGCACACATGGGACAGGGTTCGAGGGTGACATAAAGAGTACAATCTTTAAGATAGAAACTTTGTTTGACTTTACTAGCAGCACGAATTGCCAAAATTTCAGCGTGGGCGGTAGCATCTCTTTCTCTTTCCTTGCGGTTTGCAGCTTCTGCGATTAACTTCCCCTCAGCATCGACGATCGCAGCACCAACAGGTATTTCTCCTAGATCGCCTGCTGTTTGGGCTAATTTCTGAGCGTATTCAATCCAGTGACAATGAGTTTGATAAGTATCGTAATTTAATTCGGCTAGAGTTTGTTTAATCGTGCGGTGCTGCGATCGCTTATGCGGTTTACCATGCTTTTTTTGGCTCATAGAGTATAATCTCTCGCAAATATATAAAAATACAGATTCTTGGCTGGCAGAAAACAATTAAACTAAAGTTAAATTAAGAAAGAATAACATACCCACTTAGACGTTAAAAAATGAAAATAGCAGAAATAACACCTATTCTAGAAAGATTATTTAACGCAGAAGATATTAAACACGACGTAGAAGAAGCTTGGCAAATCAAAAACTCCCAGATTCACCTGCTAGTTATTCTTTCTGAAGATCGTACTTGGCTAAGACTGTTAACTCCCATTGCAGCAGCCAGTGAAGCCCAGTCCTTATTAGCACAGTTACTAGAAGACAATTTTGATGCTACCCAAGAAGTCCGTTACGCCATTAGTCAAAATGTTTTGTGGGGAGTATTTCATCATCGCTTAGAAAGTCTAGTCCCAGAAGATTTTGAAAGTGCGATCACCTCTCTAGTATCCTTAGTGGAAAAAGGTCTATCAGGATCTTTCAACCAATTAATTGAAAAGCAAATTATTCAAATAGTTAAAGCGGCCAAAGCTCAAGGACAAAGTTTGGAAGCTACCTACCAAACCATAGACCGTTTTTATCAAGAAGGAGTTATGGGTGGTGTAGATCAAGACCCCGCTCAAAGAGAACAGTTTTTAGCAGCCTGGAAGATGCAGTTAGAGCGTTTGTGGTCGGAGGTTGAGGTTTAAGTAGTTCGGAGTTCGTAGTTTGTAGTTGCTACATTTACGATTACATAGCTTACACCCATGCTTAGTCCATAAAAACAATTATGAACCATCAACCATCAACTATTAACAATCAACAGCAAGATCTGGTAGCAATTTTACGAGAGGACTATCAGAGATTTCCAGAAAATCAGACTTTTGAGATCTATGCCGAAGATGTCTACTTTAAAGATCCGTTGAATGAATTTCGGGGAGTAAAAAAGTATCGGGAGATGATTGGCTTTTTGAGTAATTTCTTTAGTGATATCAACATGGAACTCCATAATATAACCAAAGAAGGTGAAAAGATTAAAACCGAGTGGACGCTGAATATGACTCCTCCTTTACCTTGGAAACCTCGTTTATCTATTCCTGGCTGGAGTGAATTAAAGATAAATCGAGACAATTCGATCGCTTCTCACGTTGATTATTGGCATATTTCTCCCTGGAATGTTTTGCGTCAAAATTTCTTTTCGGGTCAAAAAGCGTCACAATAATAAATAAGATTAAGCAATGTAAATATATTGGATTGGGGATCTAAACTTTCTATGCGTGTAATTTTAATGACTGGTAAAGGCGGGGTGGGTAAAACTTCTGTCGCTGCTGCAACTGGCTTGCGTTGTGCGGAGTTGGGTTATAAAACCCTGGTACTCAGTACCGATCCTGCTCACTCTTTGGCAGACAGTTTCGATCTTGAGTTGGGACACGATCCGCAACAGGTACGCCCTAATCTCTGGGGTGCAGAGCTTGATGCCCTACGGGAATTGGAAGGTAACTGGGGGTCTGTTAAACGTTATATTACTCAAGTCTTACAAGCAAGGGGTTTAGATGGTGTCCAAGCTGAAGAGTTAGCAATTTTGCCAGGGATGGATGAGATCTTTGGTTTGGTGAGAATGAAACGTCACTATGACGAAGGTGACTTTGAGATTTTGATTATCGATTCTGCCCCTACGGGAACAGCATTAAGACTGCTGAGTTTACCTGAAGTTGGTGGCTGGTATATGAGACGCTTTTATAAGCCACTTCAAGGAATGTCCGCAGCCCTACGTCCCCTAGTCGAACCATTCTTTAAACCGATCGCGGGTTTTTCTTTACCCGATAATGAGGTGATGGACGCTCCTTATGAATTTTACGAGCAAATAGAAGCTTTAGAGAAGGTCTTGACCGACAACACTAAGACTTCGGTACGTTTAGTGATGAATCCTGAAAAGATGGTGATCAAAGAATCTCTCCGCGCTCATGCCTATCTCAGTTTGTATAATGTTGCCACAGATTTGGTCGTAGCTAACCGAGTCATTCCCAACGAAGTGAACGATCCTTTCTTCCAGCGTTGGAAAGCAAATCAAGATATCTATAAACAGGAAATTTATAGCAATTTTCATCCCCTCCCCGTTAAAGAAGCTCCTCTGTTTCCCACAGAAATGTGCGGTATTGAAGCACTAGAGAAGCTTAAAGAGATTTTATATCAAGACGAAGATCCCACTCAGGTTTACTACAAAGAAAACACGATCAAAGTAATTCAAGAGCAGGGAAGTTATAGTCTGCACTTATATCTCCCAGGAATTCCTAAAGAAAAAATCCAGCTAAATAAAACTGGTGATGAACTCAATGTCAGAATTGGTAATCATCGCCGTAATTTAGTCCTTCCTCAAGCTTTAGCAGCACTCCAACCATCAGGAGCAAAAATGGAAGAAGATTATTTAAAAATTAATTTTAAAGATCTGGCTAAAGTTTAGGTTGCCAAATTGTTTTTTGGCTCTTTAGTTGAGAGAGCATTTATAAAGTAAAAATCAAAAAATGTCGGGTGGGCATTGAAAGGTGTATTTAACGTGACGCATAATATCCTAATGCCCACCGCAATTAGATTTCTGACTTGCGAAGATTTGTGTCTTTGTTTATAAGATCTTATAGCGATCGTCTAGTTGAGATTCAGAATCTTCTTCTATTTTGATTTCAGGAGATTGAGTCGCTTGAAGAACAATCAACCATACTATCCAAATTACAAAAGTAGCTACTAACATTGAGATAAAGGCTAGAATGACATTACTAGGGCGTTTCATAGTTAACAAATTAGATTGAATGTGAATACACGCTGGCGATCGGCTTTGCCGGTGCGCGACGCGAAGGACGCGGAGCGCGACGCGAAGCTAGTCCTTTAGGGAAGCGGAGCTAATCCTTTAGGGCTAGTCCTTTAGGGCGGAGCGTTTATGCCCGAATGGGTGCAATCGCGAGGGAAAAAATTTGGTAAGCGCGATCGCTCTATCTTTAGGTGAAACTAAAATTAGTTTTACTTAGGTCATTAGTTTTAACTCCCTGTAAAACTGCCAGTTGAGTATCGCCGACAGCGACGATCGTATCTTCTCCCTCTTGCATCAGGTTGAGGTTGCTAAAGGTTAAGTTTAAACCACTAATTCCTATAACATCAGTCCCTAGTTCAAAATCGGTAATAATATTGGGAGAATCAGCTATCTGACCGTTGGCAAGCCAAAACTCGTCAGCACCAGCACCACCAGTAATAGTATTATTGCCACCAAAATAGGTGAAAAAGCGATCGCTACCTTGACCACCAAATATACTATCGTTTGTACCCATTAAAAATTCGTCATTTCCTTTACCGCCTACCAGAACACTGCCACCACTGCTAAATTTGGCATCAAATAAGTCATCGCCATTGCCTCCCGAAGCAAAATTGTTATTTACTACGATAATTTGGTCGTTACCGTTACCACCGATGATGAAATTGTTAGTGCCATATTTGGCTTCTAGATAATCATTGCCATCTCCACCAAAACCAATATTGTTTTTGCCGAAGATAATTTCATCGTTTCCACCTCTACCTAAAAGTAGATTTTCTCTTCCCCCTGAAGCATCTAGATAGTCATTATTACTGCTACCTGAAAGAATTTCTCCCGTATTAGTAGATAAATTCTTGCCTGGTTCTCCTTCTGTCCAGAACGCTCCTACTTCACTAGGGGTAAGGGGTTGATTGTTTATCGGTGCTGTCGATCGCTCATCTGCACCAATATCGATTTGGTTATTCCTTAGTTGTCTGTCGATATCGAAATTAACTCCTGGTACGGAAATACCAGCATCCACCGCAGGACTGTTGGGAGAAAGTCGCTCAATTCCGCCAGAGTTGACCAGCCAGGGGTTGTTTTCGGTAACTCCTGCGGGGGGTAACGTCCCTAATTCTCCATCTTCTGTTGTCCAAACGATGTTGTTTTTCCAAAATGCCTCGACTAAACTGAGGGAACTGTCGATTAAGATTCCATCATTACTTTGCCAGATATTATTATCAATGTTGACACTAGCGGGTGTTCCAGCATCGAAAGTGGCTATAATACCAAACTCTTCGGTGTTGACAATGGTGTTATTGGCGATGGTAACGTTGGTAGAGGGGTCAGTTGGATTGTAACGAAGTCCGCGATCGCCTCCTTCGATATAATTGTTAATTATTTGATTATCGGAACCATTAAAGCGAATTCCAGTACGGGCATCGAAGATAAAATTGCCTTCTATTAAGTTGTCATCTCCCGCACGGACAACTAACCCACCATTTTCGCTACTATCAATGGTGTTATTGCGAACGATATTTTCGTTGGTTTTAACCGAAACGACTTCGGGGTCATAATCAACATTCTCAAACAGATTAGACTCGACTACACTGCGTCCAATGACTCCTAAGTCTTCGTTGCTAATTAGTTGCCCAAGCTGAATGGCTTCCCTGCCATTAACATCGCCACCAGGATAGGGAATGTTTCTAATGTAGTTATTTTCGATACGATTGTACCAATTAGAAACCTGCTCGACGTTATCTCTACTGTCGCTAATATCACGAGTACCTATAATTGCAATTCCAATGGAGAGATTATTATCCATGAAATTATAATCGATTTGATTGTACCGCGAGTCAGTTTGAACGACGATGGTGCGATCTTTAGGGTCAACTCCCGTGTCAGAGAAGGCGTTGTTAGTAAATCTACTGTAGTTAGCACCGACAAAATGAACTATTGGTAAATCGCCAGAGGTAATTTCATCAAACTGAAACCCAGAAACGGTAATATAATCTGATTCGATATAGATATCGGAATCACCAGTGATGGTAACTCCTCCTGCTGTTTCTGGACGGAAGGTAATACCTGACTGGTTGAGATAGACGCTGAGGTTTTCGTAGACACCGTTTTTAAGAATTAGAGTATCTCCTGGGTTAGCATTGGCGATCGCATCTTGAATCTGACTGGCATCTTCGATAAAAATCTGTTGGGGGTCTAATTCCTCGTTTTGCCAAGGTACTTCGGTTTGAGGCAGAGAACTATCTGGTAAACTTGCCGACTGAGTTGGTACATCGGTTATCTGGTTGCTGTTTCCCAGGGAAAAGTCAGCTAAATCGCCACTAAAGCCAGTAATTTCAATCAGTCCGTCATTACTAGCAGAAAACCCATCATTACCATCATTAATAGCCAGAAAAGTGCGTTCGCCCTCGGTAAATGTTACCGCAGTATTAGCTGCAAAGGTATCATCTGTTAATACTGAAGCAATACTAGCTTCATCTAAATTATCGACAGCACCAAGTGGAGGAACTTCCGTACCCGCTATTACTTCTGGGACGGCAACTACATCGCTGCCAATTTCTAAATCTTCGATGCGATCGATGCCTCGATCTAGGGTAGAGTCTTGAAGCTCATTATATTCAAATATATCCGCTCCACTTCCTCCAGCCAGAGAATCGATGCCAAAACCACCATTAATTATGTCATCGCCTTCTCCACCAATCAGGGTATCATCACCAGTCGCACCTGTTAGCAGATCGTTGTCTTCACCACCATCGAGGAAGTCATTTTCCGAACCACCATCGAGAGTGTCAATTCCCGCATCACCAAATAAAGTATCGTTATCAAAGCCACCCAGAAGTGTATCGTTAACCGTACCACCAATTAGAGAGTCGTCCCCTGCATCCCCACTGAGGAAGTTAAGATCGCCACCACCCTCTATGGTGTCATCATCTTCACCACCAAAGATGGTGTCATTGTTCGCGCCACCACTGAGATAATCATCGTCTTCGTTACCTTGTAACAAGTCAGCACCACTACCACCCTCGATCGTGTCATCGTCTTCACCACCATAAAGGCGATCGTTGCCATCATTACCTTGTACGAGGTCATCACCTTCAATACCTTCTAGAATATTATCGCGATCGTCACCGATTAAAGTATCGTCTTCATCCGAACCAATTAAATTCTTAATGTTTGAAATCGTATCGCCTTCTGCATCGCC
>JASJEI010000178.1 GCA_030064795.1 Pleurocapsa sp. MO_226.B13 | reverse complement strand
CGCAAATCTACCACGAAAGGGAAGCTCAAAACCCGCACGATCGATATTCCCGCTCCTTTAAAGCAGTATTTGTCTGAATATCAGCCCTTGACCAATCCTTATAATCAATTCTTATTTCCCAGTCGCAAAGGTTTGGCTTTGAGTCGTTCGATGGCGGATAAAATTCTGCGGGCTGCTTGCAGGCGGATTGACGTAGAAGGAGTTAGTACCCATAGTTTTCGCCGAACAGCCCTAACACAGATGCACAATGCAGGTATCCCTTTAAGACATATTCAAGAGATATCGGGTCATAACGATTTGGGAACTTTGCAGAGATATTTAGAGGTGTCCCCAGAGCAGAAAAAGCAAGCAGTGTCGGTTATTGGTTGGTAAAAGAAACGAAACGAAACGAATCGCACCTACTTTCCCCCTATTTTATAGTTCAAAATTTTCCGTAATACTCAAACTTCCTAAACTCACCTGAATTTGAAATCGTTTTCCTTTTTCTCCTTTAAAAGGTCTGAGTAGAATGCAGTTGTCTCTGGTTCTCGATTCTGCTTCTTGAAGAGTTTTTCCTGCTTTTGACAATAAAATTAGTTTTAAGTTTGGTGGCAAAGATCTCGCTCCACCACTGGGATGTAATTGGACGGAAACAGCTAATTTTTCATTGGTTTCCTCTTTAATTTTCACCAATAATGCTACATTTTGCTCTCCCAACTGCATCCCTAAGTCAATGAGTTTGGCTCGCTTCACTTCTTCATCGGCATCATTTCTAAGACCGTAGGCTAAATTTGCTTCTGGGTTAATGAGCGAGTCAATTGTCTGCCAGGTTTCATCAAAGACATTCTGCAACCACTGACTTAATTTAGTCGTGCTTTCTCGAACGTATTCTACAGGTTCTGCTGTCGTCATCCGAGCCGTTCCCACAGGTAGAGAAATACTGGATGGTTCGAGGAAACGACAAGAGAACAACAGGTGATTTGGCTCGGTATCGAATAAAGATAGTGGTAACTGATAAAAATTATCCTGGGGTTGTAAATTTACGCGATCGCGATAATCGATCAATTGGTCATAATTGAGACAACCTCTAAAAATAACTTCTTCTTCCTCTTCTAACACTTCCAAGAGCGCGTAAAAATGGGTTGTTAGTTCGGGAGACTCTAGGACATTTCTCGGTAGCTCGACTAGTTCATCGAGGAGATTATCGGTAGCGATCGCACAAACTTTGAATTCACCCAGATCGAGCCTACCTGTATTCTCAATTACCCGCTCGCTCGTGCTAATAGATTGCTCTGGCATTCTTTCTTTAAGCCATTTTTCTAAGGCAAACAACGCCAAGGTATTTAAATAAATTTGCCACTGGTTCGATTCAGAACTTACTCGTTTGCTAATGTTTTTAGCTCGGTCGAAATCTTCTGGCTCTAACCAGATAGACTCTGGTAATAAGAGCCTAAAATCAGTTGAAGTGTTTGGGGATTCGAGCATTTTCATTTTTAAATATTATTTAGATTAACTAGTGCAGGGTGGTAGAAATAAACCCTCAGCTCAACCTTTTGTCTGAAAATCCCTTGAATTTCCAGACAAAAGGTTGAGCCATGGTTCGGTTGAAGTAATCAATAAAATCAAGAATTTTTTCTTGAAGCTCTATCGTTGAAGCAAAGCTGCTTCGTTTGAGCAAACGTCGGACTAAAATACTGAACCAACATTCAATTTGATTGAGCCAGGAAGTGTGTTTGGGAATGTAAACGAAGCGAATGCGATGACTCTCATTAGATAAGAAAGCTGCTCTTGTTGCCATTGATTTGAGAATTCCCGATTTTCCTTTAATTCCTAAATCATCAGAAATACCACAGCGTTGAGCAACTAAACGTACCAAGGATTCAGATTGATGAGTATTAAGATTATCTGCAATAAAAATCCAGCCCCCATTCGAATCAGTATCAATTGTTTGAGAAATGTGTTGACAGAAATCTTGTTCGGTGCGAGTGACTCCCAGAGAGGGACTCACAACTTGCCCCTTGGCAATATGCCAGTTGGCAATTAAACTCAAGGTTCCGTGGCGAATATACTCGAACTCGATGCGTTCAACTCGTTTGGGCTTGATGGCTTTTTGAGGAAATAATCGTTCTAAGGCTTGAATCCCAGTCATTTCATCGGTACTAATCAGATTTATTCCTTGGTTAAATAAAGCTTGAGCTGAGGCATGTAATTCACAAATATACTTTACTTGAGCCTTGAATTCCTGTCGGTTATCAGGATTGGCGTTTAACCAATAACGATGACGATGAGGTTGCAAGGTAGCCTCCTTTTAAAAAACGTCCCACACTGCGGGGGGAAATTGTGGGGACAATTCCTCTTTTGACCGCTTCTTCTGCTAACTCCCTTGGTGTCCAATGACTTATTGGTCTTCCTGATTTTTCGGGAGATTCACAAGCGAGGGCGACAATTTGGATAATTTGTTCTGTACTAAAAAACTTATTTGTCCCTGGACGCTGACGATCGCCTAAAATTTGTTTGATCGAGGACATTAGATCTTTGTCAGTTATCTCTTGTTCTTCTAGTACTGCTAATTGTTCACTCGCTTCTCCCCATCGCTTTCTCCACAAGCTTACTTGCTCTCTATCTAGTTCTAATCTTCGACTAATCACACTATTGCTTTCTCCAGATGCTGCCGCCAAGACTAGCTTCGCTCTTCTAACAAGACGGTAGGAATTGGTTGTTCCTCTAACTATTTGTTGAAGTAGTCTTTCCTGTCTGCTTGAGAGAATGATTGCTAAAGCTTTATTCATGGGCATCGAGTTTTTCTTTCTACTTTTCACTTAAATATTTTAACTGTCACTACACCCAATTTTTCAGCTTGTTTTACCTAACGGATTATTTTAGCCAGGCTGCACTAGGTTACATTTTTTAAAATCAGACAAAGCTGCTGAGAATATCTACTCTCCATTTTGCGGTTTTTTCCTGCCCTAATTTCTTTGGCTGCTGCTTGAAAAATTTCTGCATCGGCAAAAGCTTCAATTTGTTCGGTTACGCTTTGGAGATATTCTGATTTTGGCGGAATTTCGGTTAAACCCTTTTCGCGAGCTTTTTCTAAGATACTTGTTAGCAATTTTTGCACGCAGACCAGACGCACCCTATTGAGTAGTTCCCCTGGATTTAAGATGCGTCTGGCTCGATCCCAATTTGCCATTTCCAGTCTAGGTGCAATGTCTTTTAAACTCAAACCTTGAATGTAATACAGTTGCAGTCCAGGAATAAATTGTTGGGCATAGGGAGCGTATTTTTTACTTTTTTCTAATTTAGTTACCCAACTCTTAATTTCTTGCTCTATCGTTTGAGCCAAAGCTATTTTAAGTTGTTCGTGTAAAAATTCTACAAGTTCCTGTTGTTCGACATTTGATTCATCTATAGATTCGTGAGGCAAATCCGTTCTGGTTGTATAATCGCCAGTATGGGGATCTCGAACCTCCAACGATTCTCTGTTATTCCAGACATCGTATTGTCTCAGCTGCACTGCTATCTGTTTTAGTTCTTGAAGCAGTTTGGCTGGAGTTTCAATAGCGACATTTTTGGCTTGCAAACAGACGAGCATTTCCTCTAATTGAACCGAATTTGGGTCGGGACATCTTCTTGCTCCTGGCTTTCGCTGTCGCACTCGATCGCGACGGTAGACTGAATGGTAGACTTCTACTATATGGCGATCTCGTTCTGCCAATCTCTCGATTTGTTTCGGTCTGGCTCTATTTAACAAGGCCCAATCACTGAGATGTTGGAAACCAAACTCGGATAAGAAATTTTTAAGTTCGGGATGTTGTTTGGTTTGCAAATATGCCCAATTATCCAGGCTCATGCTCGAGGAGGAGTCGGCATTATATGTCTGCAAAACTTTGACGGTAAAAAATGGGTAAGCGGTTGGTTTGGCTTTCCCCTCTCGATTTAAAATAAGTTGAGTTTGGCGATCGCGATCTAAAATCACCAATGTTTTTCCGTCATCATTGAGAACAAACGTCAGCAAATCCTGGTAGCCAAACTGCTTGTCACCACCAAAAAGATTATCCAACTTGAAGCAGGCTTTTAAAATAGGTTCGGATACATAACACCTCAGACAAAGACCAGCTTGGGCGCGACTTTTAGTGTCGAGTGCAGGATCTCTTAGATAAAAATAAGAGATTAAATTCGCTCTTAGATCGCTATTGTTATTTTTAGCTAATTGGTTTTGAACGAATTGTTTTGCCAAAGGTGATAAAACTTGTTTGTACCCCGTTCTTTCGCTAGCGGGATCTATACGCCAAATTTTCCAGTATCTCGAAGACACACTCATAGATATTACTCCACTTCATATTAATAAACCTTGTTGTTTTAAATTACTTGAATATATAGTTGCCAGAATTTAGAACTCATGCAGTTTAAATAACAAAATCTGACCAAACACGATCTAGTTAAATTTAGTTCATTGTTCTTTTCTTTTATTTAAGAGTTTCATCGCCACTTCGACGCTATATTTCATTCGATTAAAAGCAATTACTAGAAGACCAATTTCATCTCGAGAATTTTCTTCAAAATCAGCTTTCATATCTCCACGACTAACCGCTTGTGCGGTTCTGGCTATTTTCTGAATTCGCTGAATTACAAAGCGTTTCAAGAGGAAATTGAGGGAAAAACTAATGAGTACAAAAGTACTGGCTAAAATTCCTAGAGTGGTCACAAATGAACGACGAACACTATCAAAAATTTTTTCTGCTGGAACGTAGACCACCTGAGCTGCGACGATCTGGTTGAGTTGCCATCCAAAACCGTTTTCGGTACCGTAAGTCGTCAACAAGCTTTGAGGAGCTTTGCTGGGAGTTGAGTGGCATTCGAGGCACCTTTGTTTTTCCATGACAAACGGTCGTGCTACGTAAAATACCTTACCTTCATAAAACTCACGCCAGCCAGTTTTTTGGGAAGTGCCTCGCGACTGAAATTCCTCAACCAGCTCGGTTTCAAACTCATCTGCCAGATCTCGCAAATTTGTCGGATTGGGGGCAGCATCTTTAAAAATAAATCGTGCATAATCTGGATTTTTACGAAAATACTCGAAGACTTCTCTGGCAGCAAAGGTGGGAATTGCCTCTGGCGTGAATTCAGACTTAGTTTCTATTCTCTCTTTTAAAAGAGGATTGACTCGATCTTGAGTATAGTTTCTCACAGCATTTACTGTTTCCATGAGGACTAAAGCTTTAGAGCTAACTTCAGTTTTTGCTCGATGCTCTAGTGCCGTCCAAAATGTCAAACCACTGAGTAAAATCCCGATGGTGAAAATGGTAATTACAAATGAATTAAATTTAGTGCCGATTTTGATATTCTCGAAGCGAGTCTTGAAAAACATAATTTATCTCAAGCCTAGTTTTTTAATAATTGCTGTCTTGGTAGATTCAAGCGATATATTGGGCATAGCAACGATGTCGCAATTTAAGTTGAGTCGATAAACTGCCGTTTGAATTCAGCAGCTTTTTGAGGCTCGACAATCTCAGCCGATAGGGTTTCGATGAGTTTTACCTTAGAAATTTGAGGAAAGGAAGCTAGAGTATCTCGAACTAAAAAGATGGCAATAGGTCCGATAATTTCAGCCAGTGCTTGTTCGTATTCACAGATTAAAACCTCAGTAATCTCTGATTCTTTGGAGACAATAGGAGCGTCTATTTGCGCTTGAGTGCTGCGCTTCTCAGGCTCTTGCACTAAAGGTATTATCCGCCGTTTGAACTCTGCTATCTGAGAGACAGAAAGGTAAGCCGACAACTCTTCTACTAACTGTTCGAGAGTAAATGACCGTGTCTTAAATTGTTGGATCGAGGCAGAGGCGACTGGGCCAATTAGATCTAACAAGATTTTTTCTACATGGGAATATTGCTCTGGAGTCAGAAAAACTGCAAGGTGTGACAAAGATGCTGTCTCTGGTTTCGTAACAACGGAAGCTGGTTGACTGTTTGTTTCCTCAGTAACAATAGCTTCAGCATCGGACTCTAATTCTGGCGACCGTTCTCGAACGCTCTTAGGAGCTAGAATCGGATTATCGGTATTTGTTTCTAATTCCAAATTTATTTGTAAGGGTTGATGCAATAAGCCATCCAACTCCGACCATTTTGGCATTTCTATAGCTGGATTTTGACAACTTATGGGCAACCAAGAGGCTCCAGGGAAGTCTTCTTCCAATCCTTGTAGCTTCCTACAAGAGCGTCGCATCGCTCGATTAAATGAAAGCTTATCGATGGCAAATGCTTCTAAAAAGTATCTTAAAAACTCTTGTGCTACCCGATTGGGTACTGGTTCTCGCATTACTACAACAGCGGGAATATATAATTCCTCTAAGGCAGAAGCCAATCCCAATCCATCACAGGAATTGAATATAGTCAGGATCAAACCACGTTCGAGGGAAGCTTTAAGTGCCTCCTCTAATTTTTCAAGGGTGATGCTGTTGTTTGTGGAGTTTTCGTTGATGTAGAGTCGTCCAGTTTTTGCTTCGGTTTGGCTGTGTCCTGCAAAAAAGAGAATATCCCAGCCGAGTGAACTCCAAAGTTCTGTATTAAGTTCCTGACGGTCAGGATTGACGAGAAATGTGGTTTCGGCATTGGGTAAATTTTGCAAAAACTCCCTTTCTGCCCTAACATCGATATTTCTGCTATCGCCTAGAATTGCCAAAATTCTAATTTTGTTTCTCAGAATTTGAGTATGTCGGAATCGGCGACTTTTGTAGTCTGATTGACTCAAAGCGATATTTGCTTTGCGATAATCTTGGAATATTTCCCATTTATGCCAGGGTAAGTGTCGCAGTAAATCATTGTCGGTTTCGAGAATGATGCGAATTTCTTCTGCTGGATGGAGTTGCGATCTCATGTGTCGCTCTATTTTAAAAAAACCCCTCGTACTTAGCCAGGTATTTAACTCTATACATAGTTCTTGGCTTACCCAATCGAAATTATTCTGAGAAACATTGGTAATCCCCACTTCGTCAATTTCTAGCAGATCGTCTTCTTCCACAGCTAGTACGGCAGAACGGAGCAATTGGGAACTACACAGACAGCGGTAGTTTGACTGCCAAGTTTGATATAGTTCGCTTAATTGAGGGGCGGGTGGTAGGCTACCTACAGACTGCTCTGGCAAGCTACTTCCTGCCGTCCAAATCCGAACAGTTACTTGGGGAAACCCACTCCAAAGGTTACCGCTTCCCAAATTTAAGATGACCAGCGTACTCATAAGGTAATTTTCTAAATATAAAAACCATCTAATTTAGTAGCTTAGCACTTTTGTAAAGGCTCGGACTTCATCTAGGTGTTTGTATAGCAAGGTCGTAATTTTGGTCGGTAAGGGAATTAATCAGACCAAAATTGGTTAAAGCAATTAGCTGAAAGCGTTGTGTAGCGTACAGTATGTTGAATATTCTTGTGGCCAAGATACTGCTGAATCATCCGTATATCATGTCCGTCATTTACTAACTTATAGCCACAAGCGTGTCGCAGCATATGAGGGTGAACGGGAAAAGAGAGGCTCTACCGTAATTCCCGTGGTAAGCACTAGATATAGTGTGGTTGTCAAGAAGAGGAATAGTTTGGGATGATAAAGATATCAAATTAACGGTGGTGGTCATGATGGATAACGCGATTCAAATCCCCCTCGACTTGCCCGATGTTCGCGTCTTGAAAGTATCAAAAACGAAAGCAGGAGATTGGCTCATCCGAGTTGAAAGCACCCTTAAAGGTACAAAATGCCGTAAATGTGGTCGGGAAATTAGTCACTTCCATGGCTATGACCATGCCATCAGGCTAAGACACTTACCAGTGTTTGAGCAACCAGTCTACGTGGAGTTGAGACCGAAGCGATATCAATGTACTGATTGTCAAGGCAAGCCAACCACAACACAAAGATTGAGCTGGCATGAACTACGGAGTCCGAATACAAAACCTTACGAGCAATGGCTACTCAAGTTTTTAGTCAACTCAACGGTGGTAGATGTCGGAAAAAAGCTGGAAATAAGTGAGGAGACAGTCACAGGAGTGCTCGACCGTGGGGTGACAAAGAAGGTAGACTGGTCGAACTTTGAACGGCTGGAAATATTGGGAATCGATGAGATTGCTTTGAAAAGAGGACATCGAGATTATGTAGTTCTCATTACCACACCCTTAAAGGAGCAAGGAGTGGAAGTATTAGCCGTCCTGCCAGATCGTAAGAAAGAGACGGTGGTCAAATTCTTCGCCTCAATCCCCATCAAGCTGCGTCAAACTATTGAGCGGGTCTGTACGGATATGTACCTGGGATTTGTGAATGCAGCACGAGAACAACTGCCACGAGCTCACATCATCATCGATCGCTTTCATGTAGCACGAGCTTATCGTAGCTGTGCCGATAGAGTGCGACGACAGGAACTCAAGCTACTGAAGAAGCAGTTATCCGAGAAAGAATATGAGTCAATTAAAGGTGCGATGTGGCCTTTCCGTAAATCTTTGGAGCAGCTTACTGATGAGGAATGGGAGTTACTGCAACGTCTCTTCAGTTACTCGCCTAAAATGAAAGAAGCATACATTTTGCGAGAAGAATTGACCCAAATATTTGAACGCAACTATACCCGAAAAGGAGGCAAGTATGCTATTCGTGCTTGGTGTAAACGAGTACGCCAGAGCCAAATCTCTCAGTTTGATAAATTCCTGGGTACTATTGAAACTTGGTTTGACCAAATTACTAACTATTTTCCAGTCGCGACTCACCAGTAGTTTTGTGGAAGGATTTAACAACCGAGTTAAGGTGCTTAAACACCGTTGCTATGGCATTTTTGATGTCGATCATCTTTTTCAACGACTCACACTCGACATTCATGGCTATCAAAGATTTGCTCTCAACTGAACACCACTATATCTAGTGTCTACCACGGGAATTACGATAGAGCCAAGATTTTTCAGAATTGGTGGAAGAACTACTAAATGAATGGTTGAGTACGCAAAAAGGCGAAAGTTCAGCAACTTGAACGGTCGAAATTGTCCTGAGTATTTATACTACCCACAAAATCCGTTAGAACCAGACCGAGCGACGTATTAATCAAAAGTGGAAAGTCATGAAGTCAATGAGCATTCTCTGGGGTGATCAGTAAATTAGGTAGATACTTTACTGCTAGCTATATTTGAATTTCGCTCAGAGAGCTTATTATTACGCTTCACTAATAATTCTACTATTCGTGATGAATCAGAAATTTGAACTCCTCGCTGAAGGCGTTTTTTAGTGCTGATGGCAACTGTAGCTCGCCAGAAAATTAAAACTCTATCTGGAAATTGCGATAGTTCCCTAGAATTACATAATAGTTTGGCTTGTTTATTTACTTGATTGAGAAAATCTTGCCCAAAAGGAAAGGGTGAGGGATCTTTTTCTCGTTGTAGACAGAGCTTTTTTAGCGAAGAATTCCATGTCACCTTTCCCTTGTGACTTTTTAGTTCAATTACAAAGTAGTTATCATCTGGTGAAATTCCTACAATGTCTATATCCCTCTTGGCTTTTGGATTGGCAGAAGGTAATACAACTCTAGATTCAAACTGCCAACCTTCTAGTTCTTTTCTCAACATTTTTAGAAGTGCTTCTAAGTCTGATTCACTTCTTTTGGCATTTTTTAACTGTTTAGTTGATTTCATAACTATTAGTAAACCAGCGATGCTAGTAAGACAAATCAGAAAGAGGTAAAAGAAAAAGGTAAAACTAGTTTCAAACCATCCCCACCGAGAAAGATTAATTGAGAATAAGTAGAAAGAAATCCCTAAGAAAACGCTGGAAAAAAGGATAATTAGACAAAGACCTTTAAGAGCTTTCTTTAAATGTATATGAACTGTTGGTTCTTGAGAATGGGGATTTTTCAGTGAATCAAATAAAACTCTAAAATCAATCTGGTAGCGAGATAAAACGCTTCTCCTGAACTCAGGATTTAAGATCTTAGCGTAAGCTTGGTAAATAGTTACAGCAGTTTGCTCGATAGTAGTATCACCATTTGTCTTTTGCAACTTTAGAAAGCCAACTATCCCAACAACTACACTAATAGGGACTGTAAGCGCACGATAGTAAAAATCTGGCAGATAAGTCGCAAAAAACAGCTTGAGAAAGAAGGGTTCAACAGCTATAGACAAACCAAGAAGAAAATAATAAAGATCCGATACTGATTGTTGGCGATTACTAGTTTGTTTCATCAAAATTTTCCTCTAGTTTTTCAGCTGTCAATCCCCGAAGATAATCTCTAAATTCGATAAGCTGTTTGATAGTCATATCTTGACGGCGACTTGCGGAATATTTTTCTTCTATATAACTAATTCCTGTTTCCTTACTCCAACCAACTCTTTTTCTTTCTAGATCTATTTGCTGCTTTATAGATTCAAAACTCGGTTCTTGGTTCTTTTTGGTTGATTCTTCATCACTTTGGTTAAACAAATTAGTTTGTCTGGTAGCTTCTACTGCTTTTAAGTGTTGGCATTCAGTAGTAGTAAGTAAATTAGACTTTAACCAATCTATTTCAGCTTGGCTGACTTTACCTTCGGCATGAAGAGTAATCAACTCATTATTGGTAGTACAACTTAAAACTTTTTCTTTAACTTTATTAGCTCTATTTTTGAGAGTAAAAGTGTCCTGGCTTTGATACGGATAAGATTGCCAGTCTATTTTAAGGGTGACATCTTCTGTGACATCTTCTGTGACAGCAGGGGTGACAGGCTCAAACTCTTGCTGCACTCGCTCGGTGACAGGGATGACCACCGAAGAAGCATCCTCACTAATATTATCTGTAACTTCTTTTTTATATGTGACGCTTGGCGGACTGTCATAAGGAGGGGAGAAGTTGTTTTTATTCTCCTTAGAATCTGATTTTGGGTTGTCACCGTTGTCACTTTCTGTATCTGATGGGACTTTTAGACTGTCACCACAGTTGTCATTTTTATTGTCACCACAGTTGTCACTCTCTAAGATTTCCTCTACCGTTGGTCTATCGTCGTATTTTGAACGTAGTTTTAATCCTTTAATTACTCTGGCAGTTTGACCATTAATTCTAGTCCTGGTTTTCTCAGCTTTCCAACCCAGAATGCGATTAACTAGTTCGAGTAACTCAGCCGAAAAGTTCTGGGGAGATTTAGCCGAGCGACCAGTTCTTCGACAATAAAGAGAATAACTACCGTACAACGTAGATTGTTGCGGACAGTAATCTTCATCGGTTGACCACTCGAATTTATTGCTGCCAATTTTGACCTTAGAATCGGGATTGGCGATGACCCATTCGTTTACCCAGGAAGCCAATCCATCACTGCGGATTTGCGATTCCCAAACTGTCGGACTAATTTTCTGTTGTTTATTTAAACCTTTAAAGACTGCATCAATTTCAGCATTAGAAATATTCAATAGATAGGTAGTAAATGCAGATAGTTCTGGCTCGAATTCTTTGATTAAATCCCGTTTTTTATGATTCGGATATTCATAGTCAAAAGGAATCATCGCCACTCTTCGAGTCAGCCAACTGCCAATGTTGGTGTGGAATATAGGACGATTGCTAGTAACTACAGCCAGTCCAGAAAAAATATACTCAAATCCATCGTGAAATAATTTACGACCAGATAATCTATCTTGTCCCGTAAGCTTCTTGAAATTACTTACTTTCTTTGGTGCTTTGTCTTGGTCGGCGAAAACTACCAAACGCTTGGCAAAAATGCGAGCTATTTCGTGTTTATCTTCTAGATTGGATAAATCTAAGGTGGCAGTGTTTGCTTCGCCAATTAGAGCCGTTAACAAATTGGTGAAGGTACTTTTACCAGAACCACCATCACCAATTAGATGGAGGAATTTTTGTAAGTCATTACGACCCCGCAGTACGGCAGCAGCAAAGTGAATCAATAACTGTTTGTGTTCAATATTTCCCTGAGTTGCTTGAGTTAGCCAATTATCGATGGTTTTCCAATTTGTTTCTACTACGGTATAGTTTCGTGGTAATTGCCAAGTAAATCTGAAACCTGAATTGTGTTCGTGAAGCTTGTTGGTGGCTAATTCTAAAACCCCATTTTTGAACGGCAGCCAATCAGCAGATGACTTTTCCGACCATTCTCTGATAAATAGTTTTCGTTTTAACTTGCCGATTATATTTTGAATATAAGCGTTTGTGCCATAGCCAACGATATTTCTCGATTCAAGTATCGCGTCAATTTCTGCTGCTAGATATTGTTCGCTAACTATTGTCCAAATGCCTTGAGTCTTTAGGCTATATGCTAGCCATGTTTTAAGTTCGTCACAGTAAACCCAAGTATTTCTATACTTTTCGGCTAGCTGTGCGCCGATTTCATCTGGCTTAGGAGGTTTTTGATTAAAAGCATTTTCACCGTATTCATCCAACCAATCAGTAAAGCTTACAGTTTGGGATAATAGCTGTTTGCGAAATTCTTCAATTCCCTGGTTCTGAATATAGTCGTCGATCCCTTTGCCCTCCGATTCGCTCCACTTAGGTAAAGTGTATACAGGAACCGAAAATTTTTCTAATTGAGTAGCTAGTTTGATTAATGCCTGAATTACTGGTTTTTTAGTGTAGGTATCACAGTCGAAGGCTAAGATAAACCCAAATCCCGCTCTGGCAAAATGTTCAAGCTGCGGGACTAAATAACGCCTTCCTTGAGGATCTTGTTTACTGGAAGTTAAACCCATTTCTACGCCAAGTAGGGCAATAGTTGGTATGCCATGAGAACAAGGGGCGATCGCTTTAAAACCACCTTCTGTTATTAACAACAGAGGATGTCCGTTGATTTGGTAGCATCGCTGCTTTAACGAATCTAGATCCAACCAGTAATTAGGGTCTGTTGGATGTTTTGGTAACAACGCATCATATTCATCACCTGCTGCTGTTCGATATTTTGGAGCTTTTTTCCCCTGCTTTTCAGCCCAAGGTTTGTCTGGTTTAAATTGGGACTGTCCGTTAGCACCTTGAATTAAAATTCCTGGGGATTTGGCTAAATAATGCAGTACTTCCGTAGCTTCTGAAATATTTATGGAACTACAGCCTGCTTTAATCCAGTCTGGATTTAACGCTCGTTTGATAATTAGCTCTTCAACGTGTTTTTTGTAGAGACGATTGATTTTACCGTTGAATTTTGAGTTGACGCTGAGAGTTTGAATTGTATTAGTCATTAGCTATGTTACTTAATGGTGGTTTAAGGAACAAGCTCGAGACAGACCGATGATTTAATTGTTTTGGTAAAACTCTTAGATTTATCTCTCAAATTTCTGAGCCGATAGATTTGCGTCAAACAAAGACAGTAGTTTACTTCTAAGGTATTTAAGGGTAAACGGGGTAAAAAATCGGTTTTTAAGAAATTTTATTTCTACTCTGATTTTTTGTACTGTAGGCTAAGAGATTGATATGATATAAATGGAAGTGCAAAAGTTTTTTTGCTCATTCCGATCTAAGACATCAGTACCAATATATGGTCTGTCTTGAACTTGATTCAATACAAAAGCGCCTTCTCCTCCTACAGATTAGGGCGTTTTTGTGTTTTGTAGGTACAAGACAGTTAGATTATCTCCCATATTGAGTATTTTTGTTGTGTCGAGCGCAAATAAGTTAAGAGAAATTAACCTGCCTTGACGTTAAATGTTTATTTTCAACGCTTATTATTCATAT
>JASJEI010000193.1 GCA_030064795.1 Pleurocapsa sp. MO_226.B13 | reverse complement strand
AGGTAATGTTAACCATTAATTAACCAAATCTTTACCAAGTCATTAAGTTATCCGAAAATGTCTATAGTTAGATGAGCTAGTTGTAGTGTTAGAACCAGTCAGGACTATAGAACTTTTTCAAAAACCGCCTTCCCCTAAAACTTTTTCGGCATATTATTCCGAACGAGGTTAATAGACAGAAAGATTCTTGATATCATGCCATATAGGGTCGATATCAGGAAAGTTTCCGTATAATAAATAGTTGGAAAGCCTTTCAAATTGGCTTTAAAGAATAGCGGTGACTATCAAATAACGAAATAGATTGTATTTCTTGTATAGACTATTAAAACCAATCTTGATGATTGCCTTGGGCTTTCTATTGATTAATTGTAGTAGCCGGTCGAAAACTGAAAACATGAAATCCCTGATTCCAAATATAGATCATCTTGTGTATGCAGCACCGAACTTACAAACTGGTATAGACGAAATCGAGAGTTTGTTGGGTATTCATGCTTCGATGGGCGGAAGCCACCCCGGCCGTGGCACGCGCAACGCACTCATCGCACTTGGAGAACAGTGCTATCTGGAGATCATTGCTCCCGATCCAGTTCAAGTGGATTTTCATGGCGAACGTGTGTTTGGCATTGATGATCTTTCTACTCCGAAAATCGTAACCTGGGCAGTAAAATCTAACGATTTGACGCAGCTTACCGACATTGACCTGGGCGAAGGAATCAAGCTCGGCGAGATCATTCACCTAAGCCGTTTAACAGCAGAAGGTGACACATTGGCTTGGCAATTGACCGATCCATCCCAACTCATTGGTGAAGGAACAATTCCTTTTTTCATTAATTGGGGTCAAATGCCGCATCCGTCTAAAATGGCCACACCCGGAGCCACCATAGTCGATTTGCGTATTGAGCACCCCAATCCTGATATTATTCAAAACGTATTGGTACAACTAGGATTAAATGTTTCCGTTTCCATAGGTAAAAAGGCAGCAATTGTAGCAACAATCGATTGTCCTAAAGGAAAAATGGAATTGCGCTAATTACTATCGAAGGAAATTTGTCGGGGATCGAGTTAGTTCTTTAAATTGACTTTGTGGATTTCTATGACCCCTGAACAGTATCGGGGCGGGACGCAAAAGCAATGGTTTTTTGCGCAACAGAACCTGCAAAATGAAAACTCATTCAGAAATACTTGAATATGAAATTACAGGACCCCATTCCAACCAAGCCATGCACTGGACCCCGCTATCGCGGCGCCAGTGATGGCCACCGTTATCACGAATATTTTAAATTATTTCTAATTCCCATAATCTCACGAAGCGGTAATACGGTTGAAAATATTGTTATTAAAGGTTTTGATGCCGATATGCCCCTTTAATTTACGAAGCATGGTGTGGTCATACGTCTAATTCCCCAACGCCGAAATTAGGATAGGGATAATCAGCTCAAAGAACAGGCGAGAAAAATTAGCTGATAGGGATGGCTCTAATTACTAGGGTTAATATACTAGTAGTCAGGTTTTCCAGCTTGACACTAATGTTAGGGATGTCTTGTTGACTTAAACCTGACATATCACCTTGAAGCTTATCTAGTTTTTGGTCGAGTTGGTCGAGAAAGGACTTGTCCGCTATTTCTTTGAGGTCTGATTCAATGTTGAGAGTCATTAATTATATTTTTTAATATGCCAAAACGAAAATAGTAATTAGGGTCAACATCCCTCTAACTAATGGGGGTTTTTCGATCAAGGGCGAATAGAAGATCGCTAATAACCCCAAACCAATTGCCGAGCCAATTAAAGCAGCTTTAACACTACTCCACAACAGTAGCACTAAGCTCGATAAACTCAGCAAAGCAAATGCCAGGCATAAAATCCAGTCAAAGATCGCTACTACATCTTGTCCTATATTTTTCTTTTTCATAAAATAATACGGTAGTAGGGAAACTCAGTCTCTTTAGAGCTGAGAGGAACTACGACACGAGCGGTTTTAACCGCCGTGAAGATTAGAAACCATAAACATAGCCATCTTGACGATGAACTTGTTTACAGTATTTGTGACTGATACCTTGTACAGTCTGGGTGACAGTTTTGATATTGAATGAGCCACTTGTACGAATAGCAACTCTGCCAAGATAAGAGCCGATCTTCTTGCCTTTTGTGACGACTGCTTTAACAATATCGCCAGTTTGAAAACCTTTGATTGTCTTGACTAAGACTGATTTTTGCACTAGCTGACCCGATTTGTTTAGTTTCTGAAAACCATAGCTATCAACCTGAATAACTTGTCTTTTGCCGTGACCTGTACATCTGATTAGTAAAGGCTGATTGGTCAAAACCTCTAATTTTGGAGTGTTGGCAACACAAGCAGCATCTAGATAGTGACGTTTTTCTAGCTTTTGTTGAGTACGATTAAACTTCGTCTGTCCCCCTGTACCAGTAGTTACAGATAAACCAGTTTCTTTCAGTCTGTTAAACAATTTCCATCGAGTAGAATTAACCGCAGCAGCATCTTTTAAAGGGGCTTTCGCTTTCGCTAATATTCGTTTGAGTACAGATGGTGAACCCGCTAAAAACTCTTTAATATCAAGATTAGATTTGGCTTGATTACAAGGAACACAGGCTATAGCTAAATTTGATACTCGATTTGAGCCACCTTTGGATTTAGGCTTGATATGCTCAACTTCTAACGGAGTATCTTTTGCGCCACAATAAGCACAGGTTCGATTGAATTTCTCTAGAAGATATTCTCTAACTTCGTACTGGTAAAGAGTGCCTTGCTGGTACTGTGTTCCTGATATTTCTGGGTCTTGCATCCTCTGCATATCAAACCTTACAAGTTCTATTGCTATTGATTGGATAGGACAAAGCTTAATTAGCTTATTTACCCATGTCATAGTTGTGAGAATCCGATGCTCTAAGCTTGGAGCCAGCCAACCCTTTTCTCTTGCTCTGTTGAGAAATCTAGGCTTTCTGTATCTGGTCTTTCTAGCTCTACGCCCACGTCTTAAGGATCGACGCGATTCAAGGTCGTCTTTTATTCTTTGACCGCGATGAGTTAACTCTGCTGCCCAGATAAGCTTGTTGTCATGCAATAACGCTATCCCAGTAGTCTTACTGCCTGGATCAAGTTTTAATTGGCATGATTTGATTTCCTGTCTATCTACAGCTTTTTTGAGAATAATAGTAAATGGATACCGCCTAAATACAGCAGCTTTTCCTGCATTTAATAGCTTTTTGGCTATTGTTGGTGAGCAGGGATCTAACGGTTGTTTATGTGTATCTAATACAAATACAAAGTTTGACATTTTTGCGTCTTTTCTCCAGTAATGGATAACGTTTGCCTCGTCAATGTTAACGGTCGGTACTATCCAAAAAGTACTGATTTAATCTTGATAGATCTGTTTAACTTTTCGGTTCTAGAGCTTAGGGCTGGCACGCACTCCAAGGTAGGTCTTTAACTCTTGCCGTTAACGTAGTCCTCGAAGGACTTAGACTGGTCAGGTACTAGGTTTGCAAGCTCCGTCTTTTTAAAGCGGAGTTACTTTCTACGAGATCCCTGACACTGAAACTTTTTTATCATAAAGCTGTTAGCTATTAGCTTTGAGTATTCTAAAAACTAATAGCTAAAGGCTAAGAGCTATTAAATTACATTCAATCTTACCTATAAATCAACTTGCGTTTTGTTTAGTCATCATCAAGATTTAGAACTGCGGGACAAAAATTATTTAATATTTAGTCTGGTATCCCGTTCTAATAATCTCGCCCAACTTAACTCTGTCCCTGACTCTAATACTTGACGAATCTTGTCGGTATCTAATTTGTAAACCGTTTGTGTCTCGATCAGTTCAGGCGGAATTAAATCAAGATCGTGTTCAATCTCGTAATCAACTTCTAACTTTTGCTTCCCTCCAGCTTTAACCACGCTAAGCTGATACAAATCAGTTGTCAGCTTGTTATTTTTCGTTTGAACTGTAAGACGATACTTGATTAGATTTTTAAGTCTTTTGGCTAAACTGCTACGGCTCTTCTTTAGTGCCTGTAAGCGTTTTATTTCTGCGTCAATAGCTGAAGTATTTTCGAGAAACAAAATATAGCCAATAAAGCGATCGACACGACTATTGTAGTCAGATCGAGATTCACCATCCCTTTGTATGATAATTCTAGCGGTCTGTTCTTCGGCAGTTGGAGAAAGCTTATCTGAATCCGTCTCTTCGATGAGATGAGCCAATTGCTCTACTTCAGTATCTTTTTGGAGCCAGGGAATATTAAGCTTCATCAGAAAAATGTTTTTGTGGATACTCAGTCTTCGCGAAGACTGAGAGGAAATAGAAACCAGCTAACTTAGAGCTGCAACGGTGAATCTAGTCTCCTGTGTACAAATCAATCCTGTTGCCCGTTGTAGCAACCTTGTTTTAGATGCAGCGAACTGACCAATCCGTTTCCAGTTAGAATCGGATACCGACACTTGGTTTTTAGTGTCGCCACTACACCACCCTCGATAGGCAATACCAGCCTTAACAGCTTCAACATAATCACCTTTTCTTAGCCCGTGTCTAGTAGTAGTCCCTCCATACTTACGTCTCTTGCCTCCTTTGCTGGGAATCATCGAGTGTAGTTGCCGTCGCGATATTGGCGGACGGCGAATAAATGTAAACGGGGCATCAGTTATTGATACTTCACCCTGCCAGAAATGACCATGACCACTTGAGTTTTCAAACCGCAAGTAATCCTCAAACTGACTAGCAGCTAAAACAACACCATCTACTGCATGAGTGGCTGGGATAACATCACCTTTGGAATGTTTCTGCTTTTCTAAGCCAAAATGCTTTCTCAGGTTAGATGTCTCCCAACCAAGCTTCTTAATCACAGGAGTAAGTTTAGCTAGTTGCTCGATTGCCCACTTCTGACCAACCATCACCGCAGAGAATCCTCTATCAGAACGTGCGCCTTTTCGTCCTGA
This sequence comes from Pleurocapsa sp. MO_226.B13, assembly GCA_030064795.1. The sequence continues at coordinate 8,037 of JASJEI010000193.1, read as the reverse complement.
TGTTAGGTCAACATCAGCTTTGACGTACTCGTAAACGATTGAGCTTATGGGGTAAACCTTGCATAGCTCGGTAACAACTCTAATTTCTAGTAGCCTATTAGCGCGTATTGATGGTGCAACTTTTTTACTTGTACGGTTAGAAAAACGCTTTTGTCGGTGCGCTCTTAATTGAAAAGGCAGTTGACAATTAATTCGTCTACCCCTTCTGGTGCGACGCATCATTGCTCGTTGTTTCATCCGCTTCTTGACCGTCTCAAATGGCAGCAATAGATGGGCAGTGAACAGAGTAACGAGTTTACTTTGTACTCCGATGCCTGAGTACTTTATTCCTGGGTCAATTCCTACAGCAATGGGCTGTGTTTCTCTTCCCGACGGTTCAAAGGTTAACTGAATATAGTATTGTCCTAATTTGTTCCACTTGCCGATGGCTTGACCATCACGCACTAGCTTTCTAGCTTTTGATGGTTTGGTTGGCATTAATGGCTTATTGTCTTTGTCTACTAGGGGTACTCGTATCATGGATATAATCCTGTTTAAGTTAATGAGGACAGGACTTTGAGGTTTCCTCAAAAGTTTAAGTTGTCCGTGTCGCCTCGCGCACTTTAACCAAAATGTCCTCCCTTTAGAAGCCCCTATAATCAGCAGGGTTGCAGATAATCCAAACTGGCGAAATATCTGGAAGTGCGTATCAAGTTAAAGCTCAGTGCGCTATTCAACGGTTATGTTCGGCTGAGTCCGACACTCTCAGGAGTCCGCGACTTCCGAATTTACTTCGGAAGCTTAAGTCGGACGTTCCTCGCCTAAGCAGGGCTGAGTTATTGAAATTTATTCAAATCATTACTTTTTGAAGAATTTACGTCGTCAGACGTATCAAGCAAGGCAGATGCTAAATCATTCAAACTAAGTTAAAAACGAACAGTCAAATGAAGCTGTGATAAAACTTTTTTCTGTATCTTAAAGTACCTATAAACTTTGCTGGTCAGGGAGATTACATAAGTAGCCATTTAAAATACCTAAGTTATAATACGGACATAAAACAAAATAATAGTTTGAGTCAGCATCAGCCCAATGCTGACTCAAACTATTAAAACCTACTTTTAAATCCTTACCTTGTACAACATTAGTCTTCAAGTCTTTAAAAATGTCTACTATTTTAATTCTTCACAGCGATAAAATTATTGCCCAAGGTTTGGAACTGTTTATAGTTAATAATACCGAGCATCAAGTCCGTACCACTAATCTCTATTCAAAAAGCCTAGACTCAGCTAATTTTCTCCAACAGTTAGGAGAGACATTTGTAATTTTGGCTGAAGGAAAATTACTAGACTCAGACAAATGTCAGCAGATAACAAAGCTCGATCGAGCAAAATTAATCCTATGCGATCTTCCTGCTAATTTAGACTCTTTGTTATTGGCCCTCAACCATAATAGCTCGTACATTAGTTTGGAACACAACGATCCTCAAAGCATCATCTTGGCAATTACCTGTGTTCTTATGGGCAGTGTATTTGTCTGCTCTCAAGCCAAGCATCAGCTAAACAACTGTGTTTTCAAATCTAACGTCGAGCAACGTAACGCGATTTCTCAGTTGAAGAAGCTGGATCGGCAAATCCTAGTTTTGACATCTCAAGGATACACCTACAGTCAAATAGGCAAAATGGTCAACTATAGTTCTTTGCGGGTAGGTTCTCGTCTCAGAACCATTGTGCAAAAACTTAACCTACAAAGCAAACAAGAAGCAATCGCTCTTGCTATTAGTAGTGGCTTGGTCTATACCTTTGAACACCAAACACTACAGTCTGCTGCTTAGAGTTCCTTCTATTAGCTAATAACTAATAGCTACTTCCAACCAATAAATTTATCTACAGATATAGATCGATTAGACAGTTAAATAATTATGGCTAAAGCTAATACAGATAACGTAATCCATACCATTCACTTTGTTGACGGTAATCGAGGTAGCATCGGCAAAAGTTTTTTTACTACCTTACTTTGTCACTTTTACGGTGCTAATACAAAACCTTTTACTTTGTTTGATACCGATCCCCATAAAAAAGATGTCTCAGCTATGTATGGGGGGATTACTGATGTCCACTTTGATGCCTGCAATGAAATTATGGTCAACTATAGCAGCGAAGCCATTAAAGTCGATCGCATCTATGAAGAAGCCTTAAAGCAAGACGTGATCGTTAATCTACCTTCAGATTCCCACGCCGAACTTTTTTTCTGGCTACAGCAAAATGGTTTAGACAAGGCTCAATTTCTCAAGGAAGAAAAGCTTCAAATCTACATTTGGTTTTTATCTAATGGCGATAATACCAGCCTAGAATTATTGCAAAAAACCGTAGCCTGCTCTTCTGCCTTTACTACCGTGCTGGTACGTAATTTTGGTATCGATCACCAGTGGAATCAAGAAAAGCCTGAATTGCCAGAATCGATCGAGGGTATATCGACTATGGACTTGGGCATCATGCCTCGGGCAGAAAGAGAAGCCACCTTCAAATCTGGCAAAGCCTATGACACATATAGCGGTAACAAACTTTCTCAAAATCGCCTAACCAACTACCTAAAAATCCAGTGTAATGAGATTGTAAATTTGTTTTCCCTAGTGGAGGCTACTAAAGCTGCTTAATAATATGAACATAAATGATTCACTAAAGCAGCAGGATACAGAGGCTGACACCTTATCCTCAAATCAGTCTCCCGTACCTCTATCCATAGTTGAGCAGTTAGCTCAGATGGCGAACAAAGATGAGGTAATGTCCTTACTTGAGTTCAAAGAAGAACAGCAGTTAGATAAAAACGATCCGCTGTGGGCATTTTTACTAAAGTTTAAGACCATTGAAAACTCGGTAAACAAACAAGAAGAAATTCTCACTTTGTTAATCAATGATTTTGAAGCCAAATTCAGCCAGCAGATTGAAGCCAATCAACAACGCATTGACGCTAGTTTTCGCACCTACTCTCAAGATTTAATCAATCAATATCAAACTCTAACTCAAAACCTGGAGGTTATAGAAGCTGCTAGCGTCAATCTTACTCAAGCCAAAATATCCAATTCTGTATCCCACCTAGTCAAGCACGCAGCCCATAAAAAGGCGGTAAGTGATTGGACAACCATGGGTCGCTTGGGAGTGTATCTAATGGGTGCAATGACCATGACTTTTATCTCGGGGTTCTTTACCCGTAGCTATTTTGACTATCGCTACAGCAATTCAGGATTAAGTAACCAAGACACTGCACTTTTAGAGTGGGTCAAATCCGATCGGGGCAAACTAGCTCGGGATTTGGTTCAGTGGAATAGTCGCGGGCTAACCCAAAAGGGAAGAACTCGTATCTGCGAACAGGAAGCTGCTGAGTTGAATATTACTCTCAAGCTAGAAGGACAGTCAGTTGCCGAAGGTTGGTGCGTGCTTTGGATGACACCGCCTCAAAAGCGATGACCAAACCTACATTAATTAATTATCTAATCTACGCTCTAAATATGTTCGATCGCCAATTGTCTTTATTTAATTTGTTTTTGGGGCTATTTACTCTAACCCTGACTAACGCCACTGCCCTACCTGGGCAAGCTGAGGTTTCATCTATTCCCACCCAAACCTATGATTTAGTGGGAGAAGACAACCAATCTCAAGGTACTGTAAAAGTACCAGACTTTAGTTCAATTAACTTTGGCAGCTTAGGGAGTTTTGATGAATCAGGCTTTATTTCTGATGCCTACGATCGCTACGCTGGTTACAAGTTAGGCAGAGAATGGTCAGCAGGAGATTTGGTAGTTGACACCTTAAAATTAGGGGACTTAGAGGAAGGATTTGGCATAGGACAACTTAGCTTGGGGGATATTGTCACTAAATCAGGAAGGGAGCTTGAAGACGTAACTCTAGATCGGTTTGGCTTTTTAGAAGAGCGAACCGTAGCTGAATTTATCGAAGCCAATCCTCAGCTAGAAAATGAAAAAATTAAGAATATCCCTCCCCTAGCTGACTTGGTAGAGCAGGAATACGGATCGGATAGTTCTATTTTAGATTTTTCTGCCAACAACCTGGCCGATCGAGACGGAGCATTTGGTGATGTTTCTCAAAGTAAGCTGGGCGATCGCTTAGATCTCAGTCAGTACAACCTTGCAGATGTATCGGGGTTAGAAGACAGTCAAATTCAAAACTATGAAGGCTGGAGAGATAGCTATATCAGCGATCTTGAGGGTTTAGCAGATATTTCTCTTGACGATCTACCCAACCCTATTGCTAGCACCTTAGCATTTATTTCCCGTGTAGATGCTATTTGGAGCAATGCGGAGGGCCAGGTTAAGGCTGGGTTTAGCGTCTCGGGTAGTAACGTTTCTGGCTATGCAGTCCCCTGTAACCAAGAATGTGCTTATATTGAACTTGACGATCTTGAAAACTCAGGTCGGAATATACGCTGGGTGTCTGAAGGACGCAGATGGATATTGGGAAATGACCCCAACAACGGCAATATCTGTCCTGAAGCTCCTTGGGGCGTAGATGGAGGAGAAGGGATATTAGGTAATCTTAACTGTGGAAAAGAACCAACTGGACGAAACTCTTTTGGTCCTGCTTTTAAGGTTGCTCTTTGGAAAGTCGATGAAACCACAGACACAGCAGAAACTGCTATCTTCTTTCGTATCTGTAAAAGAGGTATTCCCGACCTTGGTTGCACTCCTTACTTCATTGGACCCATTCCTTGGTTGCCTGCCAACCGTGAGAGTTGGATCATTTTAGGACCAGGAATTTAGCTTAAACTCGATTTCTAACCAAACAGCAACTTACATTACACATAGGACATAATTTTCAAAGCCTATTAAACTCGCTTCGCTCAAACAAGCTATTAGCTATTAGGCACTTTATCCTATCTGTTTGATAGAGAAGCTAAGAGCCAAGAGCTAATAGCTTTTGTAAAAAAAACGAACCAGGTTTTACCTAGTTCGTTTGACATTAGCACTGATTAAAACCAATTTGAACCAGTGCTAAGTTGAAGTTTAGTAAGTTGGCATAGCTCCCATTACAGCCTGAGCTGCCTGTTGGGCGTTGCCATTACTCGGTGCATAGCCAGTAGGTTGTATAGGTTGGGGATTAGGTGCATAGTTAACAGGCTGTGCTGGTACTTGCCCATTGACAATACCAGCTGCTGCTGCTGCTTTAGACTGAGCATTACCAAAGGGATTAACGCTATTACTATAGCCGTTGCCACTGTTGATATTACGAGTGCTACCACTGTTTTGACGCACATTTTGACTGTGCCAGTTCTGGGTTAAGATGTGGCTCATAATAGCCTCATGAGGCTTATTGCCAGAAGTCAAATTAGGTAATAGATCGGGTGCAATGGCTTTCATTGTCAAACATAGTTGCGCCTCACTGACTTTGGGTTGACCGACAGTACCAAAGATATTTTCAAAAACTTGTTGAGCCTTTTCGTAATCAGGAGTAGTGGGTTTAGAACCTCTTTCTTGAGAAATTTGATTGACATAAAGAGTCTTGAAAAAGTCTCGAAAACCAAAGTACAGGCTTTTGAACACAGTAGCTCGATCGTTGAGCTGAACGCCCAAAGCATTGTTGATTGCAAGACACAATTGGTTGATAACCTGACCATCTTGAGGACTAATTACGCCACCAGGAAAGTTTACACCTTGAGGTTGACCAGTAGGTTGCTGCATAGGTTGAACCTGTTGAAATTGCTGTCCTTGAACCTGTTGAGGCATGGGAACAGCTACACCTTGAGGCATTTGATTATAGTTAGTCATAATGTTAATTGGCTATTTTTTATTTGAACTAAACGCTAGTCACAGATTACTCCGCCGTCAAACGACGAACAGATGCGGGCAAGCCCTTTCTGCTGTGACCGTTGGTCAAACTAATCTTTCTAGGGACAACTTGAAGTACTGAAATTGCTTCAGTCTCCGTGCGACCTCGATTAATTCACCTACCCTTGCCCGAAAGGGCAAATATTTCCCAGCAGTGTCTACTGCGACCCAACCAAGACTGATAGCCCTTTATCTATCAAAATTGGGCATACTAAGCCTGAGTCCAAACCCGAGTCACTACAATTCATGTTTAGCGACAAACTAGTCAAGAACGACAACGCTTCTATTACGGCACTTGAACTTTACCCCAGTGATTACGAACTGGTCTTAAAACAACTGGTTACTATCTATGGCGATCGCCATTCTATCTTTTACTGGAACAATGGTTATGAGTGTTTGGCTGAATTGAATTTAGAACCAGGAAAACTCAAGTACGTTCCTACCGAGAATCATATTGACCAAAATCCTCTAATCTCACTACAGCAGAAAAAATTGCCTGATGAGAAAGATGCTTTATTCATATTTGATAATCTTTTAGATTTTGACTATTTAACACCCAAACAGCGATCGCAAAGAGAATCTCAAATATTTAACTGTGCCAACCATCTCCAGTATCAGCCCAAAGTCAAACTAATACTGCTGGGAGAATGGATTCAACTTAGTCCCAAACTACGGCTCAAGATAGAACAGGTCAAGTTGAGTTTGCCCACAGAGCGTGAAATCGAACAATTCTTGAAGACCCAGCTAAAACAAGAGTCCCCAGCACAGCTTATTTCTGCCTGTCAAGGTCTATCTTGGGGCGATATTCACCACGAACTAGAACAGTTTCAACAGTCTCATCTTACAGCCGAGGAGAATGTTTCTGACTCCTTAAATCGGTTAACTCAAAAGCTGATCGAGCTAAAAGAGGAACGTCTCAACAACAGTGACCTTGACTTAGAGTATTTTAGCAAGCCTGAAATACCGCGTATTGGTGGCAATGACATACTGAGTAGATTTCTGTTTGAAAAGTTGGCCAAACTCAACGAACCTGCTGCCCAACACTACGGCATCAAGCCACCTAAAGCAATGTTGTTTGTCGGACCTCCAGGGACAGGGAAGAGTTTGACTGCTAAAATGACAGCCAAAACTTTAGGCTACACCATTTTGGGCATATCTTTTGGTGATATTTTAGGTTCAGATAACCCAGACAGAATTGTATCCCGCCTTTTAGAACTGGCCGAGAGCATCGGTAAAGTTATCCTATTCCTCGATGATTGGGATAAAGGGCTAGCAGATTGGGAATCAGGAGGAGCTGCTCGTCGTATAGTTCAAAAATTCCTGACTTGGATGCAGGAACATAGCTCGCCAGTTATTACTATTGGCACCGTTAACCGTATCGAACTTTTACCCGCAGAATTGGTGCGTCGTTTTGATGATGGTGGTATCTGGATGATCGACCTACCCCATCGAGGAGCTATTTATGACATTTTCAATATCTACCTAGCTAAATACTTCCCTACTCAGTTTCCCCATTCCAATCCTCCAAAAGTTGAAGACACGCCCTGGACTATTGAACAGTGGACAGATCTTTTAGATGAGGCTGAAGAATGTACTCCAGTAGAGATTGCCGATGTAGTTAAACTTTGCCTGAGTGATTGGTACTGTAGTCTTTCACCCAAAGAACGAGTTAGCAAACAACAATCTTCTCAAATTGAATTTGAATATTTACTCTCAAAAGTAAAGCAGATTGTTAAGGCTTCAGTTCGAGCATCAGAATCAATTCAGGCGATGCGGAACAATGCCTGGTTTGCCAAGCCCGCTTCTAGCCCCGATCGTAGTCCCTTCAAATTAGAGGAAGAAGCTTTACTGGGCGGAGGATAAGAAATGCGATCGCGGAAAACAAGATACCTAATAACTCAGTTACCCAGCTACCCAGAAACAAAGATACCTAGTAACCTAATTACCCAGCTACTCATTTACCCACAAATCAAGATAATCAAGTCAGTTAAAAGCAGAAACAATACCCAGAAAGACTTTCAGCTCCAATACTTTCCTACTTTGATATCGACTACTACTGGTACGGGGTCAAGTAATTGCTGTCCCGCCTCAATCATTACCGATTGCAAAACTCGAGCCGTATATTCAGCTAAATTTTCTCTAACTTCAATCACTAACTGATCGTATGCCGTAAGCACTAGATGAGCATCTAACTTTTGCTGGGTACATTGTCTGTGCCA
>JASJEI010000192.1 GCA_030064795.1 Pleurocapsa sp. MO_226.B13 | reverse complement strand
TCTTCTGTTTTGATGGCTAATTGTAACTTTTTCTTTTGGGATAATGATAGATAACCTTTAGCTGGCATTCCTTATTTTTATCTGATATTGCTATCTTAATTTTATGTTATTTGGGTGCGTTTAAGCTTATTAGGAGCGGGAGAAATTTTAGTTCCACAATCAAAAGTTACTATTTGCCAGGTATGATAATTATCTGTCAACATTATTTAGGCTGAAGCGTATTTGCAAAAAACAGTAAAATCATTTCAGTTTTTAACTAAGACATATTTCTTTTTTTCAGTCATTAGTCATTAGTCATTAGTCATTAGTCATTAGTCATTAGTCATTAGTCATTAGTCATTAGTCATTAGTTGTTAGTTGTTAGTTGTTAGTCATTAGTTGTTAGTCACCCAACTCACTGCCTACTTATTACTTATTACTTATTACTTCTTACTCGATCTGTCTTAACTAAAAATTAAAGCCAGATAAAATTAGGCTCTGATGACTTGAATTGGAGTTTGCCATGATTTGCGAAGCGATTCTAAATTTTGTCGTTCCATTAGTTCTAAATAAAATTCATTTAATTGACGGGCAACATCATCCCAAGTAAATAATTCTTCTACTCTTTCTCTGCCAGATTGAGCCAATTGCGATCGCCATTTGGGTTTAGTTATTAAATGGTAAATAGCTCTAGTCAGCAAAAATGAATTTTGAGACGGAAATAGTAAACCCGTCTGTTGATGTTCCACGACATATTTTAAGCCTCCAAGATTAGAAGCAATCACTGGTGTACCGCTTGCCATTGCCTCTATTGCTATCCTTCCTGAAGGATTGTAGTGACTGGGGACAACGCAGACATCCGCAGCAGCATAATAAGTCCCTAGTTCTTCTTGAGTTAAATTCTCCACAAAACTAGTGATATTATCAACCTCCAAATCCCAAACCAATTTTTCGAGCCGTTTTCTTTCTAGAGGACTGTCAAGTTGAGAGTTGTTAACCAGAGTCAGGCAAATATTTCCTGCGGTGTGCAACTGGGGTCTGGCGATCGCCTTAATTAGAGTTTCTACACCGCGATCGCGCTTGAAACTGCCGACGTAGAGAACATTAAAGACATCTGGTTCGATTTTCAGTTTTTTTCTGGCATTAAAGTATGATGTCGAGCCAAATAAGTTCGTATCGGTGCCACAGGGAACAATTTCTACATAGCCTCGATCGGAAACTAATTCTTGGAGATAGTCTCTTTGCTGAGGACAGGTAGCAATAGTTAAATCCGCTGTTTCCAAACAATTTTTTTCAATTGCCAAGCGAATTTTAGCTAGGTTAGAAGGATGCTCGTCGTAGGCATATTCAACTGCACCTAGAGAATGAAAGGTATGGACGTGCTTGAGGGATTGAGTCTTCTTTAGTTCCATCCCTACCCAAGCAGAAAGCCAGGAATTGGTATGAATCAAAGAATAGCGAACGTTATTTAGTAGCTGAAATTTATGTAATTGCTGGAGAAACTTGGGTAAATAACCGATTAATTTTTGCTTCGGTACAAATTCTTCTGCACCCGCACTCAGACGAATAGTTCGACAGCGAGCATTGTGCTGAACTATCTCTGCTTGGGTTGGATCGCTTTTACGAGTAAACATATCTACCTGCCAGCCCAGACGGGATAAAGCTTCTCCTACCTGACGGACATAGATATTTTGTCCGCCTGTTTGACAAGCGGGGTCACTGTGAACTGAAATTAGAGCAATGCTTGAAGAGAATTCCATAGTATTAGATCTTAAGAATTTCAAGAGTAGAGAGCTTCGATGACAGACAATCGCTGAGATTGATTTATTGTTATAAATTAACAAGCCCTTCTTTCATGGCTATGACAGTCGGATGTCAATTTTGACAAATCTAATTGAAGTCATTAGTCTGCAACCAAACTCCAATAATAAATAGATAAGAACTTGGAACTATTACGACTACGATCGCTGGTAGCAATTTGGTATTTTACTTTGTTTGTCAGGGGCAAAATAAAGGTGCGGTTGAATTGAAGCCTGTAGATGATGTGCTTCGTTTGAGTTTGGCAATTATATATTTCTAAACTTCCCGCCCAATCTGTATTGCTTTGATGATTGAGACAAATAATTAGATTAAACCGACAAAGCAAGGGCAAACGAGTATGCATCACGATATTTTGGTTTGACTCTAGTTTGTCTCCTGGCAAGATTTCGTGTATGCCTGCGCCATAAAGATCGGGATCGCCAATGAGACTATGGCGATCGCAACCGACTGCTAAAGTTAGAGTTTGAATAAAATCATGAGAATTTAGCCAAAAATAAAAAGTACGTGTCAAGTCTGATAGCTCTCTAACCTTTCTAGATTTAATCTGGGAATTTTGGGGAATTTCTGAGTTAGCAAGATTGTGATGGTTTTTGAGAGCAAATTCTTGACGAACTTCCTCTAATATTTCAGGCAAAAATAAATCGTCTATGACCAAGTGAGAGCATGGCTGACTTTGCTGATAATCTTGCTGTAAATATTCCAGTTCTTCGATTAAACGATTGCGGGATTGGTTAAATCTGTTCAAGATCCTGGTGAAAATTACTTCTCAGTTAAATGCCAGCAGAATATCAGATTGTTGTGACAAACTCGTAGCAGTTCTATGTCAGTTTTGACAAACTTACCATAAGCTGGCTTGACGTTCTCCCCTCCCTAAAAGAGAAGGGGAGAACGTCAACAAAACAATAATTCTAATTGAGCGGTAGATAAAATTTAAACGTGCTACCTTTTCCTAGTTGACTGGTGACTGAGATTTCTCCTCGATGTAGTTTGACTAAACGCTGACAGATTGCCAAACCAATACCAGTACCGCTGTATCTTGGATCGCGAGATTGTGGCGATCGCCAAAAACGTCTAAATATATGAGGTAATTCTGATTCGGCAATTCCCGAACCCGTATCTGTAACAGAGATCCAGACTCGATCGCTCTCCAACCAGGCTTTGAGGGTAATTAAACCTTCTGGGGTGTGACGGATAGCGTTACTAAGTAAGTTAACTAAGATTTGTTCGAGGCGATCGCTATCTACCATCACGTAGGGCAGGTTATTAGGACAGTCTAAAATAAGTTGGCGATCGCTATCGAGTAGCTGATCGCTAAATCTTTCTGTCAAGGGTTCGAGAATCTGACGCAGATTAGTAGGTTGTAAATTTAAGATTAAATTACCCGTTTCTGCCTGAGATAGTTCTTGTAAGTCTTTTAGTAAGCGTTGTAGACGTTTGGTTTCACGAATAAGTTGGGAATATATCTGAGAGTTGGCGGTAATAATTCCATCGGCAATTTCTTCTAAACGCCCCCGAATAATAGTTAAGGGAGTTCGCAATTCGTGAGTCAGATCGTCCATAATTTCTCGTCTCCTCTCTTCTACTTCTTCCAAACTAGCGGCCATGCGATTAAAACCCATTGCCAAACGATCTAACTCTGGAATCTCAAAATTAGTCATTCGCTCGTCTAGTTTGCCGTTGGCAAATCGCTCGACGATAGTTTCCATTTGATTTAGAGGTTGAACGATGCGCTTTGCCAACCAATAACTGAGAATTGCTGCTGCCAAGGTACCAATTAATAAAGACCAAAAATTTCCCCTCGCCCAAGCGGTTTCAAATACTTCCAATAGCTGAGAATGGGCAGTACGAATAGTCAAACCCCTCCCCTCTAAAGCTCTGACATGAATCTGAAAAAACCGAGGTGAAAAAAAATTACCCACTACCGAAGATGCGGTTACACCAACCACAGTCACCAAAATGTGAGAAAAAAAGAGTCGGGCTTGTAAATTGAGCTTGGTCATTTGAAATCCGAACGCTATAGTGTTGTAAATTTATTGTCAAATCTATCGTTAAATGCGATCGCCTAAAAAAATTGACAGAAGTGACAAAGTAATCTAACACTATTAAAGTTTAGTTAAGTAATGATTAATAACTGTTTTGATTATCACTATAAATTGTCTGGGCTGTTATTTTTTGTTACTGGAAATTGTCAAAATTGTTATCGATAAAGCTTACAAAATATCCTCAACAATGAAAATATAATAATTCTATTTACCGTAGGAGAGTGTTGAGAGCTAGATATCTTTTGTAATTGGTTATCGAGCGTTTGTATGTTTCTGTATGATTTTCCAAGTATTTTTTGTTTGCTAGAGTCGTGCTTTGAGTTAATAATATTCAAGATAAAGATCTAGCTAGGGTCATAAAAGTTAGCAACTTGACAGTAATCAAAGCCAGAAAAAAACTAAAGAGCAAGGCAAAATGTTAATCAAAAAGCCTGGTTTGAGCAAAATATAGTAAAAGTAACTCTCAAGATTGCCTTGAGAATATTCCCTAGAGAGTTAAAAGAAGTTATAACTCGATTCCATCCCAATTAAACTATTAAAAGCTGACAAAATCCTAAAATACTCGCTCAAATAGAGTGATTAAGCTAAGATATATTTTATATTTAATTTTATTCACAAATCCTAAATAACTGCCACAAACAAACTTATATCTTGCCAAATAGTTAATTATGGAATATTTCCGCTCCCTTAAAGCAACTTTTGATGCTTTGAATAGTCAAATTGCTTTGCTAGATCGAAGGGGAAAGATTATTGCCCTCAATCAAGCCTGGCAAAAGAATTCAATTAATAGTTGTTTGGCAAAAAACACTAGTATTGGAGATAATTATTTAAAAATCTGTAGAACCAGAGTCGGCAGAGAAAGAGAGCTAGCCCAAACAGTTGCCACAGAGATAGAGGCGATCGCCTGCTCGGAAAAAACGGAGTCTCAACTTAACTACAACGACCGATATTTAGGCCGAGAAAACTATCTAGTTTTGAATATTAAGCAAGTAAGACAAGATGACTGGGTTGGTGTCTTAATTATTCAAGAAAATACAACCGAGTATATGCAGACAGAAATATCTTTACGTTCTGTAGTTGAAGGAACGGCGGCCGTAACTGGTGAAGATTTCTTTTATTCTTTGGTCTATCATTTGACTTGCGCCCTTTCAGTTAGTTATGCCTTTGTCACCGAATGTCTGGAGAAAACTAAGCCAGGGCACGTTTGTACCCTGGCTTTTTGGTGTAAAGAAGATTTTGGCGAAAACTTTGAATATAGCATCGCCAATACTCCTTGCGAACAGGTAATTGGTGGCTTATCTTGTCATTACCCCAGAAATTTACAGAACATTTTTCCTTTAGACAACGATCTGATTAGATTAGATGCTGAAAGCTATGTCGGCGTCCCTTTGGTCAACTCAGCGGGAAAAATTTTGGGACACTTAGTGGTAATCGATAACCGTCCGATGGAAGATGGTTCTGCCGAACTATCGATCTTAAAAATTTTTGCAGCCAGAGCAGCAGCAGAACTAGAACGACAAAAAGCCGAACGACAACTAGCTCATGATGCTTTGTACGATCGCCTGACCGATCTGCCCAACCGTCACTTATTCAGCGATTATCTCGATCGCGCCTTGAAAAAATATCGACAAGATAACAACTACGAATTTGCAGTCTTTTTTCTCGATTTAGATCGTTTTAAGAATGTCAACGATAGTTTGGGACACAAAAGTGGCGATTTACTGTTAATAGCGATCGCCAAAAGATTAACAGCTTGTTTGCGTGCCAAGGATGTCTTAGCCAGATTTGGAGGCGATGAATTTGCAATTCTGCTCGAAGACATCAAAACCCTCGAAGAAGCGATCGAACTTGCCGACCGCATTCAACAAAGCCTGGAAGCAGCGTTTCATTTAGGTATACACGAAGTTTTCACCAGCGTCAGTATTGGCATTGCTCTCAGCGAGCCGAGCTTAGATTCTCCAGAAGATTTATTACGCAATGCAGATATTGCCATGTACAAAGCCAAGGCTTTAGGTAAAACTAGGTATGAATTGTTCGACACAAGTTTGCATACTCAGGTAGTGAAACGACTCCATCTAGAAACTGATTTTCATCATTCTCTCGACCGAGGAGAATTTCAACTACACTATCAGCCAATCGTTTCTTTAGTTGATGGTCGAGTCATTGGGTTTGAAGCTTTAACCCGTTGGCTACATCCCCAAAGAGGTTATGTTTCTCCCGAAGAATTTATTCCTCTAGCTGAAGAAACAGGAAAGATCGTACCCCTTGGCTGGTGGGTTCTCCAGGAAGTTTGCTATCAACTCAAGGAATGGCAACTTCGGTTTAACAATCCCAGTTTGACCATGGGAGTTAATATTTCGCAAAAGCAGTTTTCCCAACCCCGTCTGCTCGATTCCTTAATTCAGATTTTGCAAACGACGGGATTAGAAGCCAGTAGTCTGGAATTAGAAATTACCGAAAGTCTTTTGATGCAAGATACCCAAGCAACCATGAAAACTTTAACGCAGTTAAAAGCTTTGGGATGTCAGCTACATTTAGATGATTTTGGTACGGGTTATTCTTCTTTGAGTTATCTCCATAGCCTACCGATTGACGCGCTAAAAATTGACCGTTCTTTTGTCGAAGCGATCGATTCTGAAGGTAACAACAGTGACATTGTCGAGGCTATTGTGATGATGGCAAAAAGTTTGGGTTTAAAAGTAGTTGCCGAAGGAATCGAAACTGAAACTCAGCTTGCCAAGTTACAAACTCTTCAGTGTCTTTACGGACAAGGTTATTTATTTTCTAAGCCCTTAGATCCTCACTCTCTGTGTCATTGGTTAGATAATGCTGGTGGACATGGGCTTTAAATAAGGGAACCATTATGCAGTTAAAGTTTTACCCTTATAAGTCCACTTGAAGGGTTTTGCCATCTTGTCGTTATAGTATGCAATGAAATCGAGAATCTTGGCTGCTAAGTCTCCTGAACTTACGAAAACTGCTCCGTTTGAGAAGTTTCCGCATCAGAATGCTAAACCAGATCTCGATCTGATTCAGCCAAGAACAATGTTTTGGTGTGTAGTGAAATACGATATAGTGCTCAGGATTAGTCAAAAATTCCGCCCTAGTGACCATTGATTGAAGAATCCCAGATTCTCCTTTTTTCCCTAATGTGAATGCGGGAATCCCTTCAATTGATGCTACCCAAAGAACTAAAGATTCCGATTGCGGTTCCCGATCGCCCTTCTTTAATCTCTTACTTTGATACCTGAATCTTTACCAAGAGAAACTCAAACAGGTCAAAAAACTTTTTCCTAAGTTAGCCAAGATGCACCGCTTAAAAGAACTACTTAGAAAGACTTTTCAACAGAGCAATTCTGAGTTAATAGGATTATTAAATTCAAGTGATTGGTTGCGAGATGCTACTTCAGATTTTCCCAATAGTTCTGCGACGATAATTAGATGGCTTGGGGAAATTATTAGTTACTTTAAAAATCGAACTACTCAAGGAATAGTTGAAGGTATTCATAACAAATTGAAGTTGATAAAACGCAAAGCTTATAGGTTTAAAAATTTGGCTAATTTCCGTTTAAGAAGTTTATTATCTTTCTGATTTTCTAATTAATTTAGCATAACCAAATCGGAAGAACCATAAAAAAATAACTAATGAGTGTATTCTACTGCATCCATACTGGCGATTGTATTGAGGATCTGGCTTGTAGGGGTAGATGTTGAGAATGTAGTCGATAGATCGCATCGATAAATATTATTTTGGTGGGCAATTAGTTATTTTCGGGAAGCTAATTTGATGGTGTTGTTTTTTGCACTAAAGTACTAGCCCTAAAGGATTAGCTCCGCTTCCCTAAAGGACTAGCCCTAAAGGATTAGCTCCGCTTCGCTCCGCGTCCTTCGCGTCGCCCACCCTACGGGCGATTTCGCTAAGTCAACCCTGCGCGATCGCACTGGAATTTATTGTTTTTATTGTTTTTCAATCAAAGCGAGCGTTTTTTATAAACATGTTATATTATGTTAGATAAACAAAATAGAGAAAAATTATGAATTTTAGCGTTTATCTAAATGAAGATTTGGGGAAAAAATTAGATGCGATTGCTCAAAAAGAGCAGGTGTCTCGAAACAGTCTTATAGCCGAGGCAGTTAGCTTATTGCTAGAAAAGAGAAAAAGACAACAATGGAGCCAAGAAATTCTAGAGTGGCAGGGTTGTCCAGAATTTAATCTGCCTGGGGATGAAGATTTGCTACTGCCAAAAGAGGATATTTTGTAGTGTATTTATTAGATACCTGTACTTTGTCTGACTATATAAAAGGCGATGTTAATACCATAACCAGGTTGAGACAAGAGAAACCAATAGATATATGTATTCCTGTCGTCACTGTTTTTGAAATTGATTATGGACTGGCATTAAAACCTAGTTTAATTAGCAAAATAAAGCCTCAGCTAAAAGCGATTTATGAAGTAGTTGAAATTATGGACTTTTCTCTAGCTGAAGCCGAGCAAGCAGCCCAAATTAGACAGGAGCTAAAAAGTGCTGGGACACCAATAGGAGCTTACGATCTATTAATTGCAGCTACAGCTAGAGCCAATCAATTAATCCTAGTTACCAGTAATATTAAAGAATTTTCCAGAGTAAAGAATTTGAATTTAGAAAACTGGCGAGAAGATGAAGACTAGAAATAAATCTTATTTTAGTGGTTTGTCGGGAGAAAGGATCTTATCTGGATTTGTCCTCGATCGCATTAGGGATTTGGTAGTCTTAATTTAATTAACTGTTATTAATCCAATCCCTCGAATATGTCCGATAAATTGGCGATCGCTTTAAGTTTTATTGTTTTTTTGTTATTGTTTGTCGGGGTTGGTATCTATTCGGCATCTCGCAAAAAAAACACCACTACCGATTATTTGTTAGCTAATCGCGATGTAAATCCCTGGTTAACTGGTTTATCTGCCTTTGCGACTGCCCACAGTGGCGGAATGTTTATCAGTACGATCGGCTGGACGTATCAGGTGGGAATATCTTCTGTCTGGCTTTTGGTTGGTTGGTTTTTGGGTGATTATTTAGCCTGGTTTTTCGTCCATAAACCATTGCGAACTATATCGGAAACCGAGTCTTGCGAGACTATTGGTGAGTTTCTGGCTGAAAAAGACCAGAATCGGGCGATCGCATCAGTATCGGCAGTGATTACGATTGCTTTTTTGGGGGCTTATGCAGCAGCACAGTTATTAGCAGGAAGCAAAGCCCTCCATGCTATCTTTGGCTGGAATTATAGTCTGGGAATTATTTTAGGCGCGATTATTGTAGTTACTTACTGTTTTTCTGGTGGCATTCGGGCTTCTATTTGGACAGATGCGATCCAGTCAGTTTTGATGATGATTGCCATGCTGATGTTAACGGGCGTAGCGTTATCTGCTTGTAATGGTATCGGTGGACTTTGGCAACAACTAGCAGCTATTGACTCGCAGCTAGTCGATCCGATTCCTGGAGAGCTAAAATTTGGTTTTGGTTTATTTCTACTCAGTTGGTTGATTGCTGGTTTGGGAGTGGTGGGACAACCGCATATCATGGTAAGAGCGATGGTAATCAATGATGCGGAAAATATGGGTTTAACCCGCAATATTTATGCTATTTCTTATGTTGTCTTTTCTACAGCAGCGGTTTTGGTTGGCTTGAGTGCCAGAGTCTTGCTTCCAGGACTGATAAACAATGGCGATCCTGAGTTGGCTTTGCCCCAAATGGCGGTGCAGTTGTTACCTGCAATTCTGGTAGGCGTAATTTTGGCTGGCATTTTTTCAGCGGTAATTTCTACTGCTGACTCGCAGATCTTAGCTTGTTCTGCGGCCTTAACCCAAGATTTATTTCCAGGAATGGGCAACTCTTATAGATTAGTTAAAGTAGGAACTCTCATCGTCACCTCAATTATCCTGGCGATCGCTTTGGCCAGTAATAAAAATATGTTTGCTCTGGGGGTATTTGCTTGGTCAGCATTAGCTTCTGGTTTGGGCCCAATTTTACTCTTACGAGTTAGACAGTTGCCTCTAGGCTCAACTTTGGGAGTAGCGATGATGATAGCAGGTATTGCTACCGCAGCCCTGTGGAATGGGGTGTTGGGACTTTCAGGCTCTATTTACGAAGTCTTGCCAGGAATGCTGGCGGGATTTTTAGTTTATGGAATTGCCAAAGTAGCTCAACATTGAAACTCGACCATAACAATATCTGCGATCGCGCTTGTTTGGCAGGATAGATATTTTTAGCTTATATGAAATACAAAAATAAAAGCTACACGTTGGTTGAACTGAGTTCGTAGTTCGTAGTTCGTAGTTCGTTATATTTCCTTATTCCTTATTCCTTATTCCTTGTTCCTTATTCCTTACTCAACTAGTTACCAGATCTCTTATCTGCTAAAACATGATAAAGTTAGTGACGAAAAGCTCTTCGCTTCATGGTTCTATGCGTAAGTTAGCGGAAAATTGCAAGTTTAACTACCAAAATTTTCTCAGAGTTGCGATCGCTTTAGCACTGTTAACTCTGGTATTAATCGGTGGTTGTAGTAATATCGAACCAGCAAAACAACAGGAAGTGACCAAGATAACCTTTTGGCATGGTATTAATCCCCCCGAAAATCGCGATATTTTTCAAGAATTAGTTACCAAGTTTAACCAAGACCATCCCGATATTGAAGTCGAGGCTTTGTATATCGGTCAACCCGATGCTCAATTGCCAAAAATTCTAGCAGCCACAGTCAGCGATCAACCCCCCGATATTCTCTGGTTTGTAGCGCAAATTGCGGGGAAATTAAACCAATTAGGAGCATTACTCCCTTTGGAAGATTGGTTGAATAGTTCGCCAATTAGATCGGAAATTGACCCTGCAATGTTTGACTCAATGAAGTTAGACGGACACATCTTATCTATTCCCTTTGCTACCAATAATGCAGCGGTGTTTTATCGTCCCAGTTTATTTACCCAAGCTGGTATCGAACATACGCCGAGAAACTGGGATGAATTACGTACTGTAGCGCGAAAGTTAACCCAAGATACGAATAACGATAATCGCCCAGATCGACACGGTATTCTCTTATCTCTGGGTAAAGGAGAATGGACGGTATTTACCTGGTTACCTTTTATTTATAGTGCGGGAGGGGATTTACTCACGGAAAATCGACCCGATTTAGTTAATCAAGGTGCGATCGCCGCTTTACAATTAGGTGCAGATCTAGTCAAAGATCGAACTGCTATTTTATCTGCCCCCGAAAGGGGTTATGAGATCGATGACTTGATTGCAGGTAAAGTTGCAATGCAGATTACTGGCCCCTGGACTCTGGCACAATTAAAAGCAACCGACATAGATTATGATGTCTTTCCCATTCCCGTGGCAAAACAACCTGCTGCGGTGATTGGGGGCGAGAATTTGTTTGTCTTTAAAACCACCCCCGAAAGACAACAGGCTAGCCTGCAATTTTTAGAGTATGTCCTCAGTGAAGAATTTCAAACCAACTGGGCATTAGCCACAGGCTATTTACCCGTCAATACTAAATCTCAACAAAGCCAGGAATATCAAAACTTTGTTGCCCAAAATCCAGTCATTAAAGTATTTCTCAAGCAAATGCAGTGGGCGCGATCGCGTCCGATTATTCCCCAATACACCAGACTCTCAGAAAATCTGGGTAGGGCGATTGAAGCTAGCTTACTGGGCAAACAAACCCCCGAAGAAGCACTCAGGCGATCGCAACAACGTTTGGAGTTAATTTTTGGGCGTTATTGAAACTTCAACGGCTACGTTTAATCCAACTCAGTGTTAATTTGTTGACCAAAGTGAGACGTTGCTTTGGGGTCAGAGATTTTACCCCGTCCACACCAGCCGTCCTCTGTCGGGTAGGATTGGACTGTTACCAGTCCGCACCCCCCTAAGAACCGTGCATGAGACTTGTCGCCTCACACGGATCAAGCCATACTTCAAGCCTTGAACTTGGTGTTGTGTAACTGCTTATGACATATTGTGTGTAAGTGCATCAGGTTTTCCATGTCGTTTCGTCCACCTTTTGCTACAGGTACTATATGATGGGTTTCGATTTCTTCTCCGTTGAAGAGGGCTGACCCGCAAACTGTACAGTTGAAGCTTTGGTTTTTGGCTACTTGCTCGTATTTTGAGCCTTTTGCCCAGTAGAACTCTTGCAAAAGTTTTTTATGGTATGATGATGGGTTATTTCTATTTCAATTTCTGCGGATTAAAATAATGGGAATTGAGAGATTTTTTGAGTGAAGAAAAAGAGCGCGATCGCGCTATCAAAAAATTTAGCAGCATAAATTATTTCGGGTAATTAAATAATTACTGAAATCATGAAGATCGCTCTAGTTTTTTATCAAATTTATTAAGCTAATTCGTAATTATAAATACCGGCTATCAAATTAATTCTTAAACCAAATCGTCGGTGACGATTTCGATAAGGATAAGATAAGATTTTAAAAATTTTTAGCCTACGGTTAACGTGTTCAACGGCAATTCTCAACCGATTTAATTCACGATTATATTTCTTCTGAGTTTTGGTTAACTTTTTCCCCCTAGGTTTCTTAATTGGGGTTTCACTCAAATTATGAAGTTTAGCAATTCCTTGATATCCTTTATCAGCTATTACTTTAAGTAATTGATGAAATTTAGTCTGACTATTTTTAAACAATCTAAAATCATGAGTTTTACCTTTAGAGTGGGCTAAACAGATTATTTTATTACTTTTTTGTCCAAATACTACTTGAGTTTTTAAAGTATGCTCCCTTTGTTTCCCACTATAAAATCTTTTTTGATGTTTGGTAGGTCTTTCAATTGGACTTTCCATAACATCCATTAAAATCAAGTCTTCATCAAGAGAAGTATCTAATAATTTTTTCTTTCCAGGTAGACTGAATTTTCGCGATTGAATTAAGATATTTTCAATTTTTAAGACGATACGACACGTACTTGATTCGGAAATTTTTCAGTCTTGTCCTATATGATAATAAGTTCTATATTCGCGCTATATACTGAAGGGTTAATAAAATTCGATCTTCAATTATTAATTTCGTAGGACGACCCGGTTTCTTTTTTTGTTTTTCCTTATATTTTACTAGGCGAACCATCACGCCAAATGTTTTTTTTTAACTCCTGTCATTCGTTTAAATTTAGTTGATGGTAATTTTTTAGCCTGCCAATATTTCATTTTAATGAATAAAAAATTCAAACTTTTACACTATCATAAAAAACTTTTGTAC
>JASJEI010000191.1 GCA_030064795.1 Pleurocapsa sp. MO_226.B13 | reverse complement strand
TCATGGCTCGCGGTTTGGATGAAGAGGAAGCCGTAGACGTGCTCGTGCGCGGTATGCTGCTGTAGCTCCCTATCTCAGCCGTAAGAGTAAAAGGGTTCAATTGCCAGGTCGTCTGTTTTGAGCGCGAGGGCTTCATTGACCCATCGCCACCAGGCATGAATCCCTTGAGCCATGGAGGGCACCTGCTGTTGGAAGGTATCAAGGGCTTTAGTCGCCTTGTCTCCACCATAACTTTCGGTCAGCGTGGATAGTTGCTTCAGGGGAGTGCTCAGGCAGGTTGATAGTTCATCAAATAGCTGCCATTGCTGGGTGATGAGATTAAACGGATGAATTGCTAGGGTAATGGCCTGAAGGGCTTGATGATAGGTCGTCTTGTCCTCCTCCAAGGTTGGCTGTTGAGTACGGATGGCGTCAAGAGATTGCTTGAGTTCCTGGCATTTAGCTGCATGGGTGGCTTTGACATATTGCTGTTGAAGCGTCTGAGCTTTTTTGTTGAATTGACTCGCGCTTTCAGAGATAGCGATCGCACTATTTGTGAGAAATACGGGATGAAATAGGTCGGCGACACTCACACAGCCCAATCCTGATCGGGCCAGTTTAATCAGAGCAGGGGCGCCATCGCTGACCATAAAGTGACATTGCCATCCTGCTGAAGTCCACCACTGCTGAATCTGGTTGCTCCAGGTGGCGTAGCTCCGATTGTCACATTCGACCTCAGTAAAGATGTAGCCACTGGCTAACTCCACCAGCACCAAAATTGGTAGACCAAAGAAAGTTTCGTCCCCGCCGACACAAATCCCCTGACCGTCATGAGGCTGGCAATGCTCACTTTGAGACATCTCATAGGCTTCAATGGCCTCGCGCATTTGTTGCTTCAACTTTCGCAGGGAACTAGCTGATGTACCCACATGATGATTCAAGTGAACGGCTTCAAAGAATTCTGCTAGCCCCTCAGCACCGATGCCATGCTTGATGCCGAAGTAGTAGACTACACCCAACACCAACACCTTTAGCCATTGACTGCCCACGCAGGTTTCCCACCACCACGACTCTGGGTGCTGATACTAAATCCGATTGGTAAAAGTAGCTTAAAATAACAGGTAAAATAGCTCAGATTAACAATGCCGAAAAAAGCTTATTTAGCCGCCCATTTAAGTACTTTTGAACTAAAAAAACGATATCTACAGAGTAAAAATCCGATTGAATCAAGAAGATGGCATTTACTCTGGAAAATGGCTCAAGGTTGGACAATGAAAAATAGTGCTTACGCCGTAGGAATTAGCTACGGCTATGCTCAAAGAATTGTCAGAAGTTATAACCAGCATGGAGTTATAGCAGTAAAAGTCAAGCCAAGGAAAGAGACAAAACATACTGGCGGCAAAGAAGCTTTACTATCTTCTGAACAGTTTCGAAAACTAACTCAAGCTCTTGAGTCTAGACCTAGTGACGGAGGTATTTGGACAGGAGTAAAAGTGGCTCGGTGGATAGAAAAGGAAACAGGTAGAAAAAAAGTTTGGAATCAACGGGGATGGGATTATCTAAAAAAGTGCGATTATTCTTGGCAAAGACCAAGGCGGAAGCATAGTAAAGGAGATCCCATAGAGCAAAACTTATTTAAGGAAAATTTACCTATTATAGTTCAGCAACTAGAAAACAAATATCCCAATGCCAAAATAGAAGTCTGGTTTTTCGATGAGCATCGAGTTGGACTAAAACCAATCCTAAAGAAAGTTTGGAGTCCCATTGGCACTAGACCACAAGCAATTGTACAACATCAGTATGAATGGTTATATGTATATGGTTTCGTCGAACCAAAAAGTGGTAAAACTCTGTGGTATTTGATTCCCAGAGTCAATACCCAATGGATGAACGTAGTCTTAGAAACTTTTGCTACCGAAGCAGGTGCAGACCAAGACAAAATTATTCTTTTAGTTCAAGACAGAGCAGGATGGCATCGAAGTCAGAAAGTCAATTTGCCTTCAGGGATCGAGACCGAGTTTTTGCCCGCTTATTCTCCCGAATTACAACCAGCAGAGCGTTTATGGTCATTAGTAGATGAAGCGATCGCGCTTTGAGAATATAGAAAGTATTGATGAACTTGAAGAAAGACTATCAAAGCGTTGTTGTGTTCTCAGTCAAATGACGGAAGAAATTAAAAACCTCACTAATTATCATTGGTTCAAATACGGCTAGTTTTATATAACCTTTATCAATCGGATTTAGTATGATTACGGCGGGCAATGGCCTGTTGATGGCGATAGACACTGCTGATAGTGAAACCGGTGGCCTTGGCGAGCGCTTGAAGCCCTTGGCTCCTTTGACTCTGAATACATTCAGCCACTTTTTGACACCGCTGTCGTATACTGAGACTCATCGTTACCTCTATTGCTTTACAAAGGTACGATACCGCCCCCTGGGACATCATCTCCCAGGGATTTTTCGCCACGACCGTTTACATTGACAAAGACAGGCTCAATGTGGGGGTGATTTTTCGCCTTATGTTGGTAGCCCAAATTTATTCTCTATGAAGCCTACAAAACCGAAGCAGGAGGTTAGCCCTCTTTGATCGTGTGCTTGCTCCAGACTGCTGTTGTCGGGATGGGCAATTTCCCCACAAATTTCTCATGTTTGATGTCTATTTTGGAGAGGAAGCCGAGGGATGGTTATCCCGAGACTTTCTAATGATGAGCTCAAGCGGTACTTCCCATGCCCAAGTCCTACGATGCAATTGTTATCGGATCCGGTCTCGGCGGTCTAACGGCTGGTGCCCTTTATGCGCGGACAGGCGCGAACGTGCTACTGCTAGAGCGCAACAAATCGTTCGGTGGGGCCGCGACGACGTACAGGCATGGTGCTCTGACCGTCGAAGCATCACTGCATGAAACCACAAATCCCGAAGTACGCGGCGACCCCAAACACGACGTCTTCGAAGCCCTCGATCTCGAGGAAGACATCGAATTCCTCTCCGTGGAGAACTTCCACGAAGTCCGATGCCCGCTCATCGGTGAGCCTTTCCGTTTGCCGCATGGGCTTGAGGCCGTGGAAACACAGCTAGTGGAGCGCTTCCCCGCTCAACGGTTGAGCATCCGCGCATTCCTTCGCCAGTTGAAGCGCACACTGAAGGCATTGGAGCATCTGCAGGGCCATCACAGCGTTCTCTGGCGACTGGCGCATGCGGCCGAACTGCCGCTCGAGCTCTGGGCCATACTTCGCGACATCCGTTCTTCGCTGTCCGACGTGATGGCAAGGTATTTCGGCGACAATGAGGCGATCAAGTTCGCACTCGCGGCCAACCTGCCCTATTTCGCTGATGACCCCGACAAATTCTGGTGGCTCGGCTACGCGGTTCCTCAAGGTTATTTTCTTGTAAACGGCGGCTACTACATCAAGGGCGGCTCGCAGTCCTTAAGCAATCGACTTGTCGAAATTATTCGTGAGGAGGGCGGCGACACACTGACCGAATGCGAGGCAACAGCCATCGAACTCGACCCAGAAGGTCGAGCCAGGGGTGTGCGCTACCGATCGGCGTCGGACGATGCGGAAATCGTTGCCTGCGCGCCGGTCATTTTCGCTAACGCCGCGCCCCATGTGATCGAAGGAATGCTGCCCGAGGACCACCGTCAGGCGTTCATGGAGCCCTACAACGACCGGCCCTTGTCGATTTCGCTATTCTCGGCCACCCTCGGCCTCAACAGATCGCCCGCGGAGTTCGGCATTTCGAGCTATTCGACCATGCTGATCCCTGCATGGATGGAACGACTCAGCGATTACAAGCACAGCGCCGAGCTGATGGCCGAGTTCCCTGCGGGCTGGATACCAGCGATGTGTGTCGTCGATTACAGCCAGATCGACAGCGGACTGACGGCTGGCGACGTCTTTCCGCTGAATGTCGTCTGCGCTGACCGGCTGAAAAACTGGGAGGGCCTCTCGGTCGATGCTTATAGGAAGAAAAAAGACTCTTGGACGGACGCAATTGTCCGGCGGCTCGACGAAGAATGGCCGGGGATTGCTGCCGCCGTGGTCGATCGAGTCGTCGCCACGGCGCGTACCATGCAGGAATACCTGAATACGCCGGGCGGTGCTGTCTACGGATTCGAGATGCGCCCGCCGAAGGAGCTCACGAAGGGGCCACCGGGCCAAGTCGAAACCTCGATCAGCGGGCTATGGCTCGCCTCTGCCTTTGCGTTTGGCGGCGGCTTTACGGGCACGATGGCCGGCGGTGCCGCCGCGGCGAAGGCGGCACTGGGCTACGCACCGTGATCTCCCGGCGTTTGTGCCAACACAAAACGGACCGCCGAACCAATTAGGAGAGCAGAAGAAATGCCGACATCCTGCAGGTCATGGTGGCGTAATTGCGCCCTAGAAGCAGATTCCGAAATACTGGACATTGATAGGATAGAGAGCGATATTGCTCCCATCGCTCCAAAAGTCTCGAAGATCCGCGAGCTTATATCAAGTCTCGAATTATGCCACCATAAGGCCGATCAATGGGTCTACAACATCATTGAGGCGATCGGTGCAGAAGAGACCCAAAAAGGGCTAGGCATGCGTTCTCCTGGTCAGCAACACCCTGCCGAAAAAGTATGGCAAAATGCCTGCGCCGCCCTCTCAGCGTGGTGTGCAGGATGTCCGAGCACAAAAATTGATTTGTCCATGACAAAAAACCTCCGTTTTACAGCTTTGCCAATCAAACAGATAATATGACCTCAGCTGAGATCTTTAAACTGTATGGCCCATCATCAGAATAACCACATAACAAACGCATGCATAAATAGGAGACAATTATGCGCTGGACATCCATTTACTTAACTTGCGCGCTACTCGCCGCTGGTATGAATCAACCCGTATTAGCCTCTGCCTGTGGTGAAGATTCGCCCGCGTATAACTGGGTTGAATCGATAGAGTCTCAGGATTGGGCACGCATGCAGGCGTTACTTGCACCGGATGCGACATACGATGATCCAACAGTTGTTCACTTGGATCAAGATGCCATCGCACTGGTGGGTCGTGAAGCGATCGCTGAGTTCTGGAGAGAGTCCTCAGAAGAAATTGGTGCTCGCAATATTGACTATGAAATCACTCGATGCTTCGAGAGTGGCGGTATTACAGTGCTCACGATGATAATCTCAATCACCATGGGTGGTGCTTACTGGAATATCAATACAGAATCGATAGATCTAACAGGGGCTGGGACAACGGTCATCACTAATCGCCCCGAAGGTATCGCTGCTGTGGTTGATTACTTTGACTATGCAGAGATTCAAACCCAGATTGAGGATTTCCGCTCGCAGTATGGTGAAGCTCAAGAGTCCGATTCAACCTTCTAACGGCCATGACCCAGCCTCGAATCGACACCCACATTCAGCTATCCGACTAACGGCGATTGGCCTATGCCGAGTATGCTCTGCGAACTGGACTGCTGCGAACTGGACTGCAGTGTTCCACCTGCGATGGGGAGATACCTTAGCAGCACGGTTCCAAACTGTGAGGCTACACTCGTGCCAGATGCAGGGCATTGATGGATACTTTTGCACCTGCACGACCTGCTGAAGACTGTTTGCTCTTTACCAAAGGCCGGGTAACAGTCGATAACGGACTTTGCTGGTGTAGGCTTCGTAGCCGGTTAGCTCTTGACGCAGGGTGCGGTCTTCTAACGCAGTGCGTAGAACCAAGCAGAGCGTTGTGAGGATGGCCGGACTAAAGGCCCACCAGGAGCCCAGCAGTAGGGGCATGGCCAGTACTAACCCGAGAATGATCGTAGCGTAGCCGGGATGTCGGATGATGCTGTAGGGGCCAGAGTCAATCACGTGATGGTTGCGATCGCGTTGAATTCTGACCGTTTTCTCAAAGTAAGGATTCACCGCCATAGACCACGTAATCACGGCTACGAAACCGAAATACAAGACAGCGCCCACCAGCCATAGCCAGAGGGACATGTCTGACCACTGATAGCGAATATCCAGGGCAGCCACAATCGGGATTGCCAGAAAAGTGAGCCCAAAGAATGCCAGTAACACCACATCCCAGGTTTTGGTTCCTTGACCAAACTGCCTCCGTCGCTTCATCAGCTCAGGATTTTTTCGCCACAAATAAGGTAAGCTCACAATGCGGCCAATAATCAGCAGTCCGATAAAGACCCATCCCCGATACCAATTCCAGCGACCCACCAGCCCAAAAACGCCGACACAGACCAAAGCAGTAATCAACCCTGCCAAAATCCTGAAGATCTTCATAGACCCTCCTGAATAGGAAACACCAGCCAGGGGCTTTCCTCACACCCTGAGCCTAAAATAAAAAGATGAAGTTCTTGTGAGAAAGTCCAAGAGCATACACGCAACATGGCCAATGGTGGCCAGCGCCTTCAGGCTAAAAGCGCTAACAGCTGCGAAGGCCTACATCGCTAACGGCTTAACACAACACATTGTCCTGCCCCCCTATCGGATGCTCATGGTTTGGGTCTACGACTGTACCGATAGCCTGCTCATGGCGATGCTCATGCATGCCAGTCTCATACCCAGCATCTTCTTCGTCCTCCAGCCTCTAGCAACAGGGTGGGCCTGCGTTGCTTACTATCTCGTGTTGGCTGCCACGCTGAGAGGTATCGTTGCCGTGGTTGCTGTGGTCCAACAACGGGCAGCTTGAAAGGGGCAGAGTCTGTCGAACTTGCTAGAATTGACGCCGAACAACAGTTTGCACACGGACGCTCAGGCTCATGAGCTATTTGCATAATTCTCAAATCCTTTTCCGCGCCACTGAATCGGGGCGTTATGCGACACTGACAACCGCTGAAAAAAAGCCAATTTCCTGTAATTATAGTCCTGCTAAGCTCCTGCCAGTATCCTTGACTTCCTCATAAGAACCTCATCTTTCTATTTTAGGATTAGAATATCAAGCGAAATAGACGGCACTTTACTTTTTAATTTGATGAAAAAGATATATTGGAAGAGTTAATCGACGATCGCCTTCTGCCGATAACCGATATTTATATCCGAATAGAGAATAAGTAATCTGCGAGGGAGGTGAGACAGATGCAACTTGTATTTAAGGACGAGGCATTTTCATTCGTGTAACTTGAATCATAAGTTGTCCAAAATGGAATCATAAGCTGTCCGCTATTAAACAACTTAAGAATTGTTTAATAATTATTCTGTTGCACCTTCAATATTAATCAGTGACCATTAAAGACCTAATAATTGTACTCAAGTGCTAGAAATACAGCATTTTAATCTTATTAACACTCCTTACTGCGGTCGTTTCGCCCATTTGAGAAACGTCTAGCTCAATAAGTAGGACAAAAGCCAGTCAAGATAAACGTTTGAGCAATTAAGGTCAGATTAGTCAGGAAGGGCTGAAGGGACAGTGTAGATCGATTCAGTTACCTTCATCAGATGTAAAATTCGGCGCTGGAGAGGATTGAGAGAACTGATTTCAGTTGAACCATCTCGATGAAAATAGAGAGTAATACCACCGAAGGCAGCTAACAATCGCTCTGCCGTAGGACGCTCGGTGGTGCGCTTGGGATTCCCTTCATAAAGTCCAGCGATGGACTGTTGTTCACTGGTCAACTGACGGCGAACCACCAACTCGATTAATGTGAAGACTCGCAAGGCGATGGTCAACAGAAACATCAATCCCCGAATCCTGTCTTGATCTTGGAAATAGATGGGTAAAGCCGGGAGACGACCCCGCTTAAAACGATGGAAGCCTCTTTCTGGCTGCCATTGTTCTCGGTAGGAGAAGACTGCTTGCTCTAAACTCAGTCGCTCCCAGGGGGCATTAGTAACGTACAAGCGCCAACCAGCTAAGTTTTTAAAAGAAGCGATCGCTTCTGGGTCATGCTGGTAGGTGAAAGTGAGTCTGGTCTGCCGGACTCGACGGAAGGGACTGTTAGGACTGGGACGACCAGGATTATCATAGATCTTGAGATAATGGAACTTTTTGTCAATGGTGAACGACAGATAGGGGCTGACCCGATAGCGTTTGAGAATCTTATCTGCTTTCTGCTGTAATACAGCAGCATCTTGTCTGGGGCGAGCCACTAATGGAGCTAAAGCCAGTTCAGCTCTGACGAGGCGTTTGTCTAATCCCTGAATCTGTTTTCGGGCCAAGGCATCAGAGCGAATGACCAGGCATCTTTCTGACCACCGATGCCATTGTTGGTTTTCTTCATCAAACCAGAGACTGCCCAAGGGCACTTCAAATCCTCGGCCCATCGGCGGGTCACTGGGTTTTCCATCGGGACAGGAAATCTCGCTCACGGTCGTCGGGGGATGGGCCACCCAGTCAGCTAACCACTGGGGACGATGACCAGTCATCGCCATAGGAAAGCAGTAGATGCCTCCAGCTCGGTCAATTTGTCCCCGATTCGACCAACTCGAAGCTTTACAATCAGCGAGGAAGAGAAAGTCCCGATGACCGATGATTGAAGCCAGACGCTTCCAAGTAGGAAAGTAGAGAGGGTCATCGGCTCCATTGCCCGCTAGAGTAGCACCTAGCAGGGGCAGCCCCGATGGGTCTAAGGTCGCCAACATCTGGCGATATTGTAGTAAGTCGGGGCGATGGTCTTTACTGTGTCCTTTGTGCAAAAGAGGAGCCTCGGATTTGTCTGTGCTGAGCTGGTTGCTTTCTTGTTCCGTTGGCTGATGGTAGACTGAGAAACTGGTAGTGTCACTGCGAGCCTGCTCTGTTGGCAACTCGTAGGCACGAATCAGATGTTGTCCCAAACAAGTTTCCATGGACTGGATGGCTTGGTGTTGGGATGAACCTAGAACGCTTAACAAGTTAGCCAGTCGGTCATCGGTGGCGTCTTTGACCCCAATTTTCCATCCCGTTGCCATCTCTAAAGTTCGCTGGTGCTGCTTGACCCAAGGTTCCACCGCACAGAGACGGTGGTCGGCTTGAGTAGTTATGTAGGTTAACAATAAGACTGACAGTTGACCGTAGCTTAATCCCTGTCGGTTGCCATGTGGGGATGGTAACTCTTGGTCAATAATTCTTTCAATCTGCATCTTCTCCAACCAATGGACAATCAAGGGAATGTCATCTACTCTTTCTGATTGAGTTCTTCTCAAGTGTTGCCTCTCTCAACTCTGAATTCCTTACTCACACTACACTTGAGGCTGGTTATTTGGCTAGAGAGTTATCCAATTACGCGAACCGACCGGTATAATTTATACCGCATAGGTAATCAAAGTGGTTCAATTCAGCAACTAATGAAACTGCAAGTAAAATCCCAATTAGCAGTACTAAGAGCAAAGCACGGCAAAATTAGTCAATCAGAGTTATCAAGACAAACGGGCATTACGCAAAAACAGCTCAGTGCTTTAGAAACAGGCAAAACCAAGGGAATCGCCTTTGAAACCTTAGCTAAACTCTGTCTATTTTTTGATTGTACTCCCAACGAATTATTACAATTAGAAGAAGTAGCAGAAATAGATATATCTTCTACAGAAGAACAATTATCTTTAGCTGATGAAATTATTGCGCGAGGATTAAACCGTGCGATGAACTCTCCTCAAAGATCGGCTTCAGAAATTTGGGCGGAATTTGATACCGTTAGAGCTAAATCATTCGTGACAAGTTAAGCTTGTATTTTGCTTGTCAAGAGGGTTTGAGAATTTGCTTGAAAGAAAAAATCTGGTGAAGAACGCATTGTTTCAGGTATTAAATGTCAACTACTTTGTCCGAATGACGACAATTACTTTGTCCGATGGGATGGGGAATTTATAATGAGATTATGTTCGCGGAGCAATTTACGCGAACAAAGTTGGGTTCTCCTTTCTAATATCTATGGCTAACAAAACTCTCGAAACCACCTCACAAAGAATAGACAATCTCACTAATCTGTTAGAGGAATTAAAAATAGAACTGGCTCGATATGTTCAAGAATCTGAGCTCGCTCCTCATTGCTCTTGGATTACTCGCTATCAAGCCAGAGGACAGAAAAAGTATTATTGGTATTACAAGTGGCAAGCCACTGACCCAGTGTTTCCCAGCCGACGAGGGAAACCGAGTCGTTATCAACATTTAGGAAAAGCAGGAAGTTCTGCTTATATCAGGGCAGTAAGGCAAATCGTGAACCGAGGAATAGTCAAGGCTTTAGAACAGGGTATTTCGACTCTCCAAGCGGGATTAGAAGATTTAGTTGAAGAAGAGAGTCAAACTAGCAATCGTTCGCGTAAATAACTCCGCGAACTAATAGCTAAGTATCTAAGGGGAATTTTTACGAGTCAAAGCCTGTTTTTGACGGAAGCTTTCTTGTTGAATTTCTACGATAGTGGCATGGTGAACTAGGCGATCGACAGCGGCAACAGTCATAGTCGCATCAGCAAAAATGGAGTCCCAATCACTAAAAGGTTGATTACAGGTAATCAGCAGACTGTTAATTTCATAGCGATGAGCAATTAATTCAAACAAAACAGAAGTTTCGGCTTCGCTACGCTTAACATAGCCAATGTCATCGAGGATGAGTAACTCATATTTATCGAGTTTGGCTAAGAGGGAGGGTAAACTAAGTTCGGCTTTAGCCTGCTGAAGTTGCTGTACTAAAATCGTGGCGGCAGTAAATTTAACGCGAATTCCCCGTTCGATTAGAGAACGACCAATAGCAGCAGCTAAGTGAGTTTTACCCACCCCTGAAGGACCGAAGAGAAGAAGATTTTCGCCCATCTTGAGCCAAGCCGTGTTGGTAGCCAGCCGTTCGATTTGCGCTTTATTAATCGTAGGGCAAGAGGTCAAATCGAAATTAGCTAAGGACTTGGTGCGAGGAAGACCCGACTCTTTAAGATAGCGTTCGACTCTTTTGGTGTAGCGTAATTGAAGCTCATGTTCGCACAGAGCTTGAAGAAACTGTCCATAAGACCATCCTTGTTGTTGTGCTTTAGCTTCAAGAGACTGCCATTGTTGCTTCATGTGTGACAGTCGCAGCGATTTGAGAAGAAGGGGAAGAGTTTGTGGAGCGGTGGTATTTGAGGTCATAGTCTAAAAGCTGGTCGTAATTAGAAAGAGAATGTTGTTCGACAGAGAAAGTAGCTTCAGATTTGAGCAGGAGCGGACAAAACTGTTGTTGAAGAGTGTCTAAGGTGAGACTTTGCCGTTGAAGTTGAGTCGCAAGCCATTGGGCTACACTGGTTTCTTTATCCAGTTTAGCTGCCCAATAGAGGCTTTCTACCATCAGACGAGAAGCTTCCATGGGAGAAAATTGTTGTTGTAATTGTGTCCAGAGCTTTCGATAATTGTCGTTAGGGAGTAGTTCGTCTCGCCATCGATATTGTAAGAAGGCACCAGGCTTTTTTCTCAGACTATCAATGACGTGGCGGTAATTGACGCAGCGAGCGCGACGCTTGGAACTATCTTTGGGGGCATAAATTCTGGTCAGTTCTAGAACCTGCTGAGTGCCTAAAAAACCGATTAATTGGTCGTGATAAAGATGAATGGTCAATCGCTGTCCAATCAATTGAGAGGGCACGGTATAGAGGATGCAGCGCACTGTGATGGTGCTATAGCAGGTCACACGCACACTGATGATTTCATAGTCGGCTACTGGATAAGTGGGAAGTTTTTGAAGATGGGCTTGTTCGATAACGAATTTATCTGAGCTTCTGTGGTTGAGGGAGGTGACAACTTGGTCAATAAATTGCTGGTAGCTAGAAACATTGTCAAAGTCCGTGGAACCTCTCAGCAGTAAGGCTTGGTGTAGTCGTCGTTTGAAATGACCATGAGATGATTCGATCGCACCATTTTCATGGGATTTGCCTCGATTATTTCTGGTGGGGCGCATTTGATAATGACTACACAACGCTTGATATTTCTCAGTTAGATCTCGTCTAGCATTTGAGTTCGAGTTTTTGTAAGCGGCACTCAAGCTATCGGTACGATGTATCTGAGGTGCGCCACCGCTTAGTTGGAGGGCATTTTTTAAACCATTAGCTAAAGCGACAAAGCTTTCTCCACCCTTAACAATCCGAACGTACTGCCACCCACTGTAAGCCAGACGGTAGTGATATAGTAAGTGTTTAAACGCTTCTCCCCCAATGGTAATTGTCGCGGATTGGAAGTGGGTAAAATCTGAAAGTCCCATTTCTCCTGGCTGATGAACTTGGGGAAACATCACTTCTTTAGGGGGACCACAAGTGGCTTTCCACTGTTTGACCCGTCTTTGTAAGGTTCGTAAATGAGACTGTTGATATTCTCCTGGATATTTCTCTTGCAAGTATAAAAGTAGGGTTGTTGGTTTGAGTTCGGGATTAGCACCGAGCATGGGTACTAGCTCCTGTTCCCAAACCAAGGCGAATGGATCTTCTCTAGTTCGCCAATGTCTGGGTTTTCCTTTTGAGGGTTGATGATTGCCTCGTTCGATTCTTCTACCTGTTCGCACGCTAAATCCTCCTTTAGCTGCTGAAGTTTCTTGAGTACAGCCATTGGCTCTGGCTGTCAGATAAATTTGTATTTGTTTGGAATTAATTGAAAGTCCTGGCACTGAGCAGTAGTAATTAACGACAAGTAATTTACATTGCTCAGTGTCTTACTTTTTGTCCTACGCTTGAACCAGTCAAGATAGTTGTCGTTTATCGGTCATCCTAATTGTCGCTTAATATTCAGGAAACGGAGCAATAATTAAGCTCGACTTTATCCATTGTCGCCTTTGTATAGCAACGGAACAATTTTGGTCGGTAAGGGATTTTTTGATACCAACTGTCCCACTTTTGATTATTGGATATTGACTTTAATATCGTCTGTAATGACCAAATAGCAATGGTTTTAGAAAAAACTGTCCCAGTAAAAGGCTCTTGTGGGACAAAGCGCCAAAAACCACTTCTCTTCTTCAAAAGCGATCATGATCGAATTGTACTTCTAAATTTAAAATCCTTTATTTATAAGGGTTTCAGCATTTTATTTTTCCTTACCGACCAAAATTGTTAAACTAAGCCAGGTTGTTACCAACCCGACTCGTCTTGTCGGGTAAGATTGAAAGGTTGCCCTTTCGCACTCCCCTCAGAACCGTACTTGTCTGTTACCAGTCATACGGCTCAAGCCTTCTGCAACAAAGGTTGTTTACTCATGTGAATGTGTTGATGACAGGTTTTATGAAG
>JASJEI010000574.1 GCA_030064795.1 Pleurocapsa sp. MO_226.B13 | reverse complement strand
TGATGCCGAATTGATTGGCTCATCACTCGATCCAATCTTGACAGTGTTTGATTCAGCAGGAACATTGGTCGCGCAAAATGATGATGACGACTCTAGTCTTGATTCGTTGATTGATTTTACCGCTGGGGTTGGTAACACCTACTATGTTGGAGTCAGTAGTTATGCTAACTTTGACTATGACCCCTTGATTGAAGATAGTGGTACTGGTGACAGTTCTGGTTTTTACGACTTATACTTCAGCATTGATGGACCAGTCGTACCCAACGCTGAACCCAACGATACTATTGCTGAAGCTACAGATACTGGTTTGTTTGGAGAAGGAACATATAATATCTCCACAGAAATTGGCAACAACCCCAATCTAGTGGCTCCAGAAAATGACGTGGACTTATTTGAGCTTTACTTGGATGCGGGAGATCGATTGGTAGCTGATATTGATGCCGAATTGATTGGCTCATCACTCGATCCAATCTTGACAGTGTTTGATTCAGCAGGAACATTGGTCGCGCAAAATGATGATGACGACTCTAGTCTTGATTCGTTGATTGATTTTACCGCTGGGGTTGGTGACACCTACTACGTTGGAGTCAGCAGTTATGCTAACTTTGACTATGACCCCTTGATTGAAGATAGTGGTAGTGGTTACAGTTCTGGTTTTTACGACTTATATCTCAGCATTGATGTTGTGTAATTAAGCAACTCAGGGCAAAGCAAGCGCTTTGCCCTGAGCAGCAGATTTTAATAAGGATGTTTCAGGACGGGACGAGAATTTGACTATAGAGCAGCATAAACATATTCAGTGCTTATTAAGCTTAAATGTATCAAAAATCGATCGAACGCCAATGGGTATAGAGCCATGTTTATGGTCTCATTCTACCTAACTAATAAGCGATCGCCTTGACGTTACCGATAGCGATACCAAAGTCATTGTAATCGAACCGAAAGATAATGTTGAAAAGGAAGTAATGATTTATGTCCTATTTGATTGAAGCAATTTTAAATTCCGCAGAAAAAAACGATTTAAAAGAATTCATTAGCGAGTTGACAGTATCCGAGCGACAATATCTACTACGTAACGATATTCTCAACTCCTTTGATTTATTCTGTCAAACAAAGGCTAATCCAGGGCAATACTATCATTATTCTCAATTAGGTAAGTTAATTTACTATACCCAGGAGATTATTCTGGAAAAAGAAAGTATTTGCCTAATTATTCGTCCTAAGATTGCCCGACAAGAAGCTTATCGGGTATTTGAAGATTTAAACTACGAATCAATGACGATTCAACAACTGCTAGATACACGCGATCGCTTTGTCAATCATTTTCATCCCGAAGAAGGAGACGTATTTGAGATTGATTTTCGACCCTTCTATGATTATTCGCCGAAGATTCGCGACTCCAAAAATATTGGCAGAGGAGTACAATATCTCAATCGCTATCTTTCTAGCAAACTTTTTCAAGACCCCGATCGCTGGTTAGAAGCTCTCTATAGCTTTTTAAGTCTTCATAGTTATAACGGTACTACTCTCCTAATTAACGGCAGAATTAAAAACAGCCAACAATTGAGCGATCGCGTTAAACAGGCGTTAAATTTTGTCAGTGGACTGTCGCCAGATAAACCCTCTGAAGAATTTCGCTTTGAATTACAAGATTTCGGTTTTGAACCAGGTTGGGGGAATACCGCAGCTAGAGTGAGAGAAACCTTAGAGATTTTGGATGAATTGATTGACTCGCCTGACGACCAGGTTCTCGAAGCTTTCTTGTCTCGTATTCCGATGATCTTCCGCATTGTCCTAGTTTCGGTTCATGGTTGGTTTGCCCAAGAAGGAGTTTTGGGTCGTCCCGACACTGGCGGACAGGTGGTTTACGTCCTCGACCAAGCTAGAAGTTTGGAAAAACAACTACAAGAAGATATTTCTCTAGCTGGTTTGGATAGTCTCAAAATAGAACCCAAGGTAATTATTCTGACTCGTCTGATCCCCAATAATGATGGAACTCGTTGTAACGAACGACTAGAAAAAGTCCACGGTACTGATAATGCTTGGATTTTGCGCGTACCATTAAGGGAATTCAACCCCAAACTAACTCAAAACTGGATTTCTCGCTTTGAGATTTGGCCCTATCTCGAAACCTATGCGATCGATGCGGAAAAAGAACTTTATGCTGAGTTTCAAGGTATTCCCGATCTGATTATCGGTAACTATTCTGATGGTAATTTAGTTTCCTTTCTCCTTGCCCGTCGGTTAAAAGTTACTCAGTTTACTATTGCCCACGCTTTAGAAAAATCTAAGTATCTATTTAGTAACCTGTATTGGCAAGATTTAGAACCTAACTATCATTTTTCCTTGCAATTTACTGCCGATTTAATTGCGATGAATGCAGCCAACTGTATCATTAGCAGTACCTATCAAGAAATTGCTGGCAGAGCAGACAGTGTAGGACAATACGAATCTTATGATAATTTCACCATGCCAGATTTTTATCATGTGGTTAATGGTATCGAATTATTTTCCCCGAAGTTTAACATCGTTCCCCCAGGAGTGAACGAAAATATCTACTTCCCCTATACCCGTTCTCAAGAACGCATTCCTTCTAAAATAGAGAAATTAACAGAATTGCTCTTTACCACCGACGATCCTAGTTTTATTTTTGGCAAATTAGACGACCCTAGTAAACGTCCCCTCTTTTCGATGGCGAGATTAGATCGGATTAAAAATCTTACTGGTTTAACTGAATGTTTTGGGCGATCGCCAGAGTTACAAGAACGATGCAATCTGGTTTTAGTCGCAGGG
This sequence comes from Pleurocapsa sp. MO_226.B13, assembly GCA_030064795.1. Next base: position 3,226 of record JASJEI010000574.1, on the reverse strand, counting down.
AAAATCCACGGGACGGAAACGGAAGATAATGAAGAACGTGAAGAAATTGCCAAAATGTATCGCATCATCGAACAATACAATCTTCATGGTAAGATCCGCTGGTTAGGGCTGCGTTTGCCAAAGGCTGAATCTGGGGAAATCTATCGAGTCATCGCCGATCGCCAAGGAGTATTCATCCAACCTGCTTTGTTTGAAGCCTTTGGTTTAACCATTTTAGAAGCAATGATTTCTGGTTTACCTACCTTTGGGACTCAATTTGGCGGGCCTTTAGAAATTATCCAAGATGGTGTTAATGGCTTTTATATTAACCCAACTCATCTAGAGGAAACTGCCACGAAAATTTTGGAGTTTGTTGACAAGTGCGATCGAAACCCCGACTATTGGCATGAGATTTCCGATTTAGGTATGAAGAGAGTTTTCAGTACCTATACTTGGAAAATCCACACAACCAGATTGCTATCTCTAGCTCGTATTTATGGTTTCTGGAATTACACCTCTAAAGAACAACGCGAAGATCTCTTGCGTTATATTGAAGCCTTGTTTTATCTGATTTATAAGCCAAGAGCGAAAGAGCTATTGGAACAACACTGGCAACGCTGACCGCATTCTCCGTCCTAGAAGGGACGGGGAATCTGGATTATTACATCAATAAAATGCGATCGCGCTCTGGTAAAAGTCAAGAAAAACTTCCTGTAAGGACGCGACTGGCGGTCGTTCGTGGATACAATGAACTCTCTAGTGGTCTGTCAACATTGATTTGAGGGATAAATATTAATAAGTATCTTCCCCTGCTTCCCCTGCTACATGCGGCTAAAGCCTTTGTCCTGCTTCCCCCAACCCATCAATTAATTATTGACAGAGTACTAGGCAGCATCCGAATTGTGTAAGGTAATGCGATCGCTTTGGCGAGCGATCTTGCAGTCTGCCTCTAGTTTGGCTAAGGCTCTAGATAGAGTTCCAGGTACAAAACCCAACTCCGCAGCAATTTCCTGTAAAGGAGCATTTAAAGTCAAGGTTCGAGAGTCGTCTTCGGTATCTTCAGATTGCTTTTGCCAATTATCTTCAAAGTATTTCAAGACTCGGCGATCGGCAACAGAAATATTCCGCCATTCCAAACGCTTTTGAAACTCGTCTATTTTCTTGCTAAGCATTTCTACAGTTGCTTCAACTATCAAAGGCGATTGTTCGAGACTTTCTAACACCATAGATTTAGGATAGGCAATAACGCGAGCCTCGGTTTGAGCGATCGCAGTTGAGTGATAAGTTGTAAACAGCAAACTAGTTTCTCCCAAAGTTTCTCCGCGATTTAATATTTGTAAAACTGCCATTTTTTCTGGATAGCTTACCTCTTGGAAGCGACCTTGCTCGATTAAATACAAATAGTTGGCGCGATCGCCTCTGCGAAATAATCTTTGTCCTTTGGCTACATTTTGGATAATTGCATTATCTCTCAGTATTTCGGGTAAACGATCGACTATGTCTAACTTCATTTGCTACATTCCTATCGAGCAACTAACATAATTAATCGTGCTTTTTTATACTGAGTATTTCCTGAAACTCTAATTAGATTTGGGATGAAATAGAGATGATAAATAAATGAGTTTGTGTAGCAATAATTGCGATTTGTTAACTACATTATCTCAGATCTATTTAGGAATTTGGAATTAGTAGGGGCGGTTCGCGATGCGGTTGCGCAAGCAAGTCGTTAGACGAGCGCGAGCTGGTTGACTGACAAAACTCAACAGGCATAGTCAAACGACCTTACTGTAAACTCCAAACGATACTTTTTTCGCTCATCCTGTTGGCGAGAAGCGATCGCTGGCTGTGGGTCACCTTGACCATTTAAGAAGAGAGTCTGAAACAACTCCCAACCTTGAGTTAGAGCAGTTTTAACCCATGCCCAACCAATTTTAAGATAGCTGCTCCCTCGAAACCAGTGAGGGTCAACCAAACGGCGTTTTCCTTGAGCGACCACCTCAGTTCCTTGAGCAGTTAAATATAACGTAGCGAGCGCTAAAACTAAACACAATCGGGATAAGGCGGGTGCATTACGAATTTCCGAGCTTTCTAATTCAAAACCATTGGATTTGTCATCAAGAAAACTCTCCTCAATGTCGAAGCGCAAGCCATATTCACGAAATGTTTGAAGAGTAGTAGCTTCATTACTGACGATGTACCAAAGTTCCCCACTTATAGGTTCACAAGCTAGAGCCATACTAACTGGACCATAGAATTCAGTTTTATGAATACGAACATTTTGCAGCAGTAGAGCTTTTCCTCGACAAGAGTGAAAATCTTTGACTTGACACCAGCCTTTACCTGTCCGCCAAATCCAGAAGTCGCTCTTGATTCGGATTCGATAACTCCAACCAAGCTGTTGACGGACATATTTCATTAATTGAGTATCGATAAATCCTCGATCTCCAAGCAGTACAACTTTCACTCTCTTGGGCATCAATCGGGACACTCGTTTGAGCAAGTCCTTGTCGGTGGCTATCTTTACGCTGCTAGAAGAATGCTCCAGCACTCGCCATGCCACTGGCACAGCTCTTCCTCGGTACACCACAGCCACCCGAATCAGACAATACTGATTCCATAGCATAGAAGTATCTAAGCTGAGATACAACAGTTCCTCTTGCCACCCATTCAAGGCTTCCTGAATCAGTGGATCATATAACCTTTGTGGATTAATTCGGGGATTATGCAACCATCGGCTGAATCGACGTTGCTTGCTTTGGGCAAATACAGCTCGTGAGTGGATGTACATAGTCCATTTTGTCAGGTTGACGCTACCTGAGTGAATTAGTCCAATTACCATCCACACGAGAGTATATAGATGCCTGACATCAGCCCATTGCTTGGATTGACCCAATAGAGTTACAAGGGCATCATAGATGCGGGAGGTGTTTTCCATATTAGTTCTGTCTGAGTTTAGTCACCCAGTCAGAATAAGGCATCTGTAGCCAATTTGAGAAGGTAACACCTTCCATCACGCTCGCAAGAATGACTCAAGGAGAGTAGCGATCGCTCTCTGGGAACTTTTGTCAGTCAACCAGCGAGCGCGAGTCCTTTAGGGCGAAACGCCCTTACAGAAGTTATACCATTTTCCTAAAGTAGTGAGAGAGATCGATAGAGTATTGTAGGTTGGGTTGAGTTTACGAAACCCAACAATAATTGGGTTTAAGTTGGGTTTTACTTCGTGCAACCCAACCTACCTTCGTCTCTC
>JASJEI010000573.1 GCA_030064795.1 Pleurocapsa sp. MO_226.B13 | reverse complement strand
AACATAATGTAGGCGAGAAACGTCAAGAGCAATTATCAATTTTAAGTAAAGTAAAATCTTCTAGGATTTCTCGCTCTTATCGGCTAATTAATTTACTCCAAATTTTCACCTAAATAATTATACATAGTCAAGATAAATCCGAGTGTTTATTATGAATAACTACCGAAGAGTACGTAATTAAAATTCTGTAAAAATACACCTGAGTTGAATCAAATTATTTAGCTGCATCACTACCAAAAGTTACAACGTCAAAGTTGATGTTTTCTGCTAATTCTGAATCTACATAGAAATAGCGGGGTCGAATAATTAATAGATTGGCTCAAGACAAACTTTAATGTGTCCGATCGGTCTGAAATTAAGATCGAAGTGAGGTTCAACAGTCACAAGAAAACCGTTTTGTACCCAAGCACGTTTTAATTGATGTTCACGTTTGATTATCCGATGAGGTTTAGCATCATCATCAAGACGAAACACTTCCAAAAGAGCAGTTCGTTCGTTATCAAATGAAGGGAAACGCATTATTGCTAAAATATTGCCACTTAAAGAAACTTCTCCATAACTATCAATAACCGTTGTCGAACCGTTATCAATTGCCCTAATTAGAGTTTTTGGCGGTGGAGCAAGATCGTACAAAGACTCACCAAAAAGAACATTTCCGATCGCAGCAAATTTTTCGTTCAAAGCTACAGTAGATCCTATAAAAGCATTAGGAGCAGTTATTTTCAGAGGTTGGCTTTCTGGTTTGTTAAGATTAAATAGCCAAGCTCCTCCTTTTATGGGAGAAAACGCAAAACCAACTAGAAGTAAATTATTATCAAACGCCAAATTATAACCAAATCCCAAACCTTCATCAAATTCAATGTCTTCAACTTCTTGATTGTCTGATAAAGTTACTTGTTTAATTTCGCCCTCTGACAATAAATTTAATTGAACCAAACCCTCTTTTTTTTCTACAGGCAAATCGATCGCTTTAACTTCGGTTTCTGAGTCTAGTCTGATTAAATATCTTCCATAGAAACTAGATGTCAATATAGTTCTTTGTTGAAAATCTTCTGGGTTAGTCACATCTTTTGTATTTTGCTGTGTTAAAGCATTAATAACTAAGACATCTCCATCTAATTGCAGATTACGACCAAAACCACTACCGATTTTGTCAGGAACAGAATCTTTAGGAGGTGAAAGTTCTTTGGTTCTAATCCATTTGCCAGAACGATCGCTCGTATAAATCACTACCTGATTTGCTTTTGGATCGCCCGCAGCTAAATACCGATCGTTGACAGCTACAGAAAAACCAAAGCTAAGATCACCTGGCTGTGAATTAATACACTGTTTAGTTGGGTTGTGAGGACTAGCACTAATCATTAGTAAAGAGATGGTGACAATCAAGAAGTTAACTATTTTCATCAGTCGTTAGTTGTTCTAAAACTTTGAGCATCAGGTCAATATTTTACTAAAGAGGGCGATCGCACTTAGATTTTTTAGTATTAGCTGAAATTTAAGTATAGTTACTACTCTGATAATTGATAAACTGAAACCTAGAAAAAACCTTGATTTTGAATATTAATAAATTTTCTAAGTAATTATTGTGAACAAACCTTACAGCTGTTTTTTTACTATTTTGATCGCCTTTATATGTACATCTTGTGATTTCTTTGAGGGGAAAAATTCTCAACCTACAGGCGATATAATTTGTGATAAAATTGGTAGAAAAATATTTTATAATTGTCTAGTTAAAAATATTCCCTTGGGGTCAAACTATGAAGATTTAAATGATTTTTTAGTACTTCATGACTTTGGTTCTTTAAATCTAACTCCTGCACCAGATGAAGGCTATAGATTTTATTTTGACTGGAGTGCAAATAATATAGCTAACTATAGAATTGGTGTTATTGGTCGAACTAATAGTAATTTAGAAGTAATTGAAATGGAAATGAGATAGTAAAAAAATAATAATTTTGATAGATATCTAGAGTAATTTTATTTAGACTAGCTACTGTAACCACCCGTACAAATAGAGGCGATCGCTAACTGCACCTGGTTGGAGCTACGCTAGATTACCAAAGATATCTATCAACAGGAACTAGCCCTAACCGAACTGTCGCGCTGTCGCTACATTACCCGTCCCAAACCTAAAGGTAAGCCCCACCACGCTAAGGCGGGAAATATCAACTATGCCATCTTTTCAGGAGAAACTAAGGGGGAATTTATCTTAGAGTAACAAATAGAATATGGTTTACAACACTGCATATTTGCGTATTGTGTATGGAAAAATTTCGCTTTCTCTGCTTTGTCTGCTCCATTTTTGTAGTAATTCTAGTTTTTACTAAAATTGCCCCTGCCCAGATAACTGCTCCTATTCCCGAACCGATTAGAAAGTCAGAATTGTCTGTAAAATTAGCAGAAGTAGTGCAAATTCCCAATAGTGGAACCGCTCTACAAAAAGCTGCTCGTTTGAACTTCCTGACTGATGCAGGAGATGGTAGTGGAAGATTATTTGTTAACGATATGCGTGGCAAATTGTACGTCATTGTTGATGGTACTGCCACCGTTTATATGAACCTCAAACAATTAATTTGTGCCGACTTTACCTATGAAAGCGTTCAACAGGGCTTTGCTTATTTTGCTTTTCACCCAGAATTTGCTCGCAATGGGATTTTTTATACGGTAACTAGCGAAATCAAAGATAGCGGTACTCCTGACTTTCCCGTTACCAAAAAGATTCTCGATCGCGAGCAAAATATTATTGAGAGTTCCCATCACGATGTAATTAGGGAGTGGAAGGCAACAGATCCGTCAAGCAATATTTTTGCAGGAACGTCCCGCGAGATTTTGCGAATTGAAGAACCTTATCCCGATCATAATGTTGGACAACTGGGTTTTAATCCCAATGCTCGATCGGGAGATGATGATTATGGTTTGCTCTACATTGCTGTAGCTGATGGTGGTAGTGATGGCTTTCCTGTTAGCGATACCGATCCTCTAGATAGTGGACAGGATTTGGGAACACCGCTGGGTAAGATGCTCAGAATCGATCCTCTTGGTAATAACAGTGCCAATGGTCAATATGGTATTCCTAACGCCAATCCTTTTGTTGGGGATGACGATCCTGACACCTTGGATGAAATTTGGGCTTATGGACTGCGTAATCCCCATCGCTTTAGCTGGGATACTAGTGGAGAAGGCAAAATGTTAATTGCCGATACTGGTCAGGCTTTCATCGAAGAAGTTAATCTAGGTATCAAAGGGGCGAACTATGGTTGGGGAAATCGGGAAGGTACTTGGGTAATTAGGGAAAATAATGAAAATGTTTTGTTTCCCCTACCTCAAGATGATGCCAAATATAATTACACCTATCCTGTTGCCCAATACGATCATGACATCCCTCCAGAAAAAGAAGGCAACTATCCCATTGCTATTACAGGTGGTTATGTCTATCGGGGTAAAGCAATTCCCGAATTAATTGGTCAATATATTTTTGCCGACTTCGGCAGTGATGCCAGGTTTTTTCATGTCCCTATAGATGAACTAGTTAATGGCAAACAGGCAGAAATAAAAGAATTGAGACTCTTCAATGAAGAAAAAGAAGTTTCTTTCCTAGAAATTGTTGGCAAAGCCAGATCCGATGTACGGTTTGGAGTAGACGAAGCAGAAGAAATTTATGTGACATCGAAACAAGACGGAAAGGTTAGGAAACTCGTACCCCGTTAAATAACAAGTCATTAAGGTAGTCCTGAATTTTTTAGACGGATTCGATAAAGACTCTTTCTCGCGGTGATATACAGAGTTTTATAGTCGCGATCGCCCCAGGCGATATTAGCAGGAGGTTCTGGTGTTTCAATTATTTCTAATAGATCGCCGTTGGGTGAGAAAATCCATACTCCTCCTGGCCCAGTACTATAAATATTGCCCTTGACATCCACCTTCATGCCATCAGCTGCACCTTCTTCACTGGGAGGTTCTAATTCGGCAAATAGTTTTCCGTTGTCCAGCATTCCATCTGGCTGGACATCAAATACACGAATATGACCCTCCTCTGAATCATTAACGTACAGTTTGGTTTCATCGGGGGAAAGGACGATGCCATTAGGGCGGACAAAATCATCAACTAGCAAAGTCAGAGTCCCGTCTGGGGCTAGACGATAAACACCATAAAACCCTAATTCTTCTTGCTCGGATTCAATTCCGTAGGGAGGATCGGTAAAGTAGATACTACCATCGGATTTAACCACCAGATCGTTAGGACTATTCAACTGCTTTCCTTCGTATTCACTGGCTAAAGTTACAATCTCTCCATCTTTTTCAGTTAAAGATACCCGACGATTTCCATGCTCGGCACTAATCAAACGCCCAGAATTATCTAAAGTATTACCATTAGCATTGCCAGAAGGTTGCCGAAAAATCTCGGTTTCTTGCTCTGGCTGCCATTTATAAATGGTATTCGCTGGAATATCGCTAAACAAAAGAAAGCCGTCGGGATGCCAAACAGGGCCTTCGGTAAATTCAAAACCGTCTGCTAGCTTTTCAACTTCGGCATCAGGAGCGAGAATTTCTTCTTGACCATCTTCTGTCAGACTTAATTCAGTCTTCGTTAGGTTATTGCTTTCTTTTGAAGAGTAGTTATTTTCCGTGGCGTCAGCTTGATTTGGCTTAAATCCTCTGTAGGTATCTACGTTTACTGTAAGTAAACTCATTCCCATCACGGTAAAAACTGTCAGAAGTTTTCTTAGCATTGAGCAAGTAAAAATATTTTCATTTCTGGTAATTGTAGTCTTTTTATCTACCACATATTTTATTAATTAGTCGCAAAATTTAAGTATAGTTTTGTTGCTGTCTGGCAATTTCCTGTAACTTGCGTATCCGTTCTTCGGTTGGGGGGTGAGTGCGGAATAAAGATTGTAAACCACCGCCAGAAAAAGGATTTATAATTAATACGGGTTCAAAAGCAGGGTTGCCATTCATCGGTACTTTCTTACCTATAGACTCCAGCTTTTCTAAGGCACTGGCTAGTGCCAAAGGATTGCCCGTAATTTCGGCTGCACCACGATCTGCGGAAAATTCGCGGGTACGCGAAATTGCCATTTGAATTAGAGATGCGGAAATAGGAGCGAGAACTACCAAAATTAGAACGCCAAGGGGATTACCACCCTGACGATTATCGCGATTAACAGGGCCATACATCGCGCCAAAAGATAACATTCTGCCGAGGAAAGTTATCGCCCCACCAAGAGTACCAGCTACCGCTTGAGTAAGCGTATCGCGGTTTTTGATATGAGTTAGTTCGTGGGCGATGACTCCTGCAAGCTCATCTCGATTTAAGATCTGCATAATTCCCTGAGTTAACGCTACCGCAGCATGATTTGGATCTCTACCCGTCGCAAAAGCATTGGGAGTTTGGGTAGGCACAACTGCTAGTTTGGGCATAGGTAAATCTGCTTTTTGTGCTAAACTTTCCACCAGATTGTAAAGTTCGGGTGCTTGTTGGCGAGTCACGGGGCGCGCTTGATAAGCAGCTAATGCAGCCTTATCGGAATAAAACCACGAACCAAAGCTGGTAATAGCAGCAAAAATTAAACCAATTAAGGCACCCTGGGAAGTGCCAGTTGCCCAATAGCCACCTAATACCAATAGTCCGCTTAGTAAACCTAAAAGGGCAGCAGTTTTAATTTGACCACCTTGAAACATAAGACTTATTAGAATTCTTTTTGGTTAAAATTTTCTCGATTAAATTTATTAAATAGCGATGAGGGTATTTAGAACATCCTACTTAGGCTATATCATCTATCCTCGTTAGATTCAGAAACTATATTGTTGTTTTCGGAAGCTACAGATTTACCAGAACTGTCTGCACATGAAGTCAAAAGTCCTAACAAGAGCGAAATTTTTACGAGATAGGTTATTTTAGACATCTTCTACTATGGTTAAAGAGTCGTTTAACTATAAACAAAACTGGTAAAAGGTTGGTATTAAATGTAGATTGATATTTCTCGGTTATAAACACAAGTCCCTGTTATCTTTACTTTGACCTCTTCGTCCTCTTGCCAAGCGTATGCT
>JASJEI010000572.1 GCA_030064795.1 Pleurocapsa sp. MO_226.B13 | reverse complement strand
CCTACGAATTTGGGGACTTTGACACGCTTACCCCTCACAATTGGGGCGGTCGGCGGGCAATAACCTCTGGCTAAAACTTATCCATTTGAATAAGGCTGACCAACTTTGACTAACTTTTTTGTAGCCCTTCTACTTGCTACTTAAAAAATGCCCGTCACCATTTCACAACAAGACTATTGGGATTTAATTTATGAAACCCAACGTCAGCCAAATTTAAACCATAATGACAAATTTGACGTTACTTGGCAATATCCAGAAGAATTAGGACAAGGTACTTATCGTCAGATTCAGCTACGGCAAGGAATAGTATTAGACATAACTCGCTACCATTTACATGATTATGTAATCGTTCAATCTCCAGAGCGATCGCATGTCATAGAATTTAATTTTGCGATCGCAGGAAAATCCGCGCATATAGGGAAATTCTTGCATAATCACTCAACCGTTGCGGGACAATATGAGCTATTTGGTAGTGGGACAGCATCGATTGAAAGGTGGGAAAGATCCACAACAGAACTAATTATGAGAGTAGGTGTTCATATTGAGCCAGAGTTATTTCAAGCTTTTTTAGGAGATTGTGAATTAGCGTCTATAGAACTAGTAGAACATCTGATGCGCTCGAGCGATCGCTACTATAACTGCATTGGTACAACTACAGTAGCTATGCAAACGGTGCTACATCAAATTTTGCACTGTCCGTATATGGGCATTACCAAAAAGATCTATTTGGAAAGTAAAGTGTGGGAACTGATGGCATTATTAATCGAAGATGAACGGGAACGGCATCAAAGCAAGCGTTCTGTCTTGACTCTCAATCCCGACGACATAGATCGTATTTATCATGCCAGGGAAATTTTGAGCAATAGTTTAGATAATCCCCCTTCTTTGGCTGAATTAGCTCGACTAATTGGCTCAAATGAATACACACTCAAACGTGGTTTTCGCGAGGTGTTGGATACAACAGTATTTGGTTACTTATATCAACAACGCATGGAATATGCCCGGCAGCTTTTGTTGGAACGAAAGCTAAATGTCGCTCAAGTGGCAAAAAAAGCGGGTTATGCTAGCCGAAGTAATTTTGCGATTGCATTTAGAAAAAAATTTGGTGTTAATCCCAAGGCGTTTATGAAACAACAGCAGGGATGGGCAGAATAAAGCGCGGAAAAATTCCCTCTGGGGTTCAGAATATTCCCTCTGGGGTTCAAAATCTCCGTAAAAACCACTGATAACTAATGTATTCTGAAATACTTGAGAATTATTTTTATTAGTGTGAAGGAGTAAAAGTGAAATTACATTATTGTTTTTTCTTAAGATGCGATCGTTTACTACGTAGCATTATTTTATCAATAATATTGTTTGCATTGTCCAACAAAGTAATAGCAGCAGAAGAGAAGATTTCCAGAGCAGAGGGGACATCTGTAGACGCAGGGACAAGGGGGATAAGGGAGACATTAAGGGCGGAGGGAGCGGAGGATGCAGGGGGAGCAGAGGTAGAACCCCCCACATCCTCCTTTAGTGAGGGGGGAAGAACGCCCCTACAAGAAGATATGGCTGGGGGTCTAGTGGCTCAGGGAGTAAGGCGGATTACGGGAGTAGAGATTAATCCAACCGAGACGGGATTGGAGTTAGTTCTAGAAACGGTGGCTGGAAGTGAAAGACTAGTACCCTTGATTTTGCCTCAAGGAAACAATTTAGTAATCGATATCCTCGATGCAACCCTGGCATTCTCGATTAGAAGAGGGATCGAGGAACTCAACCCCGCACCAGGGATTAGCAGGATTACGGTCAACAGGGTAGATGAAACCAGTATCCGCGTGACCATTACGGGAACTAACCAGACACCCAGCGCGGAGGTAGTACCAGGAAGAGACGATTTAGTTTTAAGCGTCACTCCCCAAGATACTACGGCAGAAGAGCCAGTGGAAGAGATTGAGGTTATTGCCACTGGTGAAGCAGAAGACGAAGATGCTTACTATGTACCCAATGCTAGTAGCACCCTAAGAACTGATGTGCCAATTCGGGATACGCCCTCTTCGGTTCAGGTAGTACCGCAGCAGGTAATCGAAGACCAAGGAGCGACTAACGTGCGTGACATCGTGCGAAATGCTGCTGGGGTAAGTCTCTCAAGCAGTCAAAATCGTGCCGAACAGTTTATTCTTCGGGGTTTTGAAGCCGAGAGGTTTCTTAATGGCTTTCGCAATGCTGATTTCTCGACTCGTACCGAAACGGAGTTAGCCAATATCGAGCGGGTGGAAGTGCTGAAAGGACCCGCATCAGTTTTATTCGGACAAGCCGAACCATCAGGCACTATTAACTTTGTGACTAAGCAGCCGTTACGGGAGCCGTTTTATGAGGTTGCGTTTACGGCAGGTGGTTTTGACTTTTACCGCCCGACTCTAGATTTTTCAGGACCTTTAACGGAAAACGGAAATCTGGCATATCGTTTAAACGCTTCTTATGAAAACTCGGGTAGCTTTCGCGATGGCATAGAGAATGAGATATTTTTTGTCGCGCCAACGTTATCTTGGGAAATTAGCCCTGACACAGAATTAACTTTAGAGTTTTCTTATCTAACTAGCAGTCGACCGAGAGATAACGGACTGGTAGTTTTAAGCGATGATGAAGTTGCCGATATTCCCTTTGATACCTTTCTGGGCGATCCCGATGCGCGAATAGATTTTGAAGACACCCGTACTGAACTCTATCTCGACCATCGTTTTAACGATAATCTATCGCTACGTTCACGTCTACGCTACGTTACCACTTTTGAAGGTGATGGCTTTACTAGAAATATTTCTGGTGAGTCGGAGGATGACCGCAATTTTCCTGTAACAGAATTTAGCTCAGATCAGGACTTTGAAAATTTTGCTTTTCAAAACGATTTAATTGCTGAGTTTAATACGGGCGTGATCGAGCATACGCTTCTATTTGGCTTGGAATATGTCAATATACGTAATGACTTTGAAGGCACAAGAGCAGATGGAGCAACAATTGATATTTTTAACCCTTCAAGAGACTTTACCTTTGACGAATTTACAGTTCGAGAACCCTTTGAAGAGAGGACTGAGACGTTTGGAATTTATTTACAAGACCAGATTGCTATCTTCGACAATCTTCAGCTAGTTGTGGGAGGAAGATTTGATACTTTTACCAATGAATTTGAACCTCTAACTGATGATGCTGAAGTCTCAGAAACGAATGCAGATGCATTTTCTCCTCGCGTTGGCATTGTCTATCGCCCAGTAGAACCCGTTTCTCTCTATGCCAGCTATACTCGCTCCTTTACTCCAACATTCGGTACAAATGTCGATGGTGAGCAATTCGATCCCGAACGGGGAACGGGGTTTGAAATTGGAGTAAAAACCGAAATTATTCAAGATCGTCTGTTTTCAACGCTGGCTTTCTATGATACGACCCTAACCAATGTAACGACAGAAGACCCTGATAATCCTGATTTTTCCGTTCAAACGGGAGAACAAAGAAGTCGAGGCATCGAATTAGATATTCAAGGAGAAATTTTGCCTGGCTGGAATATTTTTGCAGGTTATGCCTATACTGATGCGGAAGTGACAGAGGATAATGAGATTCCTGTGGGCAATCTTCTTGTCAACGTACCAGAAAATAATTTTAATCTCTGGACGACCTATAAACTGCAACAAGGCAGTCTGGCAGGATTGGGATTTGGCGCGGGAGTTTTCTATGTCGGCGAACGGACGGGAGATAGAGAGAATACTTTCTTCGTTGACGACTATGTTCGTGTTGATGCTGCAATTTATTACGAACGAGAAAAATATCGGTTCGCCCTGAATTTTCAAAATCTTCTTGATGCTGAATTTATTGAAGGTACGGCAGGTAGAAGGTCAGTTTCTCCTGGTGCGCCGTTTACGGTACTGGGTACGGTTTCGGTAGAGTTTTAATTTAAGCTCTAAGCTATAATTCATAAGCTCTAAGCTCTCTCCGTCTCCTTTACTCATGTCTAAAATATACCGTTTATTTAATGAACAAGTCGCTCGATAATTGGATGAGATGGTGGAAGCGATCGCTTAGAAGATTAAACAAAGGCGATCGACCCCACCCCAGCCCTCCCCTTCTAAAGGGGAGGGAGTTAGACATGGTTTCCCCCCTTACGAAGGGGGGATTAAGGGGGGTCAAAAAAAGAGGCAAACGGACAAATCAATGTCTGTTGCTCTTACTTACCATAGCGATCGTCTCAGCCTGTACCAGTACCACAACTAACCAAAACCAGCCAAGGGATTCTCAAACAGCCCCAACTGATTGCCGTCTAGTGAGTCATGTGATGGGAGAAACCTGTATTCCTATGGAACCAAAAAGAATTGCGATCATCAATATCGCAACCTTAAGTAATGCCCTAGCACTAAGTATTCAGCCGACTGGAGCTATAATTCCTCATACATTCTCAGAGGCTCCTGACCTATACTTAAAGGATAAAATTCAGGGGATCGAGATAATTCCTGTTGGCGGAAGTGGGGTCGATCTCGAAAGAACTTTACTGCTTGAGCCAGATCTGATTGTTAGCCCATCATGGTCGTCAGTTAACTCACTCTATCCGCAACTTTCACAGATTGCCCCGACAATCGTATTACCGTATAGAGAGATTTCGTATGACTGGAAGCAACACTTTTACGAGATTGCTGATTTGTTTAATAAAACAGAATTAGCCGAGCAACTGATGAATGATTACTATCTCAGAATAGAAGATTTAAAGCAAAAAATAGATGATGATTTTTGCCCAACGTCTCTCAAACACGCTTCATCAAAAGATTGTCATCAACAGCTTCGTGTACTGTACGTTGATGGGATTGACTCAGGCGGTTTCTCGATACCTGACAAAGACTCATTTCCTGGAAGCATCCTAGATGACATGGGATTTCAAACATATGGGTCATCTTCGACTTCATTTTCGATTGAATATTTGCCACAGCTTGAAAGCGACATCTTATTTATCGGAGCTATTCAAACAGATGAATATGGGCTTTCTAATCTGCAAGAACTCGACCGAGTTCGAGAAATGCCTTTATGGAAGCAGCTTGATGTAGTGCAGAAAGATCGGGTATACGTGGTCAATCGTGTAGCTTGGTGGGGTGGCAATATTCTAGCTGCTCATAGTGTAATTGATGACTTATATAAGTACTTAGTTAGCGACCAGGAACAGGAGACTTCACCAGAATCATCGAGTTAGAACACTGCGCCTGACAATGCCTAAGTTTGCCCGTCTAGAACACCGATTCAGTAATCAAAAACCAAGACTGATGTACTGTCGAGCGATTTGAAGGTTCTCTAAAAATATTGAAAATATTTCGCGATTATCACAACTCTGTTAGCGCTAGTAATCTTTACTAACACTAAAAACACTACAAGATTGAGAAATCTTGACTCTCGCGAGTGACAAGACTTTGGGTGCTCGAAATAGGATCAACAAAGTAAGCCGTTTCGGAGGAGTAGAAATCATAGCCCCTATGCGCCCTATGACCTGGAATCCGCCCATTGAATTGTCTGAGACTGAACAGAAAATCATTAAACGCATCAAAAGAGCCAAACTCTTTGTGTTCTTGCGGTCAACCCGCCATTTACTCTTTGATGAAGACTTTCAAGAAGAATTAGCTTCGATGTATGCAGAAGCAGACAAAGGGCATCCTCCTGTTCCGCCAGCACAACTAGCCTTGACAGTTATTCTACAAGCCTATACCAAGGCGTCGGACGCAGAAGCAATAGAAGCTCTGACTATGGATAGACGATGGCAGTTGGTGGTAGATTGTCTTGATTGCGAACAAGCTCCCTTTTCTCAGGCTACCTTAGTTAGATTTCGACAAGCTTTGATTATTCATCAAAAAGATCGACGTTTGATTGAAAGAACAGTAGAAGTGGCAGAGAAGTCGAAAAAGTTCGGTTCACGACAATTGCGAGGGGCTACAAAAAAGTTAGTCAAAGTTGGTCAGCCTTATTCAAATGGATAAGTTTTAGCCAGAGGTTATTGCCCGCCGACCGCCCCAATTGTGAGGGGTAAGCGTGTCAAAGTCCCCAAATTCGTAGGG
>JASJEI010000190.1 GCA_030064795.1 Pleurocapsa sp. MO_226.B13 | reverse complement strand
ATTAGATCTAAAACAGAATATAAAAACTCAACTATATACACCGCTCAGGAGCAAACGGCTGATTTTGGTGGCATCCAACTTACTATAACCGTAAAAGTCGCTCAAGTCAGTAGCGATGTCGGTACGGGTAGTTATGCTACTGCCACCCTTACCCCAGAATTAGTCGAACCTGCCCCAACTATAACTAGCTTTGCCCCCGCCTCTGGTTTAATTGGTGCAACCATTACCGTAACGGGAACGGATTTAGCCCAAGTATCCGAAATCAAAATTGGCGATATTATTCAAGATAATTTGGCAGTCATTGATAATGCTCAGGTCAGTTTTGCGATCGCCCCTGGTACGGTATCGGGTTTAATTGAACTAACCACCACTGGCGGAACGGCAATAAGCAGCAACGCTTTAATAATCGAGCAACCACCCCAGGCATTAGTATTTCCGATTGCCAGCCCAATAACTTTGCCTTACACCATCACTCCTAATGATGCAGGAGCAGAATTAGTTATTACGGGAGAATCAGGAGTATTAGCAATACCCGACAGCGAGATTGGTTTTGCGATGGGGTGGGGATGTTGGATCTCGCTCGATGGTACGGGAACAGTAACCATCGAGCGAGAATCAGGAGGTACAAACGGAATACTTGGAAATAATGCCCTGGGCGATAATCAAACAGTTAAGCTTTGGTATCGGGGAAACAATATCTGGAAACTTGATTAAGCTCGATTTAATGCTAAATAACCAATCTTATTTTGAGCCTTAGAGTAAAAACCAAAGCCATTTTTGTCCGCGCTAATCTTAAGCGTAGTATCTTGAAAAAAGATAGGATTACCTTTTAGATTGATGATTCCGCCGTTTATTAAATCGATCAAATAGCCATAAATATTACACGACAGCCCCTTTGTTATTAAAGGACTTCCGCTAAATACTTTCGCTATTTCAGCAGTTCCAAAGCGATCGCGTACAGAGTAATATTCCCAACTTCCCAAGAACTCAATTTCTTCAGCATCCTTTTTGATTCTCGTGCATAGATAGTAATAATCAGAAGATCCGCCATTAGCTATATTATTATGAGGTAGCTCGGGATTGTTGCCTTGAACTAACGCGATTGCGTAATAATCTTGTGTGGCTGCGTCCGTTGAGAAATAAAGAAGCGAAACACTAGTCCAAGAAAACAAAACTTCCCTAGTTGAGTGACTAAGAACTTTATACAGGTTGTTATCTGCATAGTAATAACTGGGTTTGGTATAGGGTTTAAAATAAGAATAAACACCACCACCTACAAAAACGCTAGTTAGAACGTCTGCTGGAATTATTCCCCTGGTAACAGCATTGCGGTTTTGTCCCAAGTTAATTGGCACATAAGCCTCTGCGTTTAGGGTATTACTATGCGGTGTTATCTTGATACCGTCGAGAGACGTAGGATCGTAAATATTGTTACCCGTAGAGCTGTAATACGTAATGAGTTCGTCAACCCCACGATAGCTAAAAATGGAATCAACCGCAGAATTATTTGCTGCTACCAGGAAATCGGTGTTGAAGGTATACCCCGAATCGGTTTTTCTTATACTGTAAACCCAAGGTCTACTGTAGCCCAGCCCATTAATATCGTGCATAATGAGCGTATCGCCAAAGTTATGTAGTCTAGAATAAAGATTATCGGGAAATCGTTGCGTGTAGGATACAGAGTTACTAGCAACAGAAGGATCGGAGCTAAAAGGATCGACAACTTTAAAGGTTAACTGTCCTGATTCCGTTGCCTTGAGAAACCCAACATAAGGATATTGCCTTGATGTTCTTCCTCCACTTTCTTGTCTACCTAAAATAGCTAAAATAGGCGATTTATCGATAAAATTCAGCGATTGTAGCCCGTTATAGGTATAAGCATTAGGCAAACTTTCTAAATTAATTGACGCGCTTCCAAAACTTCCTCCAAATCCCCCACCACCGCCAGCACTACCGCCAGCACTACCGCCAGCACTGCTCCCAGAACCCGAACCCCCTCCATAGCTAGAAAAGCTATTTTGTTCGATCGCCTGACTTCCTTCTGTAACGGCAAAATCGGATATTTCAAAGGTAGTGATATCAACTAGAAATTCTGGAAGCGTGGGAATCGTTAAAATTATTTCTTCTTTTATTTGTATTTTCAACCCCAATAGATCGAAGAGCGCATCATCACCCTCGGCTGCGAGAAACTTTAAATTCAGCCTATCCTCGTTGAATCTAACCTGATAATTCTTGCCTAAATTAGTAAAGGGCCACTCCTTATTTTTGCCCCTGGCATTCCAAAAGTAACCGAGTAGTTTATCTAGCTCGGTGCGATTGTAGATTCTATTGCCCAGGTTAAAAAAAATCCTGCTGTCATCTCGTTTATTTTCCCGTCTGATATAGCCAGATTTTAAAGGCAGTTTGTTATTAGATATCTGATAATTTTCCGTTGTCTCGTAAATTATCCCCAAGTCTAATTCTTCGGTGATTTCCTGACTCGGTTCGATGTCAAAAGGAATGCTTGGGGGCAAGGGAGCTTCGACTACAAAGACGCTGCCCAAACGATACACCGTATCCTTAGTTTCTGGATCGTAATACTCCAAGCGAAAATCTATACTATCGGATTCAAACCAAACTGGTACGTCAAATTCAAAATTAGCAGTCAACCTAGCACCACTGGCTAAGCTACCACTCAATACTCCTGTTTCGTGATTTACGATCCAGTCATTATTTGGATCTGCCCCGACATTTACCCCATCGACAAATATATCTACCGTTGCCACTACTGGTTTTAAGATCGGGCGATAAGTAACCGCATCGCCAGCATAATATGCTTTCCGCAGTTGAAACTGAGTTTGCACCCCATCCCCAGTAGCAATGTACTGGTCAAATGCTTGATAATCCGCCCAATCTTTAAATCTAAACCCCTGAAAGCACCCCAAGCGATCTAAATGAAACTGCTTGAGATAACTAAACTCCTCTAATTTATTTGTCTCTGAATCGGCAATAACGCGATCGCCTAACTGCCAGCGTCCCAATGGCAATAATTTAGTAGCATTCCTTTGTTCGCGATCGTCTGCCACTTCAATTACTTCTGTGGCAAAAGACGGCCCGCCCACTGCACCATAGTCATAACCAAGTTCCAATCTTTCTTCGGCAAAGGATATATATTGAGGCAAAATTATTGGTTTGGGTGTTGGGGCAGGAGTAATAAAGCGATCGCCATTGGGATTAGTCGCATCTAAAACATAATCAGTCTCGACGTATTCAAACTGAATTTGGGGATTAATACCGATGTAATAATTTTCCGCCCTGGCGGAATTAGCTCTGTAGATCCAATTATCATCGTCAATCGGCTCGGTATTTTTAAGCTGGTAATCTAAATCGCTAATGTAGCAAAGTTTAACATCAGTTCCCTCAAACAAATAAAGTTCATTATTATTAGGATCGTTGATTTGAGTTTCTTCGGGTACGGGAAACTGAGAGCGGAATTTACTACTAAACCTACTACTGGTTTTTCTGCTGTCGTAGTTGGTGTTTTGCTTTCGATATCTTCCAAATATATAAACATCAGCCATAATAATGAACCCCAGGCAATCCGTAACAACCGACTACTTTTTTAAGCCAATCTTTTGTTAAGTA
Source organism: Pleurocapsa sp. MO_226.B13 (assembly GCA_030064795.1). The sequence continues at coordinate 9,546 of JASJEI010000190.1, read as the reverse complement.
ATGTTCGCAAACTTTGCCCGCTATATCCCAAGCATGAATTAATCCTTGTTTGCCTTTGTACTGAGAAACTATGCCACAGTGTTGAGCGACGGCAGATATTTTAAAAACTAACAATACTCCTGGCTGTAATAATTCCTGCGTACAATTTTGCGCGATAAAATGCTGCATCGAACCGTCGGGAACTTTGGGATAATCAAGCTTATCAAAATCTCCCAAATCCAATCTTTTTGCCACCCAAATTGGCACGCCAATACAATCAATCCCGATATCCTTTTTTCTACCTTGATGGACATAGGGAGTATTCATTAATTCTCTAGCAGCCAAAAAAACATCTGTTCCCGTTGTCATTTACTTGGAGTTTCTATTGCTAAATCCGTCGTCGGTACATCAGGTTCTCCAACAAAGTTTTGAAAATTTTGAAACTTTGCCACACAAGCCAGCTTGGTTTTAGCACAGCCAGCAATAGCCGTCACGGTATCCCCCACGGCAATTTCAAATGGTGCAGGGACGGGAGAAAGAATTATTTTGTTATCCAAATAAAAACCAATATCGAGGTACAGTCCTTGATTCAAGCCAGAGGTAAACTGCAATCTACCACGGTCAAAATATTTGTCCGCCAAGCCCTCGTTGACAGAAAATACCCTTTTACTCTCGACAGCAGTAATAATTAGGTTATGAGTAAATGGGACGAGATTTACCCGACAGCGATCGTCACCTAAGTTTGCCCGACAGGTTTTAGATGTCGTCTCCCCAATTTGGTTATCCAGATAGGACAAGTCATCTTTAACCTTGATTTCATACCCCAAGCTATTGCGCTTACTCTCTGCCAGATGACCCTCTGGCAGTTCTAGATGTTTGGGCGGATCTAAACTGAGGCTACTGGGCAGGTTTTCATAATCGACTAAGAACCGTCGCACCTTGGCATATTCGTAAATACCAGACTGCAAATCTGACTTACTTATCCCCGACTCATCTAAAATACCCTTAAGTTGCTGCGAGTCAGTCTTATTCGTATCCGCACTTTGTTGGGCCGCACCAGGATCGAAACCAGTATAAGGTTGGTAAGTCACGCCATCAATAACGAATGGCACATCCAAGCTAGTAAACCCCAACATCAACCCGTCAATCCTGGTGATAAGCCAGCACCAACAGAGTGTTGTTGAGGTTTTGGTAATAGATTCTGTGAAAGTTGGATCGAGGATTTTTACCATGAGCTATTAGTCGTTAGCTATCAGCCCTTAGCTTTCCCTCACTTGTCCAACAATTCTCGAATTCTGTCCAGTTTGTAGTCCTCGTAGGATATTTCGGTTGCCCTGTCGTGATTCTGCCAGTTCATGTCTATGGCTTGCTGGACTAGATCTGAGTAATGGTCTGAGAACCCATCAATATTCTGACCGTCCTGCTCCAATGCCTTTTGTACGGTTTTGAGTAGACCGTCTAGCTGTAGACATCGGTTGACTATATCCTGGGATAGTTCTATGCTGCTCATCTTAGCCACCTCAACCAAGCTAGCTGAATTTTAGTTAGGGCGATCGCCTTCGATGGACACCTGCTCTTCTCTCCAGATATTGAAGAATACCAGTACCAACCATCGCCCCAAGGATCTCGATAGTATTGTCCGATTTCTATGTCTCCAGCATGGAGATAGTAATAAGTTATGCCCTCGCTATAGTTATACTGGCTGCTGATTTCTAGGTGGATAGATTGAGATGAGCGAAAAATGCGTTCGCGTTCTTGTTCAAATTTGATTGCATCAAATGTCATGATTATTTCCTCCCAATCTTTTTGATCATCAATCGTTTTCCCGCCTCATCAATGGCTTGTTGTGGCTCAATGTCTTCCTGTTCAATAAGCTTCATCGCCAAATCTTCAACCCCGCGCACGATGAACAATTCCTCGACGGTCATGGCTGCACGAACGTCATTGCATTCCCAGTCTTCCTTGAGTTTTTTGGCACTGCGACCAAATACCAGCCTATAAGTGCGATCGGTACAATTGTTGTAGATAAATTTTTTGTAATTATCTGAAAGTTCGTCGCTATGGTCTTTTACATAATCCCTGACCACATTGGTCATATTGCGACGGGCTACTTTACCTTGTACCCTGGCTTTCTGTTTCTCTTGATATTCTTCAAGAGATCGCTTGTTATCAAAAGCAATGTCAAATGCTTGTTCTATCGTGGTAGTGACTGAAGCATCTTGAAGAGCAAAAGCTAGCTCCCTGGCTTTCTCGTATGCTTTGTCATTACTTCTGGCGATCGCATTAACCAACCTGCCAAAATCTTCTAGTGGAATAATATTTACTTTCTTTGGGTTAAGCTCTGATGCGGATCGGTCGAACTGGAAACCATTGCCTAGTAAGCGTTTGATTGCTCTTGAGCCTTGTCTCTGGTCGAACTGGAACATATCAGCAACTTGCGAAACAGCGAGCGCGTAATTTCCATCAGGCAACTGTAAACCTGGAAACTCAAAGCCCGCGTAATTGACACTTGCTACTACCGCTTTTTTAGTAGTATTATTTTTGGACATAACTAAATGACCCATTTAATAATGGGCTATACAGGTTGTTAAAGGCGGATAACTTTCTCAGGGGAATCCGTCTTTATTGCTGCTAATCTTACTACCAGTTACTACCAAGTGTCAAAACAATCTTGACTTTAGATGTTAATATATAGTTACGACCTAGTATTACTCGCTATTGATGAGTAGCAAAGATGAAGCAATCCAATGTAGTAAAAAAATCCGTATCTTTTCCTCCAGAATTGGTAGAAAAAGTCAAAAAATATAGTGAGAAAAGAAAAAGATCTTTTTCCGCACAAGTTTCATTATGGGTAGAAGAAAAATTAAAAGAGGCTGAATCTTCTCAAGATGTTGTTAAAGAAAATTAGGAAAGCCATAGCTGAGGCTGAAAAAATGAAATTGAAGAGAATTAAGTTTAAATCCCGCGATTCAATCTCTCAATTAAATCTTGATTTCTCTGCTCCTCATTGAGCCTGAAACTATCGGCATCAGTAGCATAAATCGTTTGCTGTAAATTAATCGTCTTCCTACTTCCGCCCTCTGCCCTCTGCCCTGACGCGCTAGCTAATCCTTTAGGACTGCCATCATTCAAACTAGATAAGTCAATCCGAGGACGATTATTAGAAAATCCAGAAAGTATATTGCGATTAACATCGAGTCCAACAGTTCCGCCGTCAACATAATTAATTATCTTTTGCAGGGGATTTATCCCTAATTCTGACTTGAGTGCTTGATAGCGTCCAGCTTCCCCAGTCTTCCTGCTCAACAATTCTTCCCCAGTGTGGAAAACTCCAAGCTGTGCGCCTTCTCCTTCTGCCTTCCAAGCCTTATTAATTCCAGGAAAAGTACGACGCAGAAATTTAGTATTGCGATCGCCAATTTTCCTCTCGCCCACAGTCGCTCCTTTATCAGCAACGAAAGCACCCCCCTGTGTCCCCCCCTATTAGGGGGGAATTAAAGGGGGGCGAACCAAAGTCAGAAACCACACCACCACCAGTCGCCCCGCCAATGGCAGTACCCAGAATTGAAGAGATAAATTTAGCTGCTGCGGCCTGGGCGATCGCTGCTGCTAATTGTTTGGTAAATTCTAGTAAAGCTTGTTTGGCGATATCTACACCGCGCTTGAAGATATTAAACTCGTTATTTATCTTATCTAGCTTTTGTTCGTTAAGCTCTCTGGCTCGATTCTTCAGATGCGCTAGTTTCCCAGGTTGTTCTCTATATTGATTTTCCAGATTGACTAATTCTTCGGCATAGCGCAGTCTTTCCTCTAATTCTGCCTTTTCCCTTTGTCCCGTGCCGTCAAAAAATCCCGTAGTGAAGTTATTAAAAAATCCTTGGGTGGCAGTAATAAAAGTCTCTTGAACAGTATTACCCAAGGATTTAAATTCGTTCTCAATAGAGCGCAAATTTACACTGTTTAATTCTGTAGCACGACGGGCTAATTCTTCAAGTAATTCTGGTTGGTCTTGATATTGTTTCCTCAGTTCGATTAACTCTCGTTCAAATCTAAGATTTTCAGTGGCGATCGCATTATCTCGTTTCAGTTTTTCAGTATTAAAATCAAGTCCAAACCGAGACATGAAACCAGCTTTTTTCTGGTCTATTTGAGTTTGGTAGTCTAAAAGCTTACGTTCTAAGTCTAATTCTTGTAACTGCGAGTCGTAGTTAATGTTTTCTTGATTTATTTGGCTTTGGCGACGCTCTGCTGCCAGCACGTCTGATAGTTCAACACCTTCTATAAATTCTCCATCGGCGTATTGTTGCCTTAGTTCGTTCATCCTTAGTGCCAAACGCAAATCTTCTTGATGGGCTTTGACTTGGCGTTGAGCTTCTACTGTTCCCCTAGCTTCGGCAATAGTCGCTTGTTGGGTAAGTAAAAGATTCCTTTTATTTAATTGCTCTTGGTGAATTTTAAGTTGATTTTGCGATTCAACAAATTCAGTATATTTATCTTCTAATGCTGCCGAATTTTCTTGAATCGCTTTAATTTTTTCTAAATTAGCTTCTAACTCAGGCAGGGATTTAGTTAATTCATCTAAACTAGCTTGAGATACTTTAGCTGCTGCCAATGCTTCAGGAGTACCAATCGCTTTGAACTTAGCTATTTCATTCGTCAGGGTAGGGATGGTTTTTTTAATAGTCGCGATCGCATCTTCAGTATTTCTAATCTGATTGGCGATATCCAGATCGGCATCTAAGAATTGTTGTTTGATTTGACGCAATGCCGATTCTGCGGTCGCTTCTGCCGATTGATAATCATAGTTCAAACCAAAGTCAGCAAACTTAGACTCTAACCCCAACAGATTTCGAGCATTTTCTTTTCTCCCTTGGTCAATTTGCCGTTTGTTGGCTTCAATGGTTTGCTCTACTTGAATCGCCAAAGCTTCTCGTTCCTGTTGGGTAGTAGCCTTGGTGATTTCCAGGTTGGCTTGTTTTAGGGCCAGTAATTTTTGATTTTGTTTTACTGCTTCTTCTTGGATATTATTACGGGCGGTTCGCGAACCGCCCCTATCACCATTACTTACCATAGGTTGAGCTAAATCTTGATATGCATGGGGACGAACAAAAATATAATTACCCTTACCAAAGGTATCAATCGAGCGATGTCTGACTGGCGCAGAAGAAGTAGAGCGATCGACCATCATGTTATTGCCTTGATAGATGCCAACATGGGTAATTGCTCCTGGCTTTTGTCCGTATTGGTAGGTATCAAAGAAACCAATAATATCTCCTGGCTTGGCTTGTGATTTGTCTTTAAATACAGTCCCAATATCAGAACCAAAAAAGGAACGTGCCATTAATTCTCCGTTGTGTGGCTGTTTGCCCGCATCATAGGGATTTTTGGTCACGCCAAGATCTATCCCAGAGTCTTTTAGCACCTGGCGCACAAATCCCGCGCACATGGCATAAACACCTTCTCTAAAATGCTTGCCCTGCCAAGATAGAGCATTTTTGGCAACGTCCGAACCTTCTTTAGATAGTAAAGAATTACTACTTACTTCTGCCCTCTGCCCTCTGCCCTCTGCCTTCTCAACACCATTCAATGCGTTTGTAAACCGTTCTACTGCATCGCCCGCATTACCAATCTGCCTGATAAAATCCTGCATCTCAGTAGCGAGCGTTCTAGTTTCCGATTCAAACCCCAACTGGGCTGCCTTGTCCCCAAATACCTTTTGGGCGACCTGACTCGCTTGGTCGATAACCGATTGAATATTATCGATGATGCCATTAACGAAGGTATTGCTGCCTGGTGCGATCGCGCTCCGCAAACGGTTTTTGACATCGGTGTAGAATACCTGAGATAGCAGCCTTTGACCTTCTAAAGTTGCTTCTTTTATCTGTTGATTAATACGGAAGAAGTAATCGGAGATGGTGCGGTTAAAATCAATTAGAGCATTACGGTTACTTTGGATATTCTGCGCCAACTGTTCTTTATATTGAGCTAATTTAGTTCTGTTTTCCCGCAACTCTTTTAATTCTGCCAAAGCATCTTTTTGAGCTTGCGATCGTCCTTCTTCTGCTAGCATTCTGTCAATAGTGGCACTATCTAAAGTCAAACCATTTGTTTGAGCAGATTCAGAAACCAACCGATATCCTTCAGCTAATGCCCCTGAATTTAACCGTTTTTCACCTGTTGCGATAGTTTTTTCTAATTCGGATATATAATCATTGATTTCCCGACGGCTAGCAGCATCTAATTCTAACTGAATTACCGTTTCACCTTTACCCTGCTCAATACCTTTGGTAATAATTTCAGTTCTTTCTGCTTGCGCTTTTAACCCCCTGCGTTCGATAAAGTTATTAATTCTTTCATTAGAATTTCTTAATCGATGCCAGCAGCCATTTTGTTCGCACCATCTTCTAAATCCTGATACTGATTTTTAGTCAGATCTAAAACATTACTCCAGGTTAGGTAAGCAGTTGTAACCAAGCCATAGGCAGCAGCCAGTTTACCCAAACCTCCCAGAATTTTAAATTTAGACAACCATAATTTGTTTAATGCTAACGTTAGAAGGTTTATTGATTTTGTCCAGGCAATAGTCGCGATGTTCAGCAAATTAACCTGCCCGAACATTCCTAGCAATGCCACCCCGCCAGTGATTGTAATGAGCTTAAAAATTAGCTCTAACTTGCTAGAAATTAAATCTAATCCACCCGACAGCATATTTAGCATAATTTTCTCAAATGGCTGCAACAACTGACCAAGAGTATTTTTGAACTCTAAAAGAGAATTATTGTATTTCGTCTGTGCCTGTTGTGCGGTTTGCGCTCCATTGGCTGCTGCATTTTGTGCTTCGATCAGAGCGACAACTTTAGGAACGACATCGAGTCCGACTTCTCCCTGACTCATCATCTTCGTCAGCTCGGAAGATGATACTCCCATCGCAGAAGCCAGTATTCCTTGAAAGTCACCAAAACCGCGAATATCCCCAATCTGCCCTTTGACCTCTTCCGCGCTAAATTTTCTTTTGGCAATAATCTGCTCTAGTGCCGTAAACAACCTGTTTTGACTTTGAGCATCTAACCCACGATTAGCAGCAGCAGCAGCAAATGCACTAAATAATCTTTTAGTCTGTTCTCCCTCTAATGGGGTGTTTCTCGCAGCCCCCAGCAACCCCGCATAAGCCTGTTTGGCTTCATTGAGATCGACCGTTAACCGCTTGGCTTCCGAGGAAATAAAGTTGAGATTATTCATTCCCTCGATACCGTTACGGGAGACAAACACAATCGCTCGATCTAATGATTCAAACGCCATCGCCGTAGCTAGAGCTTGTTTGCTCAACTGATTGAGCAAGTTGATGGCGAAGTTTAACCCCATACCGCCAATAAATAAAGCAGAAACGCCAAGCAACAAACCTTTAAGCTTTTTGAGTATGGGAAATCTGTCGCCAATAGTAGAGAAAAAATCTTTGAACCGATTCGTACTTTCGCTCGTGCCTTCGGCTAACTCGTCCCCTAATTCTTCGCCAACCTCTTCTACCTCATCAAAGCCATTGCGAATACCGATAATAAACCCTTTGACTACCTCATACCCCTTGCGAATATAGCGTTTGGCTGGCGATTCAATACCTAAATTCTCATCCGTCCCGAACTGTACCGCTTCGCCAATAACGCCGCCAATTTCTTTTAAAGCATCTAAATCTTTCTCGATTCCTTCGATAAACCCTTCAACAACATTTTCCCCACTGCTATTTAATTGGCGATCGAGTAAAGTTTCAATACCCACATTGCTATATCCCTGCAAATTTGGCTGCCCTCTCCTAACCTCAGTTTCCAATTTGGTTAAATCGGCTAAGTTACCAGATATTGATTTATTACTGCCAATATCTCGTTTGAGTCTGCTGTAAATTTTCCTGACATATTGAATCTGAATTAGCATATTTTCGCCCAACTCTCTGGCTAATTTCAGATCGTTATCTTTAATTGCTTTTCTAAATAGCTTTGCTGTATTTTGTATTTCTGCCTTAAATGATTTCGCAGCTTCTTTTTTTTCTTCAACAGTTAAATCTTTGTAATTAGGAATAATGCCAACAATAGATTTATCAGCATCTTTACTTGCCTGTTTGGATATGTTGTCTAAATAATCTTTATATTCTGAGCGGATATCTCGCTCATCAGATATCCCCAGCTCTGACAAAGATTCGCTAGATTGCTTAATTATCTTGTCGTAATAAGACCCACCCCCCGCGAAGAGCGCATTTTTCCCTAGTTGTTGTAAATTTTTTAACGCTTTAACGTATACCTGCTGTAGCTTTTCAAAAGCAACGGGATTAAAATGAGTGCTTCCTCCTTTTAATAACTTTTCAATCTCTTGATTTGTCTGTTCGATTATTGACTGAGTAGCAATTATTTCTTTGTGGATATCGATAATTACTTCGACATTGCTGTTTTGTCCGTAAAGAAATTCTTTTACTTCCTGACTAAATAATATATAAGAATCAAGAAAATGATTGTCAATGTCTTTAATATTTTGAATATCTTCAGATAAACCAGAAAATAGCTCTACTCCAAATATTTCTTTAGCCTTTTTATTAATTTCTTTAAGCGAATTTATCTCAAAAATCTTATCTTGCTCCCCTAAAGTTTTATCAAACCCTTCAGTCTTAGTAGACCCTGGAAGATTTGGGGTAGCAATACCTTTCCCCTGAATCTTGCTCATGTCAGCCCCGAACTGTTTGAGCAGCTTCATGGCATCTTCAACCACGTAACCGCCACCGCTATAGCCAGCGAGTTTAATCATCTTGTCGGGGTTCTGCTGCTGTATTTTTAGGGTTTGGACTGCGAGCTTTACTGCGTCGGGGTTATACCCTAGCTTATGCACCTGTTGGAACATCCGCATGATTTTGCGAATGCTTTCGATTTGTCCTTCTTCCGTACCCCCATAGGCTTCTCGGACATCTACCACGTCAGTGAAATCATTTCTGACTCCTACGTACTGGCTTTTGCTGTCAGGATTCATCCCCGCAATCTGTTTGGCAAAAGTAGAACCGCTACGCCCTTTTTTACCAGCAAAACCCCCGACTACTAAGACTACCTCTTCGGCATTAGGGTCAACCTGTATGTCTTTAGTACTGCCGTCGCGTAATGTCTTTAGTAGTTCGTCATAGCCAGCATTTGCTAGTTTGCGATCGCGACTCGCACCAATACCCACTAAGGAGCGAATCTCAGAAACGGAATTTTTTACCGAATTATAGGAGAGTGCGATCGCATTTTTGAATTGTCGCTTGAACGGTTCGGGATTGAATATCTCTTTAGCAATTCTTACCCCAATCGTGCGAGTATCTTCCTTATTCTTCAGTCCCTCAAAATAAATATCAGCTACATCGAAAAACTTATCTAGCCCAAACTGTTGGATAGCTTCTGGAGCTTTTGCTACTGATGAACCAATTCGACCTGCAAACCTTCCCTGTCTGATTCCGTTATTCTCAAAGAATTTGAATAATTTTCCTTCTAACCCTTTGTCGATCCCCCCCGTATACTGCCTTGCCAGTTCGTTACCGATTCCCTCTTGAAAACCAGTAAT
>JASJEI010000571.1 GCA_030064795.1 Pleurocapsa sp. MO_226.B13 | reverse complement strand
ACTGAATGCGTACTGTCGGGGACAAAAAGTCTAGATAAGTGCAACGTAGGAAAATCTTGTTCGTGAGAATAAGAAGCGACTAACTATAATCGCAAGATTTAGTGTGGGAGTACGTCACCAGAATGATAAACAGATTAACGCAGATGATTTGGCTGCTGGATAGATACTCTTGGGTTTTTGATATCTATAGATAGTCGTTGTTTTTCACGTTCGTTGATTGAACTATTTTAGCTGTGTCAGTCTACTAGTTTGAATTTTCATTACTGCTGATATAGTTAAATTGTGTATTGCTGACTAGGGTTTTTTTACTTTCTAGAATCGGAATACGTACCAGAAAACAACTACCAATATTAAGCTCACTAGTAACAGAAATTTTGCCATTGTGACTTTTGGCGATCGCCTGTGAAATAGCCAAACCGAGACCAGTACCACCTTGACGACGAGAGCGAGCTTTGTTGGCTCGCCAAAAACGGTCGAATACCTTGGAAATCTGTTCTGGAGCAATACCAATACCCGTGTCGCGGACACTAACGATCGCCATGCGATTTTGTTTGTATAAATCCAAGCTAACCCGTCCTTCTTCTGGGGTATATTGGAGGGCATTTTCTAATAAATTGGAAAACAAACGCGAAAGCTGGGCAGTATCGCCTAAGACCGTAATATCATCCCTAAATTTAGACTGAAAAACAATTTTTTTATCGTTAGCCAATGGTTCGAGAAGTACAAAACAATTTTGCAGAATTTGATTTAAAGATACGGGGGTCAATTGGCGATCGCCAACGGGTATACTAGGATCGGCGTCAGCACGAGCCAAAAACAATAGATCTTGTAGAGTCTGATTCATTTGCAGGGTTGCACCAGCGATCGCCTCCAATTTTTTAGCATCTTTAGGATGAACTCGCTCTGGATGGTTGCGCATCAAATCTACCGAGGCTTTGATTGCTGTTAGGGGACTGCGCAACTCGTGGGAAGCATCGGCGGTAAACTGCTTGAGTTGTAAAAAACTGCCTTCAATTGGTTCAATTGCCTTTTGGGTTAACCAAAAACCCCCCAAGCCAATCAAAATTAAGGTTAACATCCCCCCAATTATTAAAATCCAAAATAACTGTTCTTCTGCTTCTTCTATCTCTTCACTAGATTGACTGGCCCTGACAAATCCTACTAGTGAAGGTGGCCCCGCCTGACGATTGTTACGAATAAAAACTGATGCGGTATGGGTACGAAATAACTCCCCTGTTTTTGGCTGTTTGACAACTTTTGAACCTACCTCTGGAGGCGCATCGATCTGAATCATCCCTTTTCTGCCTAGTAATTGCCCGTTCTCGTCAAACCACTCCAAACTTTGTTGATCGCGGTTAAAAATATCTCGCCAAGGCACTTCTTCGACCTGATTGAGATATTTACTACCACGATCCCTAACGGCGGTAAAAGATAGACTTCCAGATTGAGCCAGAGTCATCACTTTCTTGTCCAACTGGCTAGATAAATTGCGCCGAAAGACAACATAAACCCCCGTACCAAAAATACTCAAAATAGCTGCCATAACTATTAGATAGTACAGAAGCAATCGCGATCGCAAACCTTGATACATAAAAAACTATACCTGTTGTGGTTCTTCTTTAAGACGATATCCCAAGCCATAGACAGTCTCGATCAGATCGTGGGGTGCGCCAGCAGCTTCTAATTTTTGTCTCAAACCCCTAATATGAGCTTTGACCGTAGCTTCTTCTGGTACTTGCTCGAACGACCAGAGATGTTCTAAGATTTGGGCGCGACTAAAAACACGACGACCATTGCGTAAGAAAAATTCCAAGAGCTTGTATTCTTTGGGACTCAGGGGCAAAAGAGCTTCATTATAAAAAACCTCACAGCTACTGGGGTCGAGTCGTAATTTTTCCCAAGTTAAAACTGGCGGTAAACTATTATTTCCACGGCGCAGTAAAGCACGGATCCGAGCCGATAATTCATCCAACTCAAAGGGTTTTACTAAGTAGTCGTCTGCACCAGCATCCAATCCTTCTATTTTATTTTCTAGAGTGTCTTTTGCGGTCAACATCAAAATAGGAATATTGCAGCCTTTTTTACGTAATTTCTGACAGAGACTAATCCCATCAATCTCTGGTAACATTACGTCTAGCAAGATCATGTCATATGTAAATACATCTAACAACTCCCAAGCACTTTGACCATCGTAAACTGCTTCTACCGCATAATGCAGATCGCTAAGGTATTCGACTACAGCATCGCTAATGCGTTCGTCATCTTCTACTACTAAAATTTTCATAAACCCTTTCTAACTAACATCTAATTAAATTCAAGCTAGTAAATACACTTCTTATACTTTGGCTATACTATCGTAAGTGTGCAACCAACAACAATTAGAGACGCGAAATTTGCGGGACTGTAGGCGCGAGATTCCCTCATCAGCCAGGAAAGATCTGTTTTGGAAAGCATCAGTTCAATCCTCGATCTGATTCAATTTTGTTCGTTATAAGCAGCATAAACACCCCGAACGTTATACCAGTTAAGAAAAATCCGGGCTACTTGTTCGGCTAGTTGGGGTCTGCCATTATTTATTAACCACTGCATGACGGGTTTGAGGGTGCGTTCGTTGAGTCTTCCTTCTAAGGAAAGGATTCCCCATAAAATACGATGTAAAATTGTCATCTGAATCATCATTTTGACCGAAAAAGTAGGATGTTTGTTGTAGAAAACAACACCCATTTTGCCCCGTTGTATTTCTCGCTCGATCGCCTGGGGGATTCGCGCTAAATTAAATGGAGGGTGCCAATGATATCCCCTCGCTTCGGGACATTTGATTAATTTTAAACCTAATTTTTTGAGCCGTACTCCCAATTCTAAATCTTCCCAACCGTAAAGTTGAAAACCAGTATCGAACAAGCCAGCCTCTTCTAACCATTTACGAGCGATCGCCACATTTCCCGTCGCAAAATAAGCAGCAGAAAAATCGGTTAATTTATAGGGTTCGTCAGTAGGATTTTCAAAGTTATTGGTATTAATTACCGCACCGTAAGTAAATAGGCGATCGCTTTTGAGCTTTTGTTCTCCTTTAACCAAAGCCTCAGCATGACACTGAAGAAAACTCTCGGTAACAACTAAGTCGCTATCGATAAAAACGATCGTGTCTCCGATCGCATTTTTGACTCCCAAATTCCTGGCTGCTGCTGCGCCTTGATGCACTTGTTCCAATACCTTGACATGGGGTAATTGAGCTTGATTTTCTGCCAACCAAGCCAAAGTGCGATCCGTCGAACCATCGTCAACCAGAATTATTTCATAACCCTCAATTTTACTGTCCCTTAGCTGCTGTGTTTCTAAAGCAGCAAGACTTTTTTGCAAAATTGGTAATCGATTATAAGTAGGTATTACGACACTTATATACATTTATACATTTACAGTATTTTGTTGCTTTTTTTTTGATTTACTTCCTGACAAGGGCTTAAAACCAATAGCTTTGAACCAAGTTCGCTCAGATCGAGGAAATTGGAGCTTGTCTGCATAAACGATCGACTGACAACATATTAAGTAAGTATTAGGAACAATCCAAACCGAGATCGAATCTAGAAATGATAAGTATCTGGTGAGGAATAGAAATAAATCCCCAAAATTCCCTACAATTGACTTTCTTCTGCCTATTATTCAGTTAATCAATTTATTTACGAGAAGTAACTTATGTCTATTAATCAAATCACCACTAAGGTTTGTATTATCGGTGCGGGACTGGCGGGACTATTAACTGCCAATATTTTACATAAATATGGCATCGAGTGTGTTGTGCTGGAAAAATGCTCCGAATCAGAAATATATGCTCGTTCTAGCGTAGGTTTAATAGACCACAAAACTCTTACTATCCTTCAAGAACACGGATTGAGCGATCGCCTGCTGAGAGAAGGAATACCCCAAGCTAAATGTGAATTTCGCACCCTGGAAGAAAACTTTATTTTAGATTATGGCAAAAAATGCCGCGGTCAAATTCACTATGCTTACCCCCAACAGGAGTTAATAGTAGATTTGATTGATAAGTTACAGCAGGCTGGAGGAGAAATTTTATTTGATACTGAAGCCACAGCTATTGACAACCAAAATCAGGGTGCGAGGGTCAAATCTCAACGAAAGGGAGAAGCTCTGGCAATTAACTGCGATTTTATTGCTGGATGCGATGGTTTTGATGGTATTACTCGTGCTTCTCTTCCCGCAGCAATTGCCCAACCCCGCAGCAAGCATTTTGATTATGCTTGGTTGGCTGTTACTGTCGAAGCAACGCCTTCTAGCAAACATACTATTTATGGCATACATCCCAATGGCTTTGCCGGGCATATATTACACAACGAAAAAAGCTCTTGTTATTACCTCCAGATCCCGATGCAAGACACTGTTACTGATTGGTCGAGCGATCGCATTTGGAAGGAACTTCAGCTAAGATTGGCGCGAGAAGATGAGACACTTACAACAGGTAAGATCGTTGCCAAGCAAGTCTTAAAAATGCAGAGTTTTATCACTCAGACAATGCAAGATCGCCGTCTGTTTCTGGCTGGAGATTCGGCACACATAGTTAACTCGGCTGGCGGTAAGGGTCTAAATCTGGCAATTCAGGATGCTGATGTTTTAGGTGAAGCATTAGCTAGTTACTATCGCTTGCAAAACAATCATCCTTTAAAACACTACTCTGCAACTCGTTTACCCGAAATTAGAAAGACACAGCAGTTTTGCGAATCTTTGCTGCATATGATTAATCTTCGAGACGATCGCTCTGCCGAAAGTCAGTCAATTAAGCGGGTACAACAATTCAAGCGATCGCAGCTAATGCATTCTGAGATCTACGCTTTAGACTTTGCCCGAAAGTACGTCGGCTATACTGCTTCAGAACAACCCGTATCTAATTTTTCTACTAATTGCTCGACTCTGCCAACTTTAGCCATAGTCTGATGAGTTCGGAGTTTTTGGTAACCGAGTACAAAAACAAAAAAAGCTATTAGATATTTTTGGACTTTGGACAAACAGCAAAATGATTCGCGATTGGTATTCGCGAATTTTTTCTCAATAATTAGCTTGATTATGAGCCTGATTAAACCGCAATCGATGGAGTAAGTTCTGACTTTTTCACTTTTTTAATCACCTGATGACGAGTTCTTTTCGTTTGAATCATACCTGTCGTTCGTCCCCCAGAATAACCTCGAGGTTTGGGAAGATTGGCTGGTGTTCCAATCTCGGTAATTATTCGATTCATATCTCTCTGAACCATACTGGGAGAAAGAAACCTCTCGGTTTTTTGAGGGAGATAACGTTCCCAGCTACGGGGCAAGGTAAAAGCTAATTTCCGTGCTGCCCATAATTGAACATAAGCCAAAAAGCTTAGTTGCACCCAATTCTCTTCATGTTCGACTTCGGGAGTGGCACTGGCATTGAGTAATAATCTTTGTTTGCCAACAGCGTGATTGGACATGGCGAGGAAACCTCGCCGTCCCTCACGCTCAAAACGCAGTAGGTGTTCGATGTCATATCGTTGTCGATAAGCTTGATAAGCTTCAGTGATTGTCAATTCCGACCGCCGTTGACCCATCATAATCAACCACATCGGTTTCCAGATTCTAATCCCTTCGGTCGTGGTAACTTGTATCTGCATTAAAGTGAAGGGATTACGATGCATGGGAGAGTCATGAGAACCTCGCATCAACATATCTGACCAGCTCTGAATCCTCACGTTGAGTAGTCGACCTCTCTTGGTGGTGAAGTTAGTTTGAACCACTTCATTTGGTTTATGCCAAGTGGTTTCATCTTTGAGGTCAAATTTGTCTCCGTACCACTGAGGATGACCTTTAGAAGCTTTTGAGTTGATTTCAGGAGATTGATAGAAAACGCGATTACTTCTCACTCTGGTTACTACCACCAGATTGGGATGTTGTGACTGCTCAGCCAGAAAAGTTTTGGCGGAGTAATCACTATC
>JASJEI010000570.1 GCA_030064795.1 Pleurocapsa sp. MO_226.B13 | reverse complement strand
CAGAGTCTCGACCGCTACCGCCTTTTAATTGAGGAGCCAAATCTCCCAGAAGCTGCTGGTCGATTATGTCTTCTTGCTTAGTGGTATATTTATTCCACAAATCCCATTGCGCTTCCGTCCAATCTTCATCGTCGATTGGCTGCATTTCAACTAATTTATCTTTTGCTGACCAAACCGAAGAGGAACTATCGACTATCTCAATAAGCATTTGCTCGAACTCTTCTAATTCTTTGGCTTTTGCGGTCAATTCTTCCGATCTCAGTTCTTTTGTCTCCGTCATCTCTGCCTCTGGAGATGGGAGATTTGATGGAGTATTAGTCGTTAGAGGAAGAGCACGCTCGATTTGAGGTAAGGAATAAACTTTGGGATAAGTAGGAGTGGGTTCATTTAATCCCCATAGCTCTCTAATCACTTTTGCCCATGTCTCACATTTAATCGCACATTCAATTGCAATAACTCGATTGGATGGCGAGTTTCTTTCTAATACTAATGGTAGAAATCGAGCAAATAGCATTTCAATAGCTATCCCTTTATTGTTTTGATTGAATGGTGTTTGCTTAACGTAATCGATCACTTTACCTAAGTAAGTGTCGCATGGTGCATCTAATACACCTATACCTTTTATAGTTAATGTAGTTCTCTTTTTTGCCATGTTAATTATCTAGTATTTATGAGCCTAGAAAAAACCTATTCACCGCTCAGTTGAGATTATTTGATTACAAAGAAAGGCTTTATCAAAACTTTAAAAACTTACTTATTTTTACATTTAAGACATAAGTGTAGATTCTAGTTTTTTGCTAGTAAATATTAGCCTTTTGCTTGAAATTATACTAGCCGACACTATAAATTTTTGTCTATTCCCAAAAATGACTAGATAAAATGATTAGATAAATAGTCGATATGTCATGTAAAAACCTGTAAATTAACATATATTTTACAGAAAAATACTATAATTTCCTATTAAAGTTAGCAACAAATATAATCATTTTTATATCATTAATTAGCAAAAATATTGTTAGCAATCAGTGCCTTTGTCTGTACTTTTTATGTTAAATTATTAAGTGTAATTAGCTTACGACACGGCTTGTTAAGGGCGTTCCCCTAAAACCCCCAACCAAATTTATTCGATACCTTTTTTTTCTCTTGTTATTTAAGTTTTATCTTGAAGATCGATGACCAAACTCAAAAATAATTGTTACCACCAAAAAAAATTTAAAGCGGCACGAATAGATCTTAGAGCTACACCTACAGAAAAAGCAGAACTACAACTTAAAGCTAAAGCTTCAGGTATGAGTTTGGGTAGATATTTAATTGCTGCTGGTTTAAATCAGAAATCGACTTGGATAACTCCAGCAATCGACAAAGCTCTATATTTAGAACTCTGTCGTCAGGGTAACAATCTCAATCGGTTAGCTCGCCTACACAATACCCAAGCAACTTCTGGTTCAATTTACAAACTACACCCCGACGATAGAGCGATGCTAGAAAAAATTTACAATCTACTGCGCCAAACCTTAAACCAGTTACAGGAAAGAAAAGTAAATTGATTGGCAAAATAACTACTGGTAGCAACTTCGATCGCCTGTTTAAATATTTACTCAAAGACAATAAAGAGGCTCGGATTATTGGTGGCGATCGCCTTTTACTCGAACCCGATGCCAGGGAACTCGCCAATCAATTTAACTGGATTGCCAGCACCAGACCGACTACCAAAAAACCTGTCAAGCATATTTCCATTGGATTTGCTCCTACCGACGGGGAAGTAGATAATTCTATTAAGGTGGCAATATCCGAAGCAGTTGTTAATGGGTTGGGTTATACCAACAATCAATGGATCGCGATCGCCCACGGAAAAAATGACCCTGGACACGATTGGCAACACCACCACGACCACATCCATATAGTCATCAATGCGATCGATTTTAATGGCGAGAGAGTCTCCGATAGTTTCGATAAAACTCGTTTAGAAAAGATTCTCAGAACCTTAGAAGTAGAACATAACCTAACCCCCGTTGTCTCCAGTCATCAATGCAATCGTCAACGACCTAAAACCAACCAATTAAAACGCTATCAAAGAGAAAGCAGGGAATACCCAAATACAGCACCAGAAATTCCTGTAATGGTAAAACTAGAGGCTGCAATCGATGTTGCCAGTCGAGATAAACCCACCATGACCTCGTTCATAGGCAGAATGCAGCAGTTAGGAATCGATGTACGCCCCTGTATTACGGAGAAAGGAAGAAAGCGTATTAGCTATCGCTTGGGAGATTTTAAAGTGAGAGGTAGCAAGCTACATAACGGTAGCTTGACCAAGTTAATCTCCGAGCGAGGCATCGATCTTGATGAAGTTAGAGATATGCCCGCAATTGAAGCTGCATATCAGGGTAAATCGGTAGAAATAGATAATAAGCAATTTCTCTCTTGGGAACAGATTGACCTTGATGATTGGCTACCACAACCTCTCAAAGCGTTAGCTAACGCCCATTCAATCGAGAAAGATTGGGAAATACCAGACCCCAAACAGTGGAACAATCTACAAAAGACACTACTCACTCGCTATGGTATTCCAGAACATATATCTACTGGTTTAAATGAGGCTAATTTACTAAGTGCTAATGCTAAAGGAGAACCTATTTGGCACAAACGCAGCTTATTGGGTAGCAAGAATTCTCACTTTTGGTTTGAAATTAATAATAGCGGCGATCGAGTTGAGAAAATGGTTGTCACTAGCTCTCCCGTAGAAGCTATATCTGCCTATTTAATTGATAGATTGGTGAGTAAGGAAGATTGCCCCTGTTTGTATTTGAGTTTGGATCGCTCAGAGCAACTTATAGAACTCGATTTAACTAAATTTGACACTGTAGTTGTTAATAATAGTGATAAACAGTTAATCCCAGATAGAGTTTCTAATCTAGTAATTCAAGAGAATGCCAGTAGTTGGCAGCAAAGTTGGTTGACTCATTGGAACAAGGTCAAAAAGATCTTAAGTCCGCCAGCTAATGAAAACAGCACGTCGCTCCAGAAAAAACACATCAGTAGTAAGCAATTAGAATTGTAATTTATAAAAGAGCGTAATCATAGCGTTCTAAAATATCCGCCAGCAATTCAGGATTGTCATCTACTATATTTCCTCTATTTTGCTCTTTCAGATGTGCAGAGGTGCGATCGAATAATCCACAACAAAGCTGAGTATTGCGGTGCGACCCCGCGTCGCCGAAAGGCGCAAGGGAACGCGCACCAAGACAATCATGGCGAGAATAGTACCGAATGCCATCTACTTTTAAGGGATGAAGATAGATTGCTTCTGCCCAAGTTCTCGATAATTCGTAATCCGAACCAGAGGTGATTCTAGCATCTGCACCTATCTTTACCAATCCCGATCCCCAAAGATCGACCAATGTTAGCTGGCGATCGCTCTCTATCTCAAATAAATTGCGATTTCTCAAGTCTTCTTCAGCTACTCCTTTTGCACCGTGGCTGCGTCCAAAAGATTCGATAAAAGCTCCCTCTACTGCTTCTGCTACGTACAAAATACCGTAACTCTGCCCCGAACTATCATACCTGCCCATGCCACTACGATCGAAATACAATGCCGAAGCATGACGAGATGGATTTAACCGATACCAAGTAATTTGGCATTCGGTTATCGGTAATACTCGTTGCTGAAAATCTGCGGTTGGTAGGGGATGGGCGGGTAATCGGTCACGCTGCGACTTGTTGCCCATATGCTTTTGCTGCTGCTACTACTTTTTCTGTTTCTCCTATTTGCAAGCATTCTAAGGGCGTTTTTCCCTCTAACCTTATATCTCCACTCAACATAAACTGTAGTTTACCCCAGGGTGATATTTCTGTAAGAGCAGCCAAAACTGATTCCCATCCAGGTAATATACCCCCATCTTTAAACTGCCATTCTGGATAGCGATAGCCTCTTTTACCTAATGAAAGCCCCAATAATTTGTTATGGTTGCGTCTTTTATCTACTGCTTGACGAGTCATACCCAGTAGCTCGGCTACTTCTTGACTATTCAAGGGTTCGCCATCTTGGGAGAGCAACTGCTGCTTCACTTCTAATCCTTTTAATTTTGCTTTGAGTAGGGGATCTGCTTCGTTTGCTGCCAATGTCAAAGTTTCCAAAATATCAAACAGCTTATCGAGTGATATTTCAGATTCAACTGAAGCCGATACCTTCTTAATTAACTCTTGTTTATCGATTATTATCATTTTTCCTGCAACCAAAATATTGTTAAATCGACCTATGTTGAGTCTAACATAGTTGTCAAAGTTGCACAACTTGGTAAACTGATGATTCGTACAACAACTTAATATTTCTCGCCCTTAAATGCCCACGAGATGCGCAATGAGGTTCAAATTATTAAGACAGGGCTGGGTTTGAGACTGCCGAGCCAATCTAGGATGGCTGAAGAAATTCCCAAGAGAGTAACTCGCCAATGAGCCGCTGTATCTAGGATTGAATTTCTTGACCATCGTTGTGTCCATGATAAACGGCGGTGCGCTCGTTGGTCTCTTGTAAGTTGGTTTGGTTGTTTGGTTATCGGCTTCGTTGCGCTAATGGATTCAATGACAAGTTGTTGCTGTCGTAGCTGATGGCTAAGAGCTCGTCGTAGTCGGGTTGTAGGAAAGTCTAACCACAGTACAGGCCGAGAGGGTTGATTTTTCGAGGAGTTGTCCTTAACTGGTGTGGATTGAACAACAGGTTTGGGCTTTAAGGTAGCTTGAGCTTGGGGTTCTGTTGAAGGACTCGATAACTTTTTACTCTTTACTGTAATTCGTCGTCCCCCAGTGCCTTTGGAGCCATCAGCTAAACACGCTCGATTTAAGGGAGCATTGCTGGCAGGTTCGGGGATTAATCCCAAACAAGATCAGCTTGTCCCCGTAGCGATTGTGTCTCACTTCCCGACGATACATAGGATTCAATGCTGGACAAATTAATGTCCGTTCATCGACCAGGGTGAAATCGTCACCGGAAAACTTGTTGCGGCTTCTGGCCCATCCCCCAGACACTTGCATTGGACCATACTCGGCAGCGTCAACACCAGAAACATTATCTGTCGATGAATTTTCTGATAGTTTAAATGGCTCATCCTTGGTCGCCTCACTTTCGGGGGGATTGAAACTTGCTGGTTGTGTGGGAGACCAAATGGTTTGCCGTAGTAGTTGGGGCTGGTGGGCATTGCCTGCCCATAACCGCCAATTCCAGACCCACTGACTAAGGAGCTGCCAGAATTCTTGACCTTGGGGATGCCAACTGCACCAGCGATCGCCATCTTGTTCAACATCTTCATCTCCCAAAAGCTTTTCGCTCTCCCCCTCGACCGTAATAGAGACTGAGAAGGTCACAACCGCTCAACCCATTCTGAGGATGGTCGGTGATAAATAGTTCGTAAATAAAATCTCCCATTTTTTTGCCGATTCGATGCTTGCGCTTTGGGTTATGGAGGGTACGAACCACAATTAAACGAACTGGTTGAGTATAGCCAGTCCAACTATCTTCGACCAATCCCAGGTCAAAGACTTCACGGACTTGATGGCACTCGTATGGGAGACCATAACTCCACAGGAGTCTCTTGTAGACGGGTTTGAATTGACTGATGCTGGAGCAATCCATAATCTCGACTGCGTAATAGATCCCCCAATTGATGCTCTTGAATTTGATTGACGAACTTAGGCAACCCATAGTATCCATCCAGCCTCACCATTGCCCGATTCCCTGGCAGATTATGCTGTTTTAGGTAAGATTGAATGACCAAGCAGGCTCTTTGCAGCTCTGGTTCAGGTGTTCCATTTCCTGGAGCGCCAAAGGTTCCTAACCATTCACTGGTATGGGCGATCGCCATGGTACTACGAGTTCTCACTACTTGCCCTCGTTTCCGTCCCCTGTATCCTTTAGCACAGGCTTTTCCACTTCGGCGTTGTCCAGGAGGATATTCCTCTTTTGAAGTTAGCGATC
>JASJEI010000569.1 GCA_030064795.1 Pleurocapsa sp. MO_226.B13 | reverse complement strand
TAAATGAAGGAGAATTAGTTATTAATTGGACTAGAAAGCTAAAGAATAAAGGTAATGCTATTAATGTCATTTAATTGCGTTTAAGCTTATCACCATTGATGGTGAAGATTCATTTGGCATAGCTAGTGCCGTTGCCAGTACTGTTCAGCCAGGTGCAGTAGGAAATGCAGGGGATATTATGATTACTACTGGTAATCTTAACAAGTGGCTTAATCGAACTACCCGAATCTGTTAACGATGCTTCAGACCAAATTTCTCAAAATCCTTGCGAACAAGGGGTAGGTAGCAAATTTATCATCACAGGACGAGGTGGTGTACCTCCCAACCCCACCGAAACTTTGAGCAGTCGTCAAGTGTGGAAGGATGTACAATTGCCAACTCAATTAACTAAAAACTCAGCTAATACAGTTAAGCACTCAAATACTACTGCTGAGAGAATTGTGCCAGCAACTGGCTGGATTATCGATGAAGAGGGGATGGTGAAACTTGTCGCTGAAGAGTCCTCTGATAGTCATCCTGATACTCATCAGGGGATTTGTCGCTGATGCTAGTCTACGTGGAACAGAATTTGTTGGCAGCTTTAAGCACTGCGTAATAATAATTAGGATTACATCGAGCATTTGCCAACTATTCTATTAGTAGAAGAGACGCGAAACAGCAACTCGTCTCAGTTTGGCTTCTGCGGTGAAACTGCTGAGACTTGCAGGGAGGTAGCAGGTTGTGGTTCTGGTTAATAAGAGTGGGTGCTGGCAGTTAGGTTTGGTAAGTGTTTTAGTAGTTAGTGAAGCCACGATCTCTGCTTCTAGGAATTATCTCTTAGCTCAAATTGTTCCCGATCGCACTTTAGGTGATGAAAGTTCGGCGATCTCGCCTAATACTGAGGTGAAGGGATTACCAGCCGAATTGATTGAAGGGGGGGCAGCGCGAGGTACTAATCTGTTCCACAGTTTTGCTGAATTTAATGTCGGAGAATTACAGCGAGTTTATTTTGCCAACCCAGCAGGGATTGAGAAGATTCTCAGTAGAGTGACAGGTAGTAATGTTTCAAATATTCTGGGAACATTAGGTGTAGACGGTAGTGCCAATCTGTTTTTCCTCAACCCCAATGGGATAATTTTTGGCGAGAATGCCCAGTTGGATATTACAGGATCTTTTTTTGCCAGCACGGCGAATAGTCCGATCTGGAATAATGGGTTTGAGTTTAGTGCTAATAATCCAGAAATCCCACCTTTGTTGACGATTAATCTGACTCCTGGGTTGCAGTATGGTTTAGGGTCAACCATCACTAATCAGGGAAATTTGGCGGCGGGTCAAGATTTAACCCTCTCGGCTGGCAATCTGGATTTGCAAGGTCAGTTAGACGCTGGGAGAGATTTAAAACTCTTGGCTTTAGATACAGTTCGGATTATGGATAGTGCAGCGAATCCATTTATTGCTGTAGCAGACAATCAGTTACTGGTGCAGGGGAATCAAGGGATAGATATCTTTGCTTTGAATCATCCTGCTAGTGGTTTTTTTTCTGGTGGGGATACGATCCTGCGTAGTGCCATCCCCGTGGCAGGAGACGCTAATTACTGGAGTGGAGGAAATTTTCAGAGCGAGCAGTTGGATGGGAGTTTGGGAGATTTATTGAGTTTTTATGACCCGATTATTCGCTCGCAGGGAGAGGTCAGCTTTCAGAGTTATCAAGGAGCTTCCTTACACATTTTGGCTGGTGGTAGCGTAAATATTGGCAGTGTCACAATTAACGCCACCGATCCAGAAGACTCCATCGATGAAACTGTTACCCTATCTGATGGAACAACTCAAGTCGCGATCGATGGAAGCAGTCAACCGACTCTGGATATTCGCGCTGGAACTACGGCAGTGGAAACTCCTCTAGGGGTGACAGGTAGTCCCATCCCAACTAGAATCATCTTTGACTCTAACACGACACCTACAGCAAATATTGCGATCGACAGTATTAATATAACTCAGCCCAACGGACTAGTATTCTTAACGAATCAATACCAGCCAAACACGACAACCAGTGGAGAGATTCAAGTTGGAGAGATTCTTACAAATGATAACTTTGGAGGATTTTCAGGTAACAGTGGAAATGTCATTATTGATTCTCGCGGTGATATTACTCTTCCCAGTTTTGCCACTATAAATACTTCTTCCTTTACTGGTAATGCTGGTGATGTCCATTTGATTGCAGATCGAGCTATTTCTCTAGAAAATAGTGCCGCGATTAGAAGCGGTACGGATGGAAATGGTAGAGGAGGAGATATTAATATTCAAGCTAGGACACTTTCCCTAACCGATCGAGCCGCGATCGCAGCCAATACCTTTGGTATAGGACAAGGAGGAAATTTAACCGTAACCGCCTCTGAGTCAGTTGAATTAACTGGTACAAGCACCTTACAAACTGCAACTCTGGGATTTGGAGATGCAGGCGACTTGACAATAGCTACTGGCAAATTAACGCTTCAGGATGGTTCATCCCTGGCTACGAGTACTTTTGGTGAGAGTTTAGGGGGAAATTCGATCGTAAACGCCTCTGAGTCAGTGGAATTGAGTGGAACTTCAACTGATGGTCAATTTATTAGTGGTATATTTGCTGGTACGCGTGGTGGTAGCGGAAATGGAGGGGAAGTAAAGATTGAAACCCGAAAGTTAATTGTTAGCGATGGAGCACAGATCAATACAATATCTACTCGTGAAGGACGAGGAGGAGATATAACAATCATTGCTTCTGAATCAGTTGAATTGCTTGGTACTCCAGCAGATGCTCAGTTAGCTAATGGTGTGTTTACTCAAACTTTTGGTGCTGGTGATGGCGGCAACCTGAGTATTGAAACTGAAAAATTAGTGATTAAGGATGGTTCTTTTGTATCAAGTGGTGCATTTAAGAATTTTTTTGAGCCTGGTCAAGAAGACAGTTTAAATGGTCAAGCAGGAAATGTAACAATTGTTGCCACCGAGTCGGTGGCATTAAGCGGCATATCAGGGAATTTTCGCAGCAACGCCAGCAGTGAAACAGAAGGACCAGGAGATGCTGGAGAAGTAAGGATTAATACAGATAAGTTAATTATTCGAGATGGTGCGTTTGTATCGAGTGGAACTTCTGGTGATGGCTTAGGGGGAAATTTGACAGTTACCGCTTCGGAATTTGTAGAGTTAAATGGGGTCAAAGATCAATTTACTGCGCAATTAAGGAGTCAGACTCAAGGTGACGGAAACGCTGGAGAGTTAAGAATCAATACGGAAAGTCTAATCCTGAAGGATGGAGGGCAGGTATCAGTTAGTACATTTGGTAATGGCAACGCAGGAAATTTGATCGTGAATGCCTCCGAGTCCGTAAAGATAATTGGCATCGAACCAGTTGGTTCGTTTGATGTGACCACTGGAGTATTTGCTCAGGCAGTTTCTGGAGCGGAAGGTAATGGAGGTAGCATTGAGCTGAACACGCGATCGCTTGTTGCCACAGACGGTAGTGAAATAATTACCAGAACTGCTGGCAAAGGAAACGCAGGCAATATTACCCTGAAAGTAGAAGAAGGTCTTAAAATTACTGGCGCAGACACAGGAATATTTGCCGACACTGAACAAGGCTCAACTGGTGATGGTGGTAGTATTTTTATTGACCCCGAAACTATTATCCTTAAGGACGGTGCTTCTATTGCAGTTAACAGCCAAGGTGAAGGAGAAGGCGGTAACATCGAACTACAAGCAGGCTCTCTCGCTCTGGAAAGAGGTGTAATTACTGCCGAAACTGCCAGCAACCAGGGGGGAAATATCAACCTACAACTCTTTGATTTATTAACACTGCGCAATAGTAGTCAAATCTCTGCCACTGCTGGGACATCGCAAGCAGAAGGAGATGGAGGCAATATTGATATTGATGCCCCATTTATCCTGAGTTTCCCTGGTAAGAATAATATTACTGCCGAAGCCTTTTTGGGGATAGGGGGTAATATCAACATCACCACCAATAGCATCTTTGGGCAAGAATTTCTTGACATTAGTGCTTCTTCTCAATTTGGTTTAGAGGGAACAGTATCAATCGACACCTCAGAATTAGATCCTTCTCAAGGATTAGTTGAATTGCCTTCTAAGTTAGAAACCCCTCAAATTCCCCAGGGCTGTGAAGCCAGCGGATGAGGAGGTAGTAGTTTTATCAACACTGGACGAGGCGGTTTACCTCCAAGCCCCACCGAAACTCTGAGCAGTCGTCAAGTGTGGAAGGACGTACAATTGCCCACTCAGTTAACTAACAACTCAGCTAATACTGTCAAGCAATCAAATATTACTGCTGAGAGAATTGTGGAAGCAAGTAGCTGGATTATCAATGAACAGGGTATTGTGGAACTCGTAGCTGATGAGTCCTCTAATACTCGTCAGGGGAGTTGTCGCTGAGGAGTATTAGGCGAACTAACCTCCATAAAAATCACAATTAAGGTAGAGATTGCCAGGTAAATAACAATAGCCAAAAACTGAGCCAGAAACTGAGCTACACTAAGCCTTCAAACTCATATAAACAAGGCATCCTAGAGATGTAAGCAGATAAGCTCGCAATCTTTTAGAGAAAGTAGAGCCAAACCCTGGCTAGATAAAACTTTCGATTGATTGGTTGAGTTATGAGTTAATAGTGTGGAGGGAATTATGTCTGGATCTATCGAACTATCTCTGGAACAACAATTCAGCATTCGTGCTTTTGAAATGCAGGTGCAAAACCTAACCTGCGACCAAGCTCAGGAGTTTCTAGTCAAACTCTACAAACACATGATTGTGCGTGACCAAATGTACAAAAAGTTACTCAAAAATCAATGGGGTATAGAACCATGTTCTTGGTATCATACTAAATCCGTTTAGCAAAACCCACAATCAATATCTATGTAGAGGCGTTTCAGGAAACGTCTCTACAAGGTTTAGCAGTTTTTTAGATCAACACGATATTTAATATTTAAATCGGATTTGGGATCATTTGACCTAACTCAAGGGCGATCGCTTCTGCCTGATTGCAATAGTTGAGGTATCAGACTACTTGAGGCAAAAAATACTGAACATGGTTAACCAAAAACTGAGCTACACTGAGCTACACTGAGCCACCAATTCTAGAGAGAGAAGGGATTATAGAGATATAGAAAGCAAGTTTTACTTGTCTTCTCGCGAACAGTTCACTTTTCCATACCTTTGCCTGGTTGCAATAGTTGGGGTGTCAGACTGCTTGAAGCAAGCTAATGAGCCAAAAACTGAACCAAAAACTGAGCCACTTTGAGCCGTTAAGTCCAGATAGAGAAGAGATTATAGAGATATGAAAAGTAACTTCACTTGCTGAAATTACTTTCCTCAAAAGAGAAGAAAAACTAATTATTCTTCAGACAACGGAGGGTAATAACAATGACTATCGATCAAGAAATTTTGAATCTGATCAATCAAGAACGTAGTAACGCAGGGTTAAATCCCCTGTTATTGCACTCACAATTAGACAGTGTGGCAAACAACCACAGCGAAGACATGGCTCTCGAAGATTTTTTTAGCCATACAAGTTCAAATGGCACTAATTGGAGCGATCGCCTTGCAGCAGTTTATCAAGGGACAAGGTTGGCAGAGAACATTTCGGCAGGTCTTGCTACGCCAGAGGCTGTTGTCCAAGATTGGATGAATAGTGATCCCCATCGTGACAACATACTGGATCCGAATTTGGAACATATTGGTATTGGCTACTACCATTTGCCAAATGACACTGGCTCGGTCAACTATAATCATTATTGGAATCTGACTTTCGGTGCGGGCGGGCCTCCTCCAGTACAAGTTCCCGACGATGATACGAATGATACGATTGCTCAAGCTACAGATACTGGTTTGTCTGGTTTCGGAACATATAATATCTCGGCAGAAATAGACCCACAAAATGACGTGGACTTATTTGAGCTTTACTTGGATGCGGGAGATCGATTGGTAGCTGATATTGATGCCGAATTGATTGGCTCATCAC
>JASJEI010000189.1 GCA_030064795.1 Pleurocapsa sp. MO_226.B13 | reverse complement strand
TGAACCCAATGAGGAAACTAAGTTTGAGGATGTCAACTATTATCAGAAGCTCTACTATCACCGCTTGGGTACAGAACAAGCAGAAGATCCTTTAATCTATCATCGTCCCGACCAAAAAGAATGGCGTTTTAGCGGTGGTGTTACCGAAGATGGCAAGTATTTAGTTATCAGTGTTTTGTTGGGTACGGATAGTAAGAATTTAATCTTTTATAAAAATTTAGAACGCCCAGAGAGCGAAGTTACCGAACTAATTAGCGAATTTGAAGCTAGTTACGGCGTAATTGATAACGAAGGGGATACTTTTTTAGTACAAACCGATTTAAATGCGCCCCGTGGCAAAATCATTGCTATCGATCTAAACAACCCCGAAAAAGCCAACTGGCGAGAAATTATTCCCGAAGCATCAGAAACCTTAGAAAGTGTGGGTATTCTCAATAATCAGTTTGTTACCGACTATCTCAAGGATGCGCGATCGCAAATTAAAATTTTTAACCTCGATGGTAGTTTTGTCCGCGAAGTAGAATTACCAGGAATTTGCTCTGCGGGTGGTTTTGGCGGTAAACGCGAAGATAGGGAAACTTTTTACACTTTTACTAGTTTTACTACTCCCGCCACTATCTATCGCTACGACATGATTACAGGAGAAAGCACCCTCTTCCGTCAACCCCAGGTGGACTTTAACAGTGACGACTATCAAACCCAACAGGTATTTTATCCCAGTCAAGATGGTACAAGAATACCGATGTTTATTACCCATAAGAAGGGAATTGAACTCGATGGCAATAATCCTACTTATCTTTACGCCTATGGTGGTTTTAATATTTCCCTAACCCCTAGTTTTTCTGTTAGCAATCTCGTTTGGCTGGAAATGGGAGGAATCTATGCCGTACCCAACCTGCGCGGTGGTGGCGAGTATGGCGAAGCTTGGCATCAGGCGGGAATGAAAGATAAGAAACAAAATGTCTTTGATGATTTTATTGCAGCAGCAGAATGGCTGATCGAAAATAAATATACTTCTAGCGATAAATTGGCGATCGCGGGGGGAAGTAATGGCGGTTTGTTGGTGGGTGCTTGTATGACTCAGCGTCCCGATTTATTTGCTGCTGCACTCCCCGCAGTCGGGGTGTTAGATATGCTCCGTTTTCATAAGTTTACAATTGGTTGGGCGTGGTGTTCGGAATATGGCGATCCCGATAACGAAGCTGATTTTAAAACACTTTACGCCTATTCTCCCCTGCACAACTTAAAAGAGGGTGTAGAGTATCCTGCAACCATGATTACCACTGCGGATACAGACGATCGCGTTGTCCCCGCTCATAGTTTTAAATTTGCTGCTGCGCTACAAGCTGCACATCAAGGAGATAATCCCGTTTTGATTCGGATCGAAACTAAAGCAGGACATGGTGCTGGTAAGCCTACTAGTAAAATTATTGAAGAAGCTGCGGATAAATGGGCATTTTTAGTTGCTAATTTGGCAATGAAACCAGCAGATAGTGATTAATTGTATAGTCAAAGCTCCTTAAGTTACAACGGAAGAGCATGATGTTGAGCGTAACGGAGAATAATCATGAGATTAGTGATGTTAGGAGGTACGGGTTCGGGAAAAGGGACGCAGACTGCTAGGATTTGCGATCGCCTCAATATTCCCAGCATTTCTACAGGGGATATTCTCAGAGAAGGTATGGCCCAAGGAACCGATCTGGGTAAGGAAGCCCGAATTTATGTCGAAAAGGGAGAATTAGTCCCCGATCCTTTGATGATTCAATTTATTCAACAAAGGTTAACTCAACCTGATGTCAGTAATGGCTGGATACTCGAAGGCTATCCCCGTACTGCATTTCAGGCTGAAGAATTGGATTTTTTACTTACCAAGATCGAACAAAAACTAGATTGGGCAATCTATCTTCAAGTTAGCGAAGCGGTGATGACTCAACGAGCTTTAGGCAGAGGGCTTGCAGACGATCGCGCCGAAGTAATTCAGCGTCGCATCCAAAACTTTCAAGAGTTTACCGTGCCAATTTTAGAATATTATGACTACTCTCAAAGACTAGTAACTGTAGACGGCGAATCATCTCCCGATGCAGTAGAACAAGAGATTTTCTCGGCGATCGGTTGATTTACTTTACTTATTATTTATCTTCGCTGCCCTAGCTTGGGATAAGATTTTTAAAATATCTAGTTTTAAAATATCTAGAATTTTTTGAGTTTTTTAGGAGTTAGTTTTTCATGCGTTTAAACGTACCCATGACCATGATGGAGTTTTTTCGCAAAAGCGAGGGTAAATGGTATACAGAGCGCAGCGTTCACCATTTTGATGTTGTTGCCGATGAGTCGGGAGAATCTAATCTAATCGTTAAGGTGATTGAACCAGACGACCCTAAAGTCAAGCAGGTTTGTCAAGTGCAGGGGATTGACTATAGCAAAGCCAAGGGAGGGGGTAGCTTTAGTTGGCAATCCAATCTAGAAGAAAAAGAACCCAATCCTAACTATGCAGCCATCTTAATCGATGTTCCCGATGACGAGACGGGACGCAGTGGTAAACTAATTCGCGATAAAGGTTATGTTGATGGTTTACCCACGATCAGTCGTTATTGGTTTGGGGAAGACGGTATTCTGACTATCAACACCGATTATGATAATAATCAGGGACAAGAACGCTGTTGGTTTCTTACCGATGATTTTCGAGTTAGAGTCAGCACAGTACAGATGCTTAATGGAGTCAGCCTAATGGCTTATTGCTCCGAACGTCGTTGTGTTTCTCCCGAAGACCTTAAGAAAATGGCTCAAGCACACCAAAATTAAGTGTATTTAATAGGTATTTAATTAAAAGCAGGTTTTTTAACCCTAAAGGGTTGACTACGAGCAATGAGCAAGATGGTTATTGGTCTTTGTAGATAGGGACGAAGCCTGCTTTTTCGACGATCTCCTGACCTTGATTGGAGACGATCATTTCGGCATAAGCTTTTCCCGCTAGCCAATCGGGAGTTCCGTCTTGGCGCAGCACCAGAAACAAACGTCGGGTTAGGGGATAGCTACCATTTTTGAATAATTCTAGATTGGGTTTCCCTTGTGAATTGAAAGGAGCAACATAGTTAGTCGAATTTTCTGGGGCTAAACTCAAAATTTTGATTAGCTGTTGTTTTTGTACCAAAGAAGCAGAAGCAAAAGAAATTGCCCCTGGTGTAGCAATGACTTTCCGTAAAGCTAGGGTATAGTTATCGACGTACTCGGTTGTCTGGGGAATCTTATTGGGATTGTCTAAACTTAAAATTTCAATGTTTTCTGGAGTTAGCATCACTGGGGTTATGGCTAAATCTTCTCCTCCCAGTTCCTGCCAGTTGGTAATTTTTCCTGTAAAGATATCTCGAACTCGATCGATACTTAGACCATCTACTGTCACCTTGGGATTAGCAAAAAAAACAATTCCGTCGATGGCAATGGGTACTTGCTGAAGATTAAAGGAGCGTAAATGCGCCTGATAATATTCTCGATCGACTAAAGAGCGTCCGTTGAAAGCAAAACTAAGCTCTCCATCTAACAACATCTGAATCCCGTTAGCATAACTTTGGTCGTTGTTTTTGGGTTTGGTGTATCTTAGAGCAAAATTGGGATATTCCTGCAAGATCGCATCGTTCATCCCATGGGCGACTAAGGACGCAAAATAAAGCGCGCCACCATAGTTAAATAAGCCTTGAGGTACTCTTTTAACCTCGGTCATAGAGTCGTAAAGAGCAATATGATTCCTTCTTTCAGAAAAGCTTAAGTAATCGGGGCGACGAGAATTAAAGTAATCAATCCATAAAGCGATCGCACCGATCAAAACTGCCAAACCAATAAGTACGCTGGGTTTTCGTATTTCTTGTTGAAAATTGCTCTGGGAATTGCGATATCTGTTGTTTGGTTGTGGTTTAAATGTTGGGGGTTGTTTCATTAGAGAGCCAGAAATATCTAAAGGGTAAAAACAAATTTCACAGTAGACAGCGGAAAGATTATTTTCAAAACTACATTTAGGACAAATCTGCTTTTGATTTTTAACCGCAGAAATTTTTTCAGGGCGATTATTTGAGGGCATAAGCTTTGACAAAACTCGGATTAAATATTTTGGTGAGATTGGGCTGTTTATCTATTATTTTGAGCTTGTTTTGCAAAAAATCTGTAATCTTTACCGCAGCATAAGGCATATGTTTCATGTCATTGCCTTCACTAAATGCCTCCAAATTGTCCTCTAGAGTAAACATTTTTGTCCCCGCCTTAAATAGCTCCATCTGTTCGTAGCTAACTCCCGCTCGCTCGGCCATAATTTCATCGGCTCTAACGGGATTGCTGTCCATGAAATCTAGAATGTCAAACCAAGTATCAGTTAGGGCTTGAACTTTTTCGGGATGCCGATCGACTAGCTCTTGAGTGACTACTAATAAATCGGGAATTGCTCCAGGAAATTCGGCAGAAGAAGTTATTTCTTTGGCACCATCTCGTTTGAGGGCGGTTAACCAAAATGGCGGAAATGCTCCTACTGCATCCGCTTGCTCGGCAGCAAATGCCTCCACTGCTGCACCAGTTTCTAGATCTAGAATTTGCACGTCGTCTCTAGACATTCCTTCCCGTTCCAATGCCAATGTCAACAGAAAGTCATCTACCACTCCAGCTTCAACGGCGACTAGTTTATTTTCTAAGTCCTTAACTTCATCGATCCCTGCTGCTGCGATAATTTTGTCATTACCCGCCGAGTTGTCATTAACTAAAACTACTACTTCACCTTTGACTGCATCAACAGCAAAGCTAATTGTATCGTTGAGAGTCTGACAATTGCCGTCTATGTATCCCGCAGCCAAGTCTTCCATCGACGTAGAGTAATTGTCGTACCATTTCAGGTCTACGTCGAGATTATGCTTGCTAAATAATCCTTCCGCTTCGGCGATCGCCCAGGGCCACCATCCAGCCCAACTACTATAACCGAGAGTCACAGGAGTATCTATGATTTGAATAGGCTTGCTAGCAGTAGAAGGAATTCGATGCCAATTGGTAGTAATTAGAAAGCTTGAGAGTAAAGCTATAGCTAACAACCAAATTTTCTTTGCCATTTGCGTTTAATAGATTCTCGAACTAGACCGAGCTGTAAAATACATATCTATAAGATATCAAACATATCTCAAATTGCTTGATAAATAATAGTTGAATTATTTCAGATTCTGCTAGTGTTTTCAAGCCAGATATTTTTGGCTATTAGGGTAAATATAAATTCAAAAACCTGACAAATTGAGCGATTTAGACTAAATGACAGTTAAAGTTAAGATAAAAGCACCTCTATTGCTCATTGCTAAATTACTTTTTTACTAAAAAGCATGATGTTTTCAATTATATTTAATGTAATACAAGTAGAAAGTCATTCCGAACCGAAATAAAATTAATAACAAAGCTTTCAATAAGTTATGAACAGATTAATTAAATCCAGAAAACCTTGACTAATTTTAAAAGTAGACTTTTTTGGGTTAGTTGTCCTTTGTCCTTTCTTCCTCTGGGGACTCTGTTAAATTCAGAACTTGGGTTAAATTACCGCTAAGTGAATGATGGCATCACCTTGGTTGACTAAAGGATTTTGCGTGTAACTAATAACAATACCGTTGACGGTAGCGCGTACTGCAACTCGTTTCTCGCCAAAAGCATTGGTAATAAAGCCTAATTCCTGTTTTCTGGTGACTTTTTCCCCCAAATTAACTTCCAGGTGAAATATACCGCCACAAGAAGCCCTGATCCATTTACTGTCTCTGCTTTCCAAAGAGTCAGCGGGGTCGGATATTAATTCATCTTGATACATTTCCAAACAATTCATCACCCGTAAAATACCTCGAACGCCAAACTCGATCGCTCTTGGATCGAAACGCAACGCTTCCCCCGCTTCATAAAGTAAAACAGGCAGACCTTTTTTAGTAGCAGCGTGACGTAACGAGCCAAATCTAGATTTGGAGTGCATCATTATTGGCGCGCCAAAGGCTTTGGCACAACGGTAGGTAGTTTCATCTTCCAAATTGGCACGGATTTGGGGTAAATTGATGCGGTGTACTGCTGCTGTGTGGAGATCGATACCGTGGGTACTGCGCTCGACAATTTCCCGCATAAATAAATTAGCTAACCGAGAAGCCAAAGAGCCATTTTCTGAGCCAGGAAACGAGCGATTTAGATCTCGGCGATCGGGAAGATAGCGGGATTGTTCGATAAAACCAAATACATTAACAATCGAAACGGCAATTATTGTACCCCGCAACTTCTGGGGGTTCACTCGCCCCAATATTTGAGCAATAATTTCTACTCCATTTAGCTCGTCACCATGAATAGCTGCGCTCAGCCATAATTTTGGTCCAGGATCGACACCATTAACTACCGTTACGGGTAGCGATAATAAAGTCTGGGTAGTCAAGCGACTAACAGGTAATTCAAAACGGCGTAATTGTCCTGGGGTAATTATCTCTTTAGCAATTTCAATCGTATTGTCAGACACCTATTTTACAGTTGATTAATTACTTAATACTTAATGCGATCGCGAAACCGATCCAAAGGGTCTTCGTTATTGTCTGCCTCAACCGCTTTTTTGGCAACAAAGTCGATAATTTTTTCTGCTACGTTTACTCCTGTGGCTTTTTCAATTCCTTCTAAACCAGGAGATGAATTCACCTCCATTACTACTGGGCCATTATGAGAGCGGAGTAAATCTACCCCAGCAATTTTTAGACCTATAGCTTTAGCTGCTTTAATTGCTGTATCTATTTCTTCAGAGGATAGAGCGACTTGTCGAGCATTACCTCCACGGTGCAAGTTAGAGCGAAATTCTCCTGCTGCTCCTTGTCGTTTCATCGCTGCAATCACTTGGTCTCCGACCACAAAACAGCGCAGATCTGCTCCTTTTGCTTCGGCAATAAATTCTTGTACCAAAATGTTGGCATCTAGATCGCGAAAAGCCTCGATTACTGATTTGGCTGCTTGATAAGTTTCTGCTAATACTACTCCAATTCCCTGGGTACCTTCTAATAATTTAATCACTAACGGCGTGCCTCCAACAGTTTTGATTAAACCATCAATATCTTGAGTATCGTGGGCAAAACCCGTGACTGGTAAGCCTATTCCGTCTCTAGCTAAAATTTGCATCGATCGCAGTTTATCTCGACTACGGGAAATAGCCTGTGATTGATTGGGACTATAGACATCCATAACTTCAAATTGTCGTACCACCGCAGTGCCATAAAATGTTTTTGATGCACTAATACGGGGAACGATCGCATCAAAATTTTCTAACGGTCTACCTTTGTAAACTATGGTCGGTTTTTTAGAAGTAATATTCATATGGCAACGCAAGTAGTCAATAACTCGCATCTTATGCCCTTGTTGTTTGCCAGCATCTCTCAAACGTCTGGTGGAGTAAAGAGCGGGGTTTTGCGAAAGAATTGCTATTTTCATCTAAAGTCATGTATCTAAAGATATTTTTTATTGTTATGTCTACAGCGAATTTGTCGCCAAGATTTGCTGGCAATTGACTAAAAACTTATTATCCACGGTCGATCTCAATGAGATCGACAAACCGACAATCTCTAAGATCCGAAGCTAGAAGGCGTTAGACTCAAAGAAAATCCCTCGAACTTAATCTTTGGCGTTCGAGGGGGAAATTTGTAACTTCGACCAGCTCGATCTCGTCTTACTATCTAATAAAAGTAATTACTTTTATAATTGTTCCAGAGCAAAAATGTTGTTTTAGTAATCAGTGACTTCCTCATAAGCAATTTGGCTGAATTATTTTTGTTAGTTCAGTTAAATTACTGATGAAGTTAATGGTTACTTTTTGTACTATATGATTGTCTGGAAAGTAATTCCATAAGAAAAAGGCATCAGCAATAACCACTACTGATACCTTTGGAGTCCCACGAACTGTAATGTACCAAAAATTTGGTACTCATACAGGATAGTCCGAATCATCTCCTGTAATGTATCAAATAGTACCATTTATTTTTATCTATAGCCACTTTTTAGGAGAATTAGTCGTCACAGAGGTGGCAGATTCGAGCTAAAACCCAGATAAAAATTATTTGAGTCGTTCGAGATTTTCTATTGCTGCCTCTGCTGCCCTTTTTTCAGCTTCTTGCTTACGGCAACCTTTCCCCACACCATAAACTTTGCCTAGAACTGATACTTGAGCCGTGAATTGCTTGGCGTGGTCTGGTCCAGATTCGGCAATAATTTGATATTTGGGTCTGGTTTGATGATTAGCTAGCGACCATTGCTGGAAACGATTTTTGCTATCAATAAATGTTGCTTGGAGTTGACTGAGGTTTTTATTGCTGCCTGGCTCAAATCGGAAATAATTATCGACTAGCGATTTTGCCAAGGGCTGAAAAATTTTAACCAGATAATCGCGGACGGGTTCGATTCCTGCATCCAAAAAATACGCGCCGATGACAGCTTCAAAGGTATCGTTGAGCAAAGAGGGGTTGTTTCTGCCTCCATTTTTAACCGCACCTTTCCCCAAACGCATTAACGTCCCCAAACCTAATTGCGCGCCTAGTTTACCTAGCTGTTTTTCATCTACCAGTCGCGATCGCAGGTGAGTCAACTGTGCTTCATCGATCTGAGGGTACATGGTATAGAGCATCTGAGCAATTACGAATCCTAAGACAGCATCTCCCAGAAATTCTAGACGTTCGTTGTCTTCTTCGATCGCTGAATTTTCGTTGGCATAGGAACGGTGAGTTAGAGCTAAATTTAATAATTCTCGATTTTTAAATGAGGGTAACTTATCAGACATCGGTCAGCTAATTTTGAACGTCAGGATTTTTATTAAGTTTTATAACAAAAGCCGTAAAGATAATCTCCGAATTAGAAGTAACTAAATAGGAAACTTCTATCTAGTTTGAGGTTGAAATAAGCCATCATCAATGGTCAATAGCAAAGAGTTCGAGCCAGAAAAATATCAGCTATTACACAGACTGGTGCATGAGGTTCAAACCAGGAATAATCAGATCCAACAACAAGAATCAGCAATCAATCAGATTGCAGTTACCCTTTTGCGATCGCGACCTCTATGCCGTCGGTTTAATGGTACGCCGTTAACAGGAGTTTATCAAGAAATATACGATCGAGCCAAAGAAAATTTAATTGCTCATCTGCGCAAGTATTTAATTGTTACTTCCAAAAAGGAGCAACTAGCTTCAGAACTATTAATCGAACAAGTTCAGCCGACTTATTTATTCGCATTACAAAAGCAAATTTTTCAACAACTACTCAACGATACTCAATTAAAAAAAATGAGTTTAACTGCTCAAAAATACTCAATTAATAGCGAACTGAGAACTTATGCTTTAACCGAACTGATTAGAGCGATCGAACTGTCAGGAAGATTGTGCCGTCCTCATGTTCGCAAATTTTCTCCCGATTTATATAAAACTCTGTATGAAGAAGCTTTGGCAGAAACTTTAGCTTATGTCTGTCTGAATATCGACCTCTACGATCCCAATCGAGGTAATGGTAAATTCATGAGTTGGGTTAATTTTAAATTAGACAAGCTAATTTTAAAATCTTACGAAAGATTCCAAAGATATGCTCGATACGAGCTACCTTCACTATCAGATTTAGAGCAAATTGGTCAACCACAAAATACACCCGATCTCGCTCAAATTTTAAGAGAATATTTAACTCAAGACCCAGATAATATTTTTGCTACTGTTTATATTAGAAATAGACCAGAGGCTAATTTTAGTAATATTGCCTTGGCTAAGTTTTCTGGTCGGAGTTGGGAGGAAATATCACGGCAATTAAACATCCCAGTCCCGACTTTATGTAGCTTTTATAATCGCTGGTGTCGTCGCTTCGCGCCCTTACTAAAAAAAGAGTTGAACAAATTTCTTTAAGATATATTCTTTAAATATTTGGCTAAGAGAAAAAATTATGTTTGTCAACAGGGAATCCGAGTTATTTGAAACAATTATTCCTCTCAAAAGTCGCGTTGAGGCGGAAAAATTTCGTAGCTATCAATCACAACCAAGCAAAAGAAAGCAAGTCTATCTCAATACTTTGGCTGTATTCGCAGTCAATCTTTATCTGAATTCTATTGGTTGGGCAACCGATTTAAAAGCTAGTGATAGCTGGAATCCCGCCTTACAAACGATGATGGATGTTGCTGACTTGCAAATTCCCAGTTATGGCAAACTAGAATGTCGATTTGTTTTAAACGGGGACGATAGGGTGACTATTCCCCCTGAAGTTTGGTCGGAAAGAATTGCTTATATCGTAGTACAGTTCGATGAATCTTTAGATCGAGCCAGACTATTAGGATTTATTCGTCAGGTGACTCAAAGCGAAATTCCCCTAAGTCAATTAGAATCTTTGTCAGACTTGCCCATACATTTAAGTCAGCAAAGACGTGCTGCACTAGTTCAAACTCCTACTATCAGTAAATGGTTTTCCGAACAGTCAGGTAGAGACTGGCAGCGGATAGAAGATTTTTTTGCACCATCTTTGGCAGTCAACTATAGAAACCCACAAAAACTAGAGAGTCAGACTAAAAGCCAACTTTCTAAGGGAGTAAATCGGGTTAAACTAATTCAGTTAGGAGAAAAAAGTAAAGAGATCATTATAGCTTTGATTATTAACGTGCAATCGCAAAACAACAAGCCCGAAGACATGGCTGTGCCAGAAGAGTTTAATATTTCCGTGACCGCCTTTAACAATCAGCTACAAAATTATTTACCAGAAGGTCTAGAGCTAATTATTTTAGATCGAGATGGTCGTCCAGTAATGATCGCTCAGGCAAATGAAACCGAGACGATTGAGTTTTGTTTTAGTGGTAAATTAGGAGAAAGTTTTAGCGTTGAATTGGCTTTAGAGGAACAAATTAAAGTCGAAAGGTTTATTATTTAAAAGCGATCTGGTTTAATAACAGACTAGGTTCTGAAGGTCGAGCCAAACATTTTTAAATTGCTGATTAGTTAATGGCAAAGTTTGTTATCCTCAAATTTAATGGCAACTTTGAGTCGGGTTTTCAAGTTACTCTAGAAATCGGGCAAGAAGGGCAGACCGCCGATCGCGGTTTTTCAGGAAGCCTGCCTTCAGCACCAGAGTTGAATCGATGTTTGGTTAGATGGCAACAACAATATCAACAATTAAGCCAGAGCAACCGAATCAAACCCCAGCAGATTATTTACGATGGCTCGATCTTTCCTCAACAACAACTAGCCACCTTAGCTAAAAAGCTGGAACAGCAATTTCAACAATGGCTCAATTCTCCAAGTTTTTCTGCCGTCGATAAATACCTACGGGAAGAATTAAACCGCTCGGAAGCAATTAGGATCTTAATTTGTAGCGATCGCTCCGAAATCTATCATCTACCCTGGTGTTGTTGGGATCTGCTAGAACATTACCCAAACTTAGAAATGGCGATCGCTAACTTTAATTTTGAGCGCGTAGCAACTCCCAAAAGAAATCGCCACAGTCAAGTCAAAATTCTCGCTATTTTGGGGGATAGTCGAGGAATCAATTTAAATGCAGACTGCGGTTTTCTTGAATCTTTGGATGAGGCAAAAGTGGTATTTTTGGTCGAGCCTACTCCTCAAGAATTGTATGCTCGTCTCTGGCAAGAAACCTGGGATATCGTCTTTTTTGCGGGACACAGTAAAACCATAGATAGACAGGGAATTTTATATCTAAATCAGCAAGATAGACTGACTATCGAGCAACTCAAACATGGCTTTAAAAAAGCGATCGCCTCTGGGCTTCAGCTAGCAATTTTTAATTCTTGTGACGGACTAGGACTGGCAGAAGAATTGAGTAAATTATCCCTACCTCAATCGATCGTGATGCGGATGCCGATCCCCGATCTCATGGCCCAGGAGTTTATCAAACATTTTTTACAAGCCTATGCAGCAGGCAACTCCCTTTATTTGGCTACCAAAATGGCACGGCAGCAATTACAAGGCTGGGAAAAACAATATCCTTGTGCTAGCTGGTTGCCCACTATTTACCAAAATCCCGCCATAATCCCGCCCTATTGGACAGATTTTAAAAAAAATAGCGCGTTTTCACCTTTTAAAGACTTAAATATTCAGTCAAAACCATTATCCTCAATATTTATAATTAGTGCTATTACCCTGATTTTAGTTTGGCTAATCCAGTCTTGGGGATGGCTAGAAGCAAGAGAATTAAAAGTTTACGACCGTTTACTTAGTTACCCGCTTACTCTTCCCGCAGACGAACGAGTGTTAGCAATTACTATCGACGACAACGACCTGAAATATCAGCAAGAACGAGGAATGGCTTTGAATATGCGTGGCTCTCTTGCCGATACTGCTTTAAACCAACTGCTCAAAAAGCTTAAGGTAGGACAAGCAAAAGCGATCGCTTCTGATATAATTCATGACTTTCCCTTCGAGCCAGAGTTAACCAATACCGTGGCGCAGACTGATAATTTTTTTGCCATCTGTCGGGTAAAAATCGAGCGACCAAAGTTAATCGCTATCCCCGCGCCATCTTCCCTACCCCTAGAGCAAATAGGTTTTAGTAACTGGGCGATCGATGATGATGGAGTAATTCGTCGTCAACTTTTGGGTATGTCTCCCAATGATGTCTGTCAAAGCAGTCAGTCTCTCAGTCTTCGTCTGGCTCTAAAATACTTAGATCGTCTGACCGCAAAATACGAAGGAGATGTCTTGCAAATCGGTGGAGTAAAATTTCCCAGACTTACTCCAACTAGTGGTGGCTATCATTTACCAGAAGCTCAAGGTTATCAGACTCTGCTCGATTATCGTCGCGCTTTGCCCCAAACTATATCCTTAAGAGAAATTTTAACTATTCCCCAAGCGTCTATTAATCGGCTAGTCAACAACAAAATCATTTTGATTGGAGTTGTGGGACACAATCAAGACCTGCATTATACTCCCTATAGTCAGGGTCATCAGGCAAAACGTCTTTCTGGAGTGATAATTCACGCTCAAATGACTAGCCATATTATCAGTGCGGTTTTAGGAGAGCAAAAACTCCTCTGGTGGCCGTCAAATCAGCTAGAAACAATCTGGGTAGCTTTTTGGTCTACAGTCGGTGCTAGTCTTGTGGTTCTGTATCGACGTTCAGTTCCTAAAATTACCTTGGGTATTCTCTTCTCATTAACCGCTTCTAAATATCTGGACAAATCTGCCTAGATAGAACTCTACGGTGTAAGTTCGCTCGTTAATTAGTGCATGAGTGCTTGGAAATAGAATCTGGTTCTATTTTCTTGACCAAAAAACC
>JASJEI010000568.1 GCA_030064795.1 Pleurocapsa sp. MO_226.B13 | reverse complement strand
ATCTTCTCATTATCTGTCGCTCCTTCCTTGGGGATTTAGTTCGCGATATGCACTCGCGAACTTCTCGTTTTTTTGTCCAAAGTCCAATTTTCTATGAGTTTTCTCATTTTAATTCTGATTGTTTTGGGTTATTTTTAGAAAAGTTTTCCCAAGAATATCAAGATGAAATACATATAATTCAACTAGATAATGCCTCTTGTCATACAGCTAAGAAATTGATAATTCCTGAGAACGTAGTTCTTTTATTTCAACCTCCCTATTGTCCTGAGCTTAATCCTATTGAACGAGTCTGGCAATACATCAAACAGCAGCTTAAAAATGTATTTTTCACTAGTCTAGATGATGTTAAATGTAAAGTGTCTAATATTTTGAATTCCTTATCCAAAGATATTATTCATTCTTTAACTGGTTGGCAATATATTTTAGATGCTCTATCTCTCTAGCTACTTTTGAAAAATGATATAAGTATAAATTCTCATTGACTTACCGTGAGATGGAATTAAGACATCTACTCGGAAGAAGACGAGCCACAGCAAAAGGAGCAGGATAAAGAGCAGTCGCTCCTTGGCGGGAGCGTGAGCGACTGCTTCCCATAAACCTGACAGTTATTCGGTTTGTAAATTACTTTCGCTTCACTTGACGCAATCAAAGGGTTGTTAGCTCCTAGACGTTGATTGAGAGCTGCCAAGGCTATTGGTTGATGGCAAACATGAGCATCAATGAATAAACCAATCGCTTCTGCTAGCAAATTCCCTAGTGGGTCTTCTGGTTGGGACGCTGGATAGTCTAGGAAAGGTCTACCAGCGGTGGAATCAAATGGATAAGCGAGCCAAAAATGATTGGCTCCCTCTAGAAGGAGCAGATAACTATCGTCTCGACCCCCGGCGATCGCACTAAGGCTATGTTAGATATTCTAAGGTTATAGTAATAGAAGGGCTATTATCGAATACTTTGATCGAGCTGATGTTGATATTTGGGTTGTAATACCAAGCATTAGTATTAGCTGAATTGAGGGCATCAGAATCACTCTTTAAAGTAATTGCTTGACCTGCTATAGTTACCCTCATCAAAGGACCATTACTTCCTTTGGGTTCTTGGGGATCATGTAAGGGGGCCACGAAGAAATAGGGTTCTAGGGGCGTATAATTATCATGAACCCGTTCGATTTTAATTTCCCTGGTGGTGGCATTCAGGGTTTGATGGGTGATCTTGACTTCCCGATATTCTTCTTTGGCCTCTGGATCATTATTGTCTTGCAGGGGATCTATCTTGGCAGAGGCTCGACTTTCACCATCATCGAGATACATGGTATATTGTCCTTGACTGCCAGGATAAATATTGAGGGTAATGGGGTTTAGTTGTCCTGTCTTATTGCGTTCATTGACATATTGTTCGAGTTCAATGGTGGGAATAATTGCCCCTTCACGCACATAAATCGGCACAATAAAACTAATTTTACTGTAACTATTATCGAGGATTGCTTCAAAATTGATAGTCGTTCCTCCCTCAACTCGATCACTCAGGGGGAACTTATTGTCCATGAAACCATACCAGTTACTACCTGCGGGCAAATAGACATCCCGTTTACCCTCATTTTCTGATTCTGGGCGTAAAATTGGGGCCACGAGCAGATCGTCTCGCACAAAAAATTGATTATTGAGAAACTTAAGTTGATCGTTATAGATGGCCTTATCTTGAGGATCGTTGATCAACATAGGCCGGCAAATGGGAAGCCCTGTAATCACGCTCTCGAACATGGCATCATAAAACAGTTGCATGAGGCGATAGCGTAATTCGATGTAGTGTTGGCAAATGGGGCGAACTTTCCGGTATAAGTCTTGGGGTTCAGGGAGGTCACGACCTTGTTCATAGAACCAGTCTTCATACATAAAGGGTTCTTGGAAGTCTTTCTGTCCTTTTCGGATGTAATGGTTGCGGAACCAGGGAAGAAAGGCTCCAGCTGCTGTCCAACGCATCAGTAGTTCTGGACTGGCCCATTGTTCCCAATCATATTCTCGTTCAAAACCACCGATATCCTGGCCACAAATAGATAGGCCACACATTCCTACCGAAAGAACTTGAGAGACATTCATTTTCAGAAAGTCCCAAGAGGAAGAGTTATCCCCCGTCCATAAACCAGCCCAACGGTGCATTCCAGCAAAACTTCCTCGGCCAATGATCAAGTTACGTTTCTTTTTCCCTTGTTCATTTTCCCGGCCGGCGAGTTGGTTTAACCCTTGGTAAGTAGCTTTATGGAGATTATAAGAATACAAGTTCCAAATTTTGATGGTTGCTAGTTGTTCTTGGGGTGGCCCTTCTTCCCCTGTCTCATCTTCTTGAGAAAATTGGTTACTGTTCAACATTAATTTAA
This sequence comes from Pleurocapsa sp. MO_226.B13, assembly GCA_030064795.1. The sequence continues at coordinate 3,511 of JASJEI010000568.1, read as the reverse complement.
AGGGAAATGCTTTCATATCCCCTCGTGTATCACGGATGGCCGGGGTGGTCATATCTTGCCACACCATTTCTAGACCCATGTTGAAAAGAAATTGATATTGTCGGCCCCACCATTGTCGTACTTCTGGCCGAGCCAAGTCAGCATAATGACCTGTCGTTCCGCGATTACCCCCATAATAAACTTCGCCAATATAGGGGTTGCCACTGTTAAAGTTACCTTCAGCGTCGTTATATTGCCCTAACTGTTCGTAACCCCCATTATAATTTTGGTTGGTTCTGTCGTTATCGAGGCGTCGATCGAGGACAAAATAATTATTGTCTCGTCCTTCTTTGTAGGTAGTATAGTTGATATCTCTGTTGCTAATAATGGGGGTAATATTGGTACTGCATTTGACCCCTTTAGCTTTTAAATTCCCAAACATTTCTTGCGGATTGGGAAACTTATTTTCATCAATGGTGAAGGTCTGGTAATTATTCTGTATATCTACGTCCACGTGAAGACCATCTAGGGGAATTTGATGTTGTCGATATTTACCGACGACCCATTCTAATGCTCCCCGATTTTCATAGCCATAACATCCTTGATGATATCCCAAGGCGTAACGAGGTTTTAACCTTTCTTTGCCCACAATACAGGTAAAACACTCCAGAATGTCTTTAGCCTCCTGTCCTAACATGAAGTAATAGTCGAGTTCCCCAAAGCGGATACCGAACAAATAACGGCTGGAGTTGTCATGACCAATATCCATCAAAACTTGAGAGGTGTTATCAATAAAAATGCCATAGAGACTATCTTCATCACCAACATCACAAACCCCATTAAATTCCATAAAGAAGGGATCGCTATGATAAAGGGGTTCTCGATGGTCTAGAGGCCCTTCATTATAAATTTGTCGGTAGCGCATATTATCGTAGTTGAAATAGTTTAATTGGTCGGTATTTTTGTAGAGTTCCATGCCTCCTTGTTCACCAAAACCAATATATTTGGCACTACCTGGTTTATTAACAGCTTGAATAATGGCATATTCGTCTCCATTTCCTGTGTAATATATGCCAGGAGTAGCTGTTTTCCAAACCCGAAATTCTCGACCATCATTGAAACGATGAAAGACTTCTAGGGTAAAGGGATTATAGTTGACAACCAGTTTTAGGGAAGGTTTACTCTTAGCAATGGGACTGTCTAAAGCAGGGTTAGTAATAAATTCAAATTTCTGCTCGGAAACTTGATTTTCCTGAATACTAAAAGAACCCCTCGCTGCTTCCAAAAACTTTCTTAATTCTTTGAAGGTATTAGTAACCGCCGAACGGGTATTAATATCTGTATAAGGATTTCCTCCGGTGGGATTTTTATCAGGTCTGAAGCGTAACCGAAAGATGTCCTGTTGTAAAAATTGAATGAGCATTGTGCATTTTTGCCCATCACTTTTTTCAAAGTCGAAGGTCAATGCTTTATCATCAGACTCATCCAAATATAAAGAATGAGAAGTTACTTTTTCCAATTTTTCCCATTCTTTATAACGAGCAAAATATTCCTCTACTTTCAGGAATTTGTAGGCATCATCGGCAGAAAAAATTGAATTTGACATAGATTTACTTTTTATCTTGATTTAACATCTTGATTTAACTGCTTCTTTTAAACGTAGGTAAAGATTGTGAGGAACTTATGAGTCAGCGCAAATGTTACATAAGTTTATCCCGATCGACTCTTTGCTCCGAGTCTGTACAATTCTCATTCTCGCAAGAAATCCACCGCCAGTTGATTGAACTCTTCCGCTCCTATTAAAGTCAGTAGACGAGTTGCCCCGTCTACTGCTCTACAAAACGGTACGTGACCCTTTCAAGTCATACCGCTCCTCAATAAAACGGCTATTTTCAATTAGTACGCCTTAGAACTTATGTGATTAACATTCCTTCTTCCCAGTACTTCTCTTCCCGCACGTCAAAATGTAATATGCAAAGAATATGTTTTTGCCCCAGTTGGGCGATCGCTAACTCGCGGACATTTTCTGAGTACAAATATCTAAAAGAACAGAGAAACTGTTGACTTTTGATGGTAGTCAAGCCGAGGGAGACCCCAAAAATACTTCGATTTCAACTGGATTCTCATTAAATCAAATTTGTTGAGAAGAGGCGAGTCAGAAAATATTTTAGTTGGGTTTTTTCAGGTTGAAAATTTCCAATAAAACCCAGAAAGATTAGCCAGATAAAATATAATATTTTTGACAATACTGGGAGAAATAATTAAGAGTTTCAACTCTTGAATCAGTAAGATTTACAATTTGTTTGACTCCATTTAAAACAACTACATGAATGCCTTGAAAGCCTTGAAATATCCAAGGTCGAGTAGGTTGGTCTGTGAGTTTTCCTAACTGATTTTTTAAACCTGTATTGTTCTGTTTGAGGTTGGTTCGCTCGCTGCCTTTGTCCAATACTATAAACCAGCAAAGATAGACCCATGAGCATCGCCATAGTTTCTCTTCTTGATGGATATTTGAGAAACACTGCATCCGCAAAAAACAAAGGGCTACAATAATCTATGACATTCATGGACAGTCTCGGAAAAGATAATTCTCGGCTATCCACAGATAACTTAAATATAAGACTGTCCATGAATGTCTAGGATTTCTCTCGGGATCTTTGAAAAACCTAAATCCTCCTTCACAAGATTGTTGCCCTTTGTATGCAATAAGAATGTCAGATGGACTTAAATTCTCTAAAACATTAGTAGCTAAAATAAAGCGACCAGCTTTTTTTTCTGATTCTTCTATCTTGTCAAATTTTTTTTCGAGAGGGATTGTAGCTTTATAAACTGTCTTATTTATTTTCTTGTCTAGGGTTTCTTCAACATTTTTTAAAACTAGCTGATGAGATCTGAGTTTTTTCTGTTCACACCGAAATACGGCTTTTATTTCTGTTCTATTCTCATAGTTTTTCTTCGATAAAGAATTAACTAAAGAATTAGCTTTTTCTTCATCTTTAGTGAGCTTTTTAGATAACTGTTTTAAATCAGATTCTTTTCTGGATGCACTCTCGATGATTCCCCATTTTTGTTTTATTCCCCCATAAGTACTCTCTTTTATTAACGCTTTATAACCTTCTCGCTCAGTTTCAAGCAATTGAGAATAGGCGAGTTTCTCTTACATAAAACTGAGCCGCTTTTATTGATAATGGAACTCTAGTTATCCATTTCAAAGATTTAATTGTTAATAAGTTTTCAGCAGTATAAAGCGCGCTGTCTGCTACAAATATACTGTCTAAATCTACTTGTTTTTTGAAATCAGATAAAATGGTCGCTTTCTTTAGTTTTGTCACTATCATTACCATTTCCACAGGACAAAAATAGAGGAACACCTCCATCTCCACTTGCTATTAAATTAATTAAAAATTGTCTTCTTTTTATTAGAATCATTTTCTCTTATTTTTATCCCCGGGAAAACTATTTGATTAACATTATTTAATCAAAGCGTCCCATTTTGATTGATTTGTAGAGCAATTCAGAGGCGCGATCGCGT
>JASJEI010000567.1 GCA_030064795.1 Pleurocapsa sp. MO_226.B13 | reverse complement strand
AGCGATCGCGCAGCGCCTCGCGAAAGCGAGATCGCCATGTCCTAGATTTCCCTTGCTTTTTTGGAGGGGGAATGAACGGTTACGTCTTCAGTGTAGTAGTCAACTTCTCCTTCAGTAATTTGCGATCGCCAACCTGCTGCTTCTAGTGGGGAAAGAGCATCTCTTATTGCCTGGATAAAGCGATCGAATAATGTTGGTTCATTGCTTTCACTTTTTAAACTGTCAAACAGTTTTTTCCTTAATCTCCAAGATATTCCTATTTGTACTCCTTTTCCTGTTTGACCGCGATTGCAAATATTTTGGGGATTTTTATCTTGAGATTTTACACTAACATCGTTGATTTCTGAAAAACCTGCTTTTTTCAGAGATTGCTTAATTTGTTCTTTTAAGCTGTCATTTAAACCTCCAACATAAATATTTTCATCATTAGCAGCAATGCCATGAATTGTAATGACCTTTGTGCATTTACTAACAATCTCTAGAGCATGAGGTTCATCAAATTTATGACTAGGGATATGAAGAGCATCATTTCCAGAACCTTCTTTGAGTCCTTCAAAAGAATAAAAACTGTAATCTTCTCCTGCGATCGCATCTGCTATTTCTGTAGTTCCTAGTTGAATTTTTCCCCCGTGATGGGCAACGATAGCGACATCGGAATTTTCTTGACGAAAACGAATGCGATAATCTATTCCTTCTTGTTCGTTGTTAGTTAATTCTTGATAACTTTGATAGCGACCCTTTCTGGAAAAAGCCTCGTAATAAACATCTTCACGGAAATAGATATCTTCTGGTTTGGGTCGATTATTGATTTGTTCTTTGGGAACTAAAGTAACAATATTAAACTCTAATTTGATTTGAACAGTCGCAACATTGTAGGAAAACTTCTTAAGCAGAACTCCTAAATCATCAGAATAAACATAATCTGTTTCTAAATTAGCCACAAATTCGGCGTATTCTTGCCCTAAACCTTGTAACACCGTTTTAGAAATCCGAGCAAACTCGCCAATTTCTCTGGCTATTGGCGATTCTAGCTTGGAAGTAGGAACAAATAACATAGCTCGGAATTCATCAAGAGAAACTCCTAGTCGGCGAGCTATATAAATTGAAATACGATCTATAACACTGACAATTTCTTGTTTAGGGAGAGTCCGATTGAATTTTTCTCTTAATCCCGACTCAAAATCATAAAGACGTTTTTCTGGGTTAGGATCATCCTCAATTTTTCTAACAATTCCACTTAAAAATATTTCTGCCACATGAACGGCACTAGAAGCTGTAGCCAAAAGAGAGTGCTGAACTAATCTCACGATGGGTAACTGTACGGGAACGGCCGATAATAAAGCAGCTAATCTTCTAGCAGTGGGAGATGCCGTCTCCATAAATTGCTCAAAAAGTTGTTCAGCCTTCTCAGGAGTCGTAGAAGAAGAGGAATGGCTGGGAGGAGATTCTAAAGCCTGTAGATAAACTCCCGTCAATTCTGTAGAGCTTGTTCCTGCAATTCCTTTAGCCCATACCTCTAAAGCATAGGGGTCTAAAGTAACAATCGGTAAAGGGAAACCTTTAGGGGTATCTTCATCCCACGGCGTAGCACTTTCTTGTTTCCAGCGTTGATTAACAACGCCAGAATTTTGCGAACTCAACCAAACTGAATCCATTTGACCTAGAGCCGTTCTGCGCCAAAAAGAAGGCGGGAGCATCTGCAATATAGTTACAGGATGATATTTCCCCCAATAGTTAATCCATTTGCTCCAACTCTCTCTATACCAAGCTAAAGACACACAATCACTCAAAATTAGAATAATGCGATCGCTATTTAGTGTAATCAATTCTTTGGGAGAACGAGGACTTCCTTGCTGAGAACGAAAATTAAGCCGATCGTCATTATCAAAGTTGGCATACCAACATTTAACATCACGAAATGTTCCCTGGAGTAGTAGTAAATTCTTAAATTCTTTGATTGTTTTTTGCCAGATCCCATAAGAAGGGCTGGTTTCAACGATTAAGACTAGATCTAACCATCTTTCTAGTGCTGGCTTCAAAATAGGAAGACAAAATTCTTCTTCTGCTGATTGAGTAATGGTTTTGGGTTCATCGAGAACTTTTATGGTTTTGGAAGGAACTTTCTGATTTAATGAACGCAAAGCACGAGATATCGCTCTTTGATGGGGAATGGCAGCAGCAGCAGGAACTGGAAAAGGGAGAGTGGCACCTTTCCCAGTAGCAACATTCTTGTAAGCGATTACAGAAACTTCTTGGCGCTGTTCAAAACAAGGTTACAGTATGAAGGGAAAATTACCAACTCTAACAGAACATTAGTTCTAATTAGGCGGGCGGACGAGAGAGACATGAGTAATACTAAGAGAATTACGGAAAATTAGCCCAATAGGTGAGTAAACTGAGTGAATCCATCTTCTTCTGTAGCTTCTCGTCTTCATCCTCTTCAGCGCCAAGAAATCGCTGTTAAAGTTCTGTCTAAACAAGAACCCATAACCCAGATAGCTCACCAAGAGCAAGTTAGCCGCAAATTTATCTATCAACAGAAAGAGATCGCTCAACAAGCTTTAAATCAGGCGTTTGAGAAGAAAGCACCAGAACATGAAGTTTTGTATTATCTGCCCGTCACGCAAACATGGATATTTCAGTTGATTTTGGCATTGATTCTGATATGTCACTGCTCTTATCGAGGAGTTAAAGAGATATTAAGAGATTTGTTTGATTATCCCATCAGTATCAGTACAATCCATAACCGAGTCATGGCAGCAGTAGCCAAAGCTAGAGAAATCAATCAAACTCAAGATTTATCCTCAATCGGGGTAGCATTACTTGATGAACTATTTCACAGTACTCAACCCGTATTGACAGGAGTGGATGCTGATTCTACTTACTGTTTTCTCCTGGAGGCTGTCGAACACCGAGATGAAGATACCTGGGGCTGGTATTTACTCGAAGCCGAGTCACAAGGATTGAATCCCGACTACACAATCGCTGACGCAGGTCAAGGAATCAGAGCGGGACAAAAAGCTGCTTGGGGAGATAAGCCATGCCACGGTGATGTGTGGCATATATTTGACCAAAGTGACGCTTTATGCCGTAATTTAGCTAAAAAAGCCCAGGGAGCTAAGACCCAAAGACAAGAGCTCGAACAGAAAATGGAGTCAGCTAAATTAAAGGGTAAAGGAAATAAATTGTCAGCTAAGTTAACTCAAGCCCGCAAAAATGAAGTAGAATTGCTAAATTTAGTCGCTGACATCAAAATATTACTCTATTGGTTGAGAATTGATATTTTATCCTTGGCTGGGCCAGAGTGGTCTGAAAGAATGGAATTGATGAATTTCATCATCTCAGAACTGCAACAAAGAGAATGTGAAAACCAGAAAGGGATTAGAAAGTTGAGAATCGCTTTATCGAATCAAAAAGAAGATTTACTAGCTTTTGCTCAAGTCCTCGACCAGAAATTAGCGGATATTGCTCACAAGTTTCAGATTTCTCTCTCTCAGGTTCGACAAGTCTGTTTGTTAATGAAGGAATCCCTATCCACTGATATCTATTGGCAGAGATGGAATCAAGTCTACAAGCTACTTTCCGGCAAGTTTCTCCCAGTGAAAGAAGCAGTAGAATCGGCAATGGAATCGACCCCTAGAGCCAGTTCTTTAGTTGAAAACCTCAATTCTCGCCTCAGGAACTACTTTTTCCTCAGAAAGCACTTGAATTCGGACTATCTTGACCTGCTCAGGTTTTTCTTCAATCATCGCACCTTCTCAGAAAGCCGAGTCCCCGAACGAGTAGGCAAAAGTCCGACGGAATTAATGACAGGAGAAAAGCATCCACATTGGCTGGAACTATTGGGGTTTGAGCTTTTTCAGCGGGCCTAAAAATTAGGCTCCTGTAATAAGACTTTTGTTCTTAAAGCGAAGTCAAAACTTGGCTGATTTTAAGCTGCTTTTGTTACCCAAAATCCCCTGTTTTTGAACAGCGCCTATTTTTTTCCTAGAACATTTATCCCAAGTGTCTATCACTTTGTCATCGGTCGAGATGATAGAAGTATCGGACTTTTTCCTAGAACATTTTTCTATACACCCCAGTAAAACCAAAATGTCTTCAACTGGCAGTTTTCTAGATTCGGCTTGTTTTACCTGATCTAGTAGCTTCAATGGAATGTATTTACTTTTCTGTTTGCCATTCTCCCGCCAATGATAGTAAGCCTCTTGATAGTCTCTGCCGTTCTTTGTAACTGTACGATAAAAAATCGCTCCGCTTCCTTCACCTTTCTTCCGTCGATTTTTCCTAGAACAATTTTTACTGGGGGGAGTTGTTTTGCTAGAACATTTATCTGAAGTGTCTATCACTTTTTTATGAGAGTCAGCAGTATTTTTGCTAGAACTTTTGTTCAATCCCCCCTGCAATAATTCATCGATCTGTCCGACACTTTCAGGAAAGTCTGGATAAACAAACAGCTTGGAGACAAAAATCTTTTCACCGTTAGTTTCTACTCTTAAGCGATCGCCTTCATCCTTCCTAATTACCCCTTTAACTTCGGGTTGTTTGGGCTGCTTAACGATGCAGGGAATAGAAATTCTTTGACTAAGTGATGAACGTTCCCCCCTCTTATGTTCTAGTAATTTCTTCTCTCCCCCCAGTAATTTCTGAGAGGTAGAGGACTCTTCTAAGGGCGATCGCTGCTTGTCCTGGGGTGACTGTTCTTCCTGCGAGGTATCTTGCTCTGATTCTTCCTGGTGTTCTGTTGGGGACAGACAATCGAACCAGTCCATGGGAAATCCCATAATCATCGCGATCGCCTGTGCGCCTAACTGATAACCAGGTTGAATTAGCCCGTTGTCTTTGAACCAACGATCGCATTTGGTCTGACCAGCAGGTCTGCTCGTAGAGGATACGTTGCTCGTCAGGGTAGGAAATAACGAATAGTCGCCTTCTTCTGTGACCTGCTCCGAGTCTTGCTGCTGAGATAATTTCAACCTCAAAACTGTATCCTGCCAAACTGAGTCCGCCAAGAATAGCTCGAAGTCCTCGTCGGATAACTCCTTCAGGTTGTTCGATAATACAGAAGCGGGGTTGAGCCTCGATAAGACATCTAAGTCCTTCTCGCCAAAGAGAGGAAGCTGGATGTTTAAGTCCTGTTCTAGTTCCTGCGTTTGATGTGCCAGAACAGGGAAACCCACAGGTAATGATGTCAAACTTTCCTGGTTCTGGTTGGTAGTCTCGGATGTCTGGGTGAATTGGTATTCCTGGGAAATGCGATCGCAAGACTGTTTGTGCGTCGGGGTCGATTTCCACAAACTGAGTTGTCTGTATTCCCCCAAGTTGCTTTGCTGCGAGGCTGAAGCCCCCAACCCCACTGAATAAATCGAGGTGTCTGAGCATGATTCGTCTGATTTATATCCCCTAGTAATTTTTGACTCATTTAAAGCCGATTCTTGACCGTTGTTTTTACCTTCGCTTTGTAGCAATAAGGATGAATTTTTTTCTAAGTCTTCCTGCTCATTTATTGGCTCACAGGATGCGGATTGAGCCCCCTGTCTTACGCTTGTATTTGTCATGTCGGCGAGCGCTCTATCATTTCTGTTTATATATTTCCCCTCTGTCCAATGGCTCAACCACCAGCCCACGAATGATACTTTTCAACCTCAGCAATTTCAGGCAAGATTAAAGGTACAATTAACCCCCAGATTTCGGCTTGGATCTCAATCCCTAAGTTGCTTAAATATTTCTGAAAGTCCTGCCACCCATGGGTTTTTAGTTCTTTGAGGATTTCTTTGGTAGCAGCTACGGGTTCAAGTTTCATCCACGACCTGATTTTGGCATCGGCAAATAAGGAATCTGGGTCGAAAAAACGGGTACTACTCCTATAGGATTCATATAGGGACAGT
>JASJEI010000188.1 GCA_030064795.1 Pleurocapsa sp. MO_226.B13 | reverse complement strand
TCTGTTGGCGAAAGTAATCTTTACTGAAATTAGCAGTAATACAATAACGAAAAATCTTAGGTTTAGTTATTGGTAATACCTTGTGTAAGCTACAATGTAGCACATTCGCCAACAAAGTCGGTAGCTATAGAGAAGTTAAGATTAGTTGCTTCCTCTAATGAAAGAGACAATTCAGTAACAATTCATCAAGATGTCAATCTTTATCTTTCTTCCAAAAGAAGATCCTCACTTTTAGTTATGTGAGTTCGGAGTTCGGATTTTTTCCTCGAACTATGCGAGATAAACAACGAGATAATGGGCAATTCAGACATTTGGAAATCAAAATATTACTGAGTTTTTAGTTTTTTGACCCTTTGTCGAACTTACTTTTAGTTAGCTTAAAAACAAACGATACACTAGCAAAAGTCATTCGTTACAAATCATGAATTTATCAGTACCCGATAGTCTTCCCTTACAATTACAAGATAGGGCTAGCTATCAAAATCTCGTCGCAGGACAGGTACTGTTTCATTATCGAGACCCTGCCGAGTATATTTTTGCCTTGGAAGTTGGACGTATCCGATTGGTGCGCTATACTTGCGAAGGAAATCTGGTTATTTTTCAAATAGTTAGGGCAGGAGAAAGTTTTGCCGAGTCAGCTCTATTCACAGAACTTTACCATTGCAATGGGATTGTTGAAGTTCCATCCCGTGTGATTTGTTATCCCAAAACTGTTGTTTGGGAAGTGCTGCAAAATAATCCCGATCTGGCTTTAAATCTCTTAAGAAGATTCGATCGCAAAAGTCAATCTCTGAAGAAATTATTAGAGTTAAGGAGTATTCGCTCGGCACGCGATCGCCTCCTACAATACCTGTTGTTTTCCGCTTCCCCAGGGGAAACGAGAATTATGTTAGATCGCTCTTACAAAGATATTGCCAATGAATTGGGTTTGAGTCCCGAAACTTTGTATCGTACTTTAGCTGAGTTAGAACGAGAAGAAATTATTACTCGTGATGGCAGACAAATAGAGCTAATAACTCCTGCAACCTAATCAAAATTTAAACCTGATTTAAATCATATGCTTGTCAGGTAGTCTCAGTATATACTCACCCTGTCTAATCTAAATAGTTTTTCCGACCTACATAACTAAGAACAAAATAATTTTGATAACAAGGAGGAGCGACGATGATTACTGTTCGTCCAGCCCATGAAAGGGGTAATGCTAATTTTGGTTGGCTTGACAGCAGACATACTTTTTCCTTTGGTAATTATTACGACCCCAATCACATGGGATTTGCTAGTCTGCGGGTAATTAATGAAGATAAAGTTCGACCAGGTAAAGGCTTCGGTACTCACAGTCATCGAGACATGGAAATTATCTCTTACGTTTTAGAAGGAGAATTAGCCCATAAAGATAGTATTGGCAACGGTTCGACGATTCGTCCAGGGGATGTACAACGGATGTCGGCTGGTACGGGTATTGCTCACAGTGAGTTTAATGCTTCAGATACTAATCCAGTTCACTTTCTGCAAATTTGGATTTTACCAGAGCAAGAGGGAATTAAACCAAGCTACGAACAAAAACACTTTACTTTAGATGAAAAACAAGGAAAATTAAGATTAGTTGCTTCTCCCGATGGCAGAGACAATTCAGTAACGATTCATCAGGATGCCAATCTTTACGTTGCTGCCTTAAATAAAGGCGATCGCATCAATCACAGTACTAACAAAAATCGGTCATTGTGGATACAAATAGCCAAAGGTTCGGCAGAAATTAGTGGTAAAGTGCTTCAAGCTGGTGATGGTGCTGCCATTACTCAAGAAACAGAAATAGCGATGTCTTCGACTAGCTACGCAATCGCAGCTACTACTGATCATACTGAAATTTTGTTGTTCGATTTAGCCTCATAACCAATGATACACTAGGGCTTGGTTGCATAAATCGGCTAAAACTATTGCTAATCAAGGCTTTTGTGGTCTTCGTGCAACCAAGCCTGTTGCAAGTAGAATATTCACACAGAAAATTCGGACAATAATGTCAAAACAGTTAAAACAAATAACTGAGGATCAGTGTAACAATGCACCAGCAAAATACGACGACCTCAAAGCTCTTTTTTTGAACTGCACTCTGAATAGAACTCCTGTTTTATCCCATACAAGAGGTGTAATTGATATTGCTAAAAATATTTTTGTAGCCAATGGAGTTCAAACTAAAGTTATTCGACCAGTTGATTATGAAATAGCTGCGGGACTGGGGTTAGATATGTCGCAAACAGATGAATGGGACAAAGACGATTGGCCCATAATTCAACAAGAAATTGATGAAACTGATATTTTGGTCTTATGTACTTCAGTTTGGCTAGGAGAAAAAAGTTCTGTTTGTAATCGAGTCTTAGAAAGAATGTATGGTTACACTCATGTTTTAAACGAAAAAGGGCAATATCGAGATTATGGAAAAGTCGGTGTAACCTTAATCACTGGTAATGAAGATGGTGTCAAACATTGCGCGATGAATATTTTGTTTTCTCTTTCTCATATTGGTTATACAATTCCTCCCCAAGCTGATGCAGGATGGTTAGGAGAAGTTGGCCCTGGCCCTTCTTATCTAGATCCTGGTTCTGGTGGCCCTGAAAACGATTTTACCAACAGAAACACCACTTTCCTCGCTTGGAACTGTTTGCACTTGGCAAGAATGTTGAAAGATAATGGCGGAATTCCCGCTCACGGAAACCAACCTGAAGTTTGGGATGCAGGTTGTAAAAGAGATTTTAAAAACCCAGAACACAAAGTATAGGGTGTATTCGATTGGGGTACGATTTTGGTAAATTGGCGATCGGCCCAGAGGACATAGGCTACGCGATCGCGCCTGTTTATTGAAGAAGAAGCACAAAAACTCAATTATCTTTTTCCGAGATTCAACCAGGAGTTAAAAATGAGCAACAAAACTATCAACCATCTTATTCACGATCGAAATGTACGCGGTCAAACACAAACAGGTTGGCTCGATAGTCGCCATACCTTTTCTTTTAGTGGTTTAGCTAAGGGGGTAGTCAAACTGAATGGTGTAATGCTACGAGCAGGTGACGGGGTACAAATTAATACTTCAGAGCAACTTGAAATTACTACAGATATTGGTGCAGAAATTTTGCTATTCGACCTAGCCTAATTGTCTCCAAGCTTGATGCAACAATTAAACAATTAAATTTCAATCAATTATGCCAGAGATCAATCCAATACACGCTGCTTCTCAAGAGGATATTTGGCCGATTCTGCCTTGGGAAACATGGCAGGATACTTGTAATACGCTCCATCTGTGGACGCAGATCGTAGGTAAAATTCGACTGGAACTGACTCCGAAGATTAATCATTGTTGGGAAGTACCTCTTTATGTTACCGCTAGAGGTCTGACTACCTCGCCAATTCCCTATAAGTCGAGCATTTTTCAGATTGATTTTGATTTTCTCGCTCATGAAATGCAAGTTATTAAAGATAACGGAGAAATTCGCTCCATCAAGCTCAGGCCGATGTCTGTAGCCGAATTCTATCAAGAAACAATGACCGCTCTTAATTCCCTGGGAATAGAGATTAATATTTGGACTACTCCAGTGGAAATTCCAGACCGTACTCCCTTTGAACGGGACACTAAACATAATTCTTACGATCCAGAATATGTACAGCGTTTCTGGAAAGTTTTAGTTCAGGTAGACCGAGTTCTGAAACTGTTTCGCTCTCGCTTTATTGGAAAAGTCAGCCCCGTCCATTTCTTTTGGGGAGCTTTCGATCTCGCCGTAACGCGCTTTTCAGGTCGTCTGGCACCGAAACATCCTGGAGTGCCTAATGTTGCCCGTTCTGTAATGATTGAGGCTTATTCCCATGAAGTAAGTAGTTGCGGATTTTGGCCTGGTGGGGGTTTAGGAGAACCAGCTTTCTATGCCTATGCCTATCCCGAACCAGAAGGATTTAAAGATTATGCCGTTCGACCAGAAGAGGCTTACTATAATACCGACTGGGGAGAATTTATCCTCCCTTACGAAGCTGTAAGGACAGCCCCATCACCAGATGACAAGCTGCTGGCATTCTTGGAAAGCACTTATGAAGCAGCAGCTAACTTGAGTAATTGGGATCGAGTCGCCCTAGAACGAAATTTAGACTAAAAGGCAATACTGAGACTGGCGCAACGATCTTGAAAGTTTGAGTACTTTACTCTCGGCTATATTCCCAATTATCCCAATCTAATGACTAGCTATTTTGCCAGACAAAAATACACTTTTCATAGACTTTTCTCTTATTTGTTGAATAACCTAATTAAATTAGTCACTACCCAAAATTTTACTTATGACCACCGAAAATCAACTTCAACCCCAACTTAGTCTCACTGAAGCTATTAAAACTCGTCGTGCTGCTCGTGCTTTTCGCTCCGATCCCCTTCCTGATGGTGTTCTAGAAGAAATTTTCCGTTTGGGCTTAGAGTCTCCATCTGGATATAATTTGCAACCCTGGAGATTTATTGTGGTCAAAGAACAGCAAAACAAAGATCGATTAAAAGCTTGTGCTTTCGATCAACCCCAAATTTCCCAAGCACCTGTAGTTTTAATTTGTTGTGGCGATCGCCGTGTCAACAACACTGATTATATCGAAGAAATTATCCAAATAGGAATAAAAGCGGGGGGAGTCAATGAAAAATACGCGGAGTATATGCGCGGTGCAATTCCTCAACTATTTGAGTACAAGCCCTCTTTTGAATCTATGGAAGCTTGGACAAATCGTCACACGATGTTGGCAGTAGCCCACTTGATGATTGTCGCTAAAGCTTTTGGTGTCGATTCTTGTCCTATGGAAGGCTTTGTTACGGCACAAGTCAAGGAAGCCTTTGATATTCCTGCGGAAGTAGACGTTTGTTGCTTATTACCTTTGGGATATGCAGATGAGCCTATCAAAAAATATGGCGGTAGATTTAGTACAGAGGGTGTTTGCTACGGAGAAAGTTTCGGTCAAGCTCTTTGATTGACCTACGATCCTGTCCCATCAAGAAACCAAATAGTTTTACCATATCTAAAACATCAAAACAGTAAAACACGGGATTTAACATGACACAATCGCTGACCGAAGGTGAGATCGGCAATCGGCTGATAAGGTTAACCCTACCGATGGTTTGGGGAATTTTTGCCCTTGTCGCTTTTAACCTAGCGGACACTTACTATGTCGGGCAGTTGGGAACAGATCGACTAGCAGCCATGAGTTTTACCTTTCCAGTGGTCATGACCCTGGGTAGTTTGGCTTTGGGACTGGGAGTGGGCGCATCATCTATTATTGCACGGGCGATTGGGCAGGGCGATCGCAGTCGAGTACAGAGGTTTACAACCAATAGTTTGACCCTGGGAGTGGTTGCAGTAGCCGTGCTAGCCTCTCTTGGGATATTTACCATCGACCCACTCTTTACTGCCTTGGGGGCTGGAGCGGATGTATTACCGTTTGTGCGACAGTATATGCAAGTTTGGTACATCGGGATGGTGTTTTTGGTGATTCCGATGATCGGCAATAGTGCCATTCGGGCTTCTGGTGATACGCTCACCCCTAGCTTGATTATGACCTTTGCTGCTGGATTTAATATTGTACTCGATCCACTGCTGATTTTTGGGCTGTGGGGCTTTCCTGAGTTGGGTCTAACTGGGGCAGCCTGGGCAACGGTGATTGGCCGCGCCATGACTTTAGTGGCATCCCTACTGGTACTAAAATTTAAAGAGGATATGCTCTCATCTCACTTTCCCGATTTAGAAGAAACGCTCTGGTGCTGGCGTGACATTCTCTATGTGGGTCTCCCAGCAGCAGGATCGAGTATGATTACGCCTATTTCGATTGGGATAATTACCAGTTTACTAGCGGTTCATGGCTCGGTATCAGTAGCGGGATTTGGTGTGGCTTCACGGGTTGAATCCTTTGCCATGATTGTCTTAATGGCACTGTCGGCAAGTATTGGGCCCTTTGTCGGGCAAAACTGGGGGGCAGAGAAATACGGGCGGGTCACTCAAGCTTTACAGCAAAGCTATTTATTTTGCTTGGGGTGGGGAGTGTTGATGGCTGTTTTGCTAGCAGCAAGTACATCGCGAATTGTACCACTGTTTAATACCGATCCAGAAGTGATTGCGATCGCAACTACCTATCTCTGGATTGTTCCGATCAGCTACGGTACTGCTGGGATCATTCAAGTGGCAAACTCAGTTTTTAATGCTCTAGGCAAACCCATCCCAGCAGTCGTCATGACTGTAATACGTATGTTTGTCCTTTATATTCCCTTAGCTTATCTGGGCAGTCGCTGGCTTGGCCCATTAGGTATTTTTCTAGCTGCGACCATCTCAAATGGGCTAGTGGGTATTGGTGCTTACTGGTGGAGTCGTTGTACCTGTGTTGGCAAGGATAGTTAGTTTTGACATGATTTTTTCCTTTTTTCTAGGCTGTTAAAGATTAATTCCATTCGGCTAAAACAATTTTGCCAATAGTTCTACTTTGCTCTGTTATATCTTCTGTTTGATACATCGAGCGAGTAAACATAAATTCCCAAACCAAACCAGCACTCTTACTCTTTAAAATATTCATGTCTAGCGGTTGTTCGTTTTCCACAATGGAACAGATCGTGCCTTGGGGTTCGATCGCTTTAGTCATATTCAATATCTCGTAAGCTATTTTCGTTTTCGATTGGTAAGTATTCTGTTAAACCAACTGCTTTGATGAATTTGACTCCCGAACTTCAGATATCTATCAATGAATCCAATCTATGTCTTGATTATTATTGCTATTTAATGCAATTGCAACAGCTAAAAAAAGCAAATTATTTTTGCATTTTTGCAAAAACAAAATGGGTCATTATAGATTGGCGCATTTTACATATATTTTGGCGTAACTTGCTAGTGCCGTTTATTGGTTCGTTTTTTAAGATGAGACTGAATTAAAAAAGAAAACTAAAAATGAGTTATAAAAGGAGTTACTCTATATGCTTCTCAAAACAATTGGCAAAAAAATCGGCGACACAGTTCTCTATCCAGTAGCGCAACCATTTCCAAAAACTCCTTCTGATTATGGTCTTGATTACACTGATGTCGAATTCCTTGCCAGAGACGGTGTCAAGCTATCGGGTTGGTTGCTCAATGGGACTGGGAAAAAGGTTGTTATTATGACTCATTTTGGCTATCGGGCAAATCGATTTGGTTATCAAACCAAATATCAGCCGATGCTGACTAAACCTTATAAACAAGAGATAGAATTCGTGCTAGTTGCTAAAAGACTTGTGGATGCGGGGTATGCGGTATTGATGTACGACCTCAGAAATCATGGTATGAGTAAAAAAAGCGAGCTTGGTGTTGGTACTGGGGGAGTAGACGAGAGTAATGATGTCCTCGGAGCAGTAGAATTTATTGCCAATAATGAAGCTACCCAAGATAAAAACATTGGACTCCTAAGTTACTGCATGGGTGGCAATGCAACATTTATCGCCCAAGAAAGAGATCCAGAACTGTTTCTCAACTCCAATGTTAAAGCCTTGGTTGCCATGCAGCCTTTAGGAAATGGTGATTTCCTGAGAGCTTACGGAATTAAAGGTTCTATTTTCAAATATGCAGAAGAACATTACAAAAGCCATACTAAAGTCTCTCTTGACTATCCCATGTTAGACCAGGTCACAAAAGTGGTTACGCCTACTTTATTAGTACAAGGCAGAAAAGACCCTTGGACTAATTTAGATTTTATCAATCAACTGTATGAAGCCATTCCTGTAAAAAAAGAAATGCATTGGCTGGAAGAAACGCAACACAGATTCGATGGATATAATTGGTTTGGTAACCATCCTGAAAAAATGTTGGAATGGTTTGATAAGCATTTGTAAATACAACTCTCGTGGAGATTTATATTTGAGTGTACTAAATTGAATTCAACTAAGAAATTTATTATTGAACCTGGTTGGCAGATAATTTTCAAAGACCTTGGTATAAGTGTATCTGAGATATTAACTCGCGCTCAATTACCAAGGGATCTATTCTCTCGCCAAACATTAACTGTCAACTCAACGGAATATTTTCGATTTTGGACAGGATTAGCTGAAACAGTCAAAGATCCTACTTTCCCGGTAAAGTTGGGTCAATCAGTACCAGTAGAATCATTTAATCCACCACTTTTTGCTACACTTTGTAGTCCTAATCTTTTAGTAGCGATGAAACGATTGAGTCAGTTCAAAAAACTTCTTGGACCAATGACTCTTGATGTTAGCGAAAGTGAGACAGATGTAATCTTAACTGTTGATTCTATCAATGAGAATGAAAAATTGCCAGGATTTTTAGCAGCAACAGAATCAGTTTTTCTAGTTTATTTAATTCGTCTCGCAACGAGAGAACATATTATCCCGCTTAAAATTCAGACTCAAGAAAGATTAAATAGTGACAAGGCATATACTGATTTTTTCGGTACTACTCCTAAATTGGGGCAACAGAATCAAATTACTTTCTCGATCGCAGATGCTCAATGTCCATTTCTAACTAATAATGAGTCTATGTGGCGGTTTTTTGAACCCGAACTTAGAAAAAGACTGATGGATTTGAAACTTGACGCTAGTTTTCGCGATCGCGTCCAGAGTGCCTTACTGGAATTATTACCAACTGGTCAGACCTCAATTGAGAATGTATCCCATAAATTAGGAGTGAGTAAAAGAACTTTACAACGACGATTACAGGAAGAATCAACCAGCTTTAAAATCGAATTAAATCGGACTCGTGAAAAGTTAGCTCGATATTACCTGACTAACTCAACCACATCTAGTAGTGAAATCTCTTTTTTATTAGGTTTTGACGATCCCAACTCATTCTTCCGTGCTTTTCATACTTGGACGGGAAAAACACCAGAAAGTTTTCGTAAAGAAAGTAAATTAACTTTTGAGTGATTATCGATCGCCTTGGTTCGACACACAGAAATTTATTTAACTCAGTGATATTACGGATCGATCGGCAAAAGGATTTTTACCTGAACTTCGTAAAATTGCCCTAAACTCAGATGCGATCGCCAAGGCTGTCTTGTATGCTGCCTCTCAGCCAGAGGATGTTGATGTTAATGAAATAATTTTCCGCCCGACGGCAAGTGCATTTTAACTGTAGTACTTTAACCAGTTTTAGTTGAGGAATAAAATCAGGAAAAATTAAACCAAGTAAACATAGATTAGATTGCTGCGGGAAAAGATTTCACTGGCTGGACAGCCTGCGAAACAAGTAAGCAAATATCGTTATTAGCGGAGCGTTCTAATGATGTACTACAATCGCTTTTTATAAATCATACATAGCGAACTGGGCGGTGTCAGCAACAGATTCTACCTCCTTTATTACTCCATCACGCACTGTCCAAATATGAATAAAGTCAACTTCAATCGGGGTATCTGATTGCTTAATAAGACCAACATAGCGTCCTTTAACAACCACTTTGTTGTCTGCTTCGATGAATACTTCCGTTTCTGCTCCCCATTTAGAAAAATGAGCCAAGAGTTCTGGAAAAAACTTTTTAATTACTTCTTGGCGAGAGGAATAATGTGTTTGAGAAACAGGATATCCTTTTGAAACTTTCCAGATAATATCCTCAGCAAGTAGATTTTCGTCAATTGAGCCAAACCATTTTTGAACTATTTCGAGCGCAGATTTCATAGGACGTTCTTATATGCAACTTACTGTGTTTATCTTGTGCAGTACTATTAAATTGACAGTACTAAAAATATAAAGTCTCTACATCTAGAATTCTTCGATACTCAATACTTCTTCATCACTCTCTGCGATCGTTGCTATGGTTCATTTGATGTCAAAACGACTATCTCAAAATAAGCAAGTAGTAGCTTAAAAATTTGTTCACAAACAGTCTCTCAAATGGAGTCGGTATTATCGCTTTACCAAACAAGTATTACGATCGCAAATCAATATATCGTCTGTGAATCTTTTTATTTTAAGAACGCAGACGCTTAATATCTTTAATAGGTGTCGCACCGAACCTTCGAGCATATTCGCGACTAAACTGGGAAGGACTTTGATAACCGACCTGATAAGCAGCATGAGCAGCATCAGAATTTTTAGCCAGCATCAGACGACGTGCCTCTAATAGTCTTAATTGCTTTTGATATTGAAGAGGACTCATCGAAGTCACTTGTTTGAAATGGTGATGAAAAGATGAAGGAGACATATTAACTTGTTTGGCTAACTGCTCGACGCGCATCGATTTGGTAAAATAAGTCTTGATGAATGCGATCGCCTCGGCAATGCGCTGCATATTACTGCCTGGTATGGCAATTTGACGGACAGCTTCTCCTTCCCCATTAAAAGGCGATCATGGATTTCGCGGATTACGATCGGTGCTAAAAAAGGTATATCTCGTGGGGTATCTAAAAGCCGAGTAAGTTTAATGGCACAATCGATTAATGATGTATCCGCGTTGCTAACAAACAAGCCTCTAACAGATTTATTTGTCATTTGGCTACTCAATTGGGTTTGGGCAGCGATCGTATTATAAAGTCGATTGGGGTCTAATTTTAGTTTAAATCCCAAATACGGCTTGTCTGAAGTCGCCTCCGTAATAAATCCACTCAAAGGCAATTCAACTGAGACAACAATATATTGAGCTACACCATAGCGATAAATTTCTTTATTCAGCAATGCTTCTTTTTTTCCCTGAACGACGATGCCGAAAACTGGTTCGGAAACGACGTGTATTGAGGTAGTCACTGAAGACTCTCGCACAAATTCCAGCTCGTCTATAGCTGTTTGATGAAAACCGTTTCCTTTGCGATCGGTGTGTCGAGCTATTAATGTTGCTAACTCTTGACATTTATTAACGGACGCACCATGTTTTGATATTTCGATCGCCATGACAGCTTCTTTTCAAATTATTGATTATCTGCTTTTAAACCCTGCCAGATTTTCCATACAATACAAAATAAATAAGTAAGAAAAGCAAATGAACCAATTGGTTGTTCTACCGCACAGTTTACTTGCTTGTATTATCGGTCATGTGATATCGGACTTACTTATTATCAAACTTGAGAAATACATCTCTAAATACTTCTATAATTTAGATTAAAGTTTCCAGAGAAATCAATGAATAGAATTGCCAAGATAACACTTTGATTATATCGATCGCCGTGAGGTAGGTCGAGTATATTTAATTTCTGGTTCAAACAGCAAGCTGCTGAAAACGAGAAAGCTTAAACAAGCTAGTGTCATGTTGAGTTTCTCCTGTCTTAGCTAATTCTGCCAGCATTTTCCCGATTAGAGTAGAAAATTTAAAGCCATGGCCCGAAAAACCTGCCCCGATCGCAATATGATTATATTGGGGATGTCGATCAACTATAAAATGTTTGTCAGGGGTGAGAGTATAGAGACAGCGACGAGTAGAAATGGTTTCGCCTGCTGCACCAGGAATATATTGACGGGAAAAGTTACGGATGCGCTCTACCCACTCTTCACTAGGAGTATAGTCTACTTCACTGGGTCGATCTACCGTGTCCCAACCATAGAAAGTTGTCACCTTTACCCCAATGCTCTCATCTTCGTGGGGAATACCATAAGGCATTTCGCCGTAATCACCGTTCATATGAGCAAAAAATACGGGAAATTTTCCAGGTTTAAAGGCTGCTGGTTCTTTTGGCTGGTAAAATCCCAACTGACAGGGCATAATTTTTAATGGTAGATCGATACCTTGTTCGGCGAGTAAAGCTTTTGCCCAACTTCCTGCGGTAATTACTAATTTATCTGCCGTGTAGGTTTCTGTTTCGGTTTGTATTTCTACACTACTGCTATGGGGAATAATTTTAGTGACGGGAGTGCTTGCGATAACTGTAGCACCAAGCTTTTGAGCTAAACTAATATGAGCTAAAACACAGCGAGAAGTCCTTAATAAACCCGTTTCCGATTGATATAAAGCTGCCATACCTGCATCTAAATTGAATTGGGGAAAGCGTTGACTAACTTCGTCTGCTTCTAAGTATTCATAATCTAATTTCGCCTCATCCATACTTTGCTTTAGGGCTTGGAATGTCTCTTGACTGGGAAAGCCAAAATCCAAACCACCTGTTTTCACATAAAGTTGTTCTCCTGCTTCTTTTTCCAAGGCAAACCAAAGCCGATAGGCATCCCTCATTAATTCGATGTAGATTGGATTATCGTAGGTGTAGCGGATTACCCGTGAAAAGCCGTAAGAACTTCCTTTTTGATGGTTAAGTTCAAACTGCTCTAGTAATAAAACTTTTTGTCCTGATTTGGCAAGATAGTAAGCAGCAGCACTGCCCATTCCCCCTGCACCCAAAACAATAGCGTCAAATTGTTGTGTCATTACGAATCGATAATTTATAGTCTTTTTTTAGTCATTCACCAATAGCTATTTACTGCTACGAGATCCAGCAAATGCAGTCATCATACCCAGTCCAATAAATGCACCACCAGTTAAGTAACGTCCGAGTTGACGAAATCCCCTTGCTCGTGCCAAGGTTGGGGCAATAGAACCCGCAGCTAAGGCATAGACGGTATCGGTTGTCGCTGCTATTGTGACGAATAGCGTACCAAGGAGCGCGCTTTGCAGTATGGGCGTTGTTGTTGTCCCCATAAATTGAGGCAGGAAAGCAGCAAAGAAAATAGCTGTTTTGGGATTGAGTAAAGCCACCAGGAAACCATCCCGAAAAATTCTCCAGGGACGTGCAGAGATTGGGTTTTCTGCCCTTACTTCCGACTCAGGCGATCGCCATGTCTGAATCCCAAGATAAATCAGATACAAAGCTCCCGCATACTTAACAATTGCGAAGGCAACTGACGACACGGCAAATATGGTAGCCAGTCCCACCGATGCACCGATGGCATTGCCAAGATTGCCCAAGGCAACCCCTGCAACTGAAGCCAGTCCCGATCGCCTGCCTTGAGATATACTGCGAGTGACAATATACAATACGCCAGACCCTGGTGTTATGGCAAGAATAAAGCTGGCAGCCACAAAGGTTGTCAGTAATGACCAAGGCGGTAAAAGTTCATTCATTATTAACTTATAAAAATTACTCAACTATCAATTTAGTGCCAATATCTAGCCAACCATTTGTCTTAACTAATTAACGCACCACGCTACAACTGTTTACTTATTCGCAACCAGACTTGATTCCACCTCAGTCGCTCTTAATTTTTCTGCTTCTAGAATCGCTATTTCTTCATTTAAACCGCGATAGAGACCATTGGTGACAAGAAAGAGCAAAAGTCAAAATAGTCAATTACTACATATAGTGTTGTTAATTAAATAAAACACTAGAT
>JASJEI010000566.1 GCA_030064795.1 Pleurocapsa sp. MO_226.B13 | reverse complement strand
AACTCCTAGGCTTTTCATACATGGGGCGTTTACACCCGTTGCCTTGGGTGAACCGAATCGCCTTTGTGACTCTCATTCAGTAGAATAGAGAGCGGGACTTCTCAGCCTAAAAGGTTAAATAATGCTTCCAATACTGAGCTATCTACCATCCAAATTTTATCGAACTTAGATAGTGTATACTGAACGCTCTCAGGTAATGGTCTGCGTTTTCGGTTCTTCCAAGATAATTTTAAACTTGGCAATAAATCCTTAAATACTCTCTCAAATAGTTCGTGGGGAAATGTAAGAAATCGATTAGATACTGCTTGCTGACTGATTTGAGTAGGGTTACACCACAAAAATCCTTCTCTTGCGGCGTAGTCTAGTTAATTCTGTCACCCCTGGCACATCTCTCCACAGTAAAGTCAACACCGCCGCTACCATCAAGGGTAAATTCAAGATTCTGTCTCTGAGTTTTAATTGACGATAATAATTTTCTTGATTGGTAATTGCTGGAGTTAATCATGCTTCGAGTTGATTGGCGATTACCTTATCCTCTACCATTGGTCGTTGAGTTTTTTTGGCGTGATCTCGGTTTAGTTTTTTACTCTTGCTCATCTGGAAACCAGGTTAATCAATTGCTTGCTCATCCTAAGTTTCACTCGATCTTA
Source organism: Pleurocapsa sp. MO_226.B13 (assembly GCA_030064795.1). The sequence continues at coordinate 5,287 of JASJEI010000566.1, read as the reverse complement.
CAGTTTCCTTGACTTTTTCCTGATTTCCTTAAGTTGTGACCAATGGAGCGGAATACGATGAATCTCACAATACAACAAGCTGACATTAACAATAAGCTGCAAAATTTTGACTAATTATTGATTCACAAGCCGTCAAAAATACTTGTAAGATCGATGCTATGAGCAAAGACTAGCGATCGCTCTAAAAGTCAACTTTAAAATACTAAAATGGATCGATATATTTCTACTCCCAATACCCAAGAACTAGAGCAGTTAGGAGAAATCGTTTGTCAGTGTTTTGCTTCTGCACTATCTGAATCGGAGTCATATCTCAATCGGATTGGTCGAGAGAATTTCCGCATCATTACTGACGGAAATCAAGCGATGCCTTCTAGCGGGCGTGAAGCCGAAATGAATTCGGCGTTTCCGCCCGCTCTAGCTCCGCAATCGCAGATTTAGCAATTTATACCAAACTAAACAATGAGTATAGATAATAGTAGAGTTAACTTATTTTGAGCATAATATCCAAATGTTTCAACCAGAAGATAATTTTAATGGCGATCGCAATTTAGAATCAGAAAGAAATCTCGATAACATTGATGCTAATCTGTCTCCCCAAAATGTTGCCCAACGAAAACAACAGCTTGAGAAAATTTTTATTAAGTTAATCGCTATTGGTTTAGCTTTGGGTGCGGTTTTGGGTATCGGCGCGTACTATTTAATCAATTGGTTGGGATTGAATAAAAAGCCCTACGAAATAGAACAAGAACAAAGAGAACAACAGCAACAGCAACAAGTTATGTTTGAAGAAATTACTAACTTTCCGAGTATTCCAGAATCTTCTCGGATTTAGTATAACATTTTCACTTTTTTAACTTAATCATGGCGGAAAGTACAAACAGTCGCATTGTGGTAGATGCACTTAAACCTTTGCGCGAGCCATTAGACTTCTTGCACGGATCATTATGAACTATCTGAGTGAGAGGAAAAGGGGAAAACGTTAAAGGGAGAATGATTAATCTTCCATTCATGCAAGAGATGCCATGAACTGTCGTTCACAACCCAGGGATGAAAATAGAAGAATTAATGAATTTACGTGGTTTTAGATTCTATTTTCAAGCTAGGTCTATTGTAGTAATTGGATAGAGTGCTGTTGATTTATCTTTTCGAGTTTATATCCCTCACTGAAAGTGAGGGATATAAGCGAGTTAGGGTTTAGCTTGGAGAGTTTTTTTTGGTCTTGAACATATTTTCTCAAAACATCAATAGTGACTCCGCTACAACTGGAAACGAAGTAGCTCCCGGTCCCTTTCAACTCTGGCTAGTTAATTTTACCCCCGCCAAAAATCTTGAAACTCAAAATTGCCAAAGTCAAGCCAGTAAAAGCCGACGAGTCAGTGGTTACAAATATATTATGTATAGTTGCGATTAATTACTCTGATAAGATTACCTAAAAACCCGCAATTATACTGAATACAATCATTATTTCTTTAGACTATATTGCAAGATATAGCAGTCTTTAATTATTCGCGAATCTAAATTAATGACCAGAGATTGAGGAGTGATGACATTTAGCCGAATAATTCTCCCAATTTAGACAGAATTGCTATATCTAGCTTAAACAAATGGTTGTTACTAAAATCAACTAGTAATAACTATATTCAGGCTATAGCAGTTGATTGGGTCAAAAAGCACGTCAAAACTAGGCGCGAGATGCGTCGGTCGAGACGTTATCGCAAAACACCCTGTCGTCAGCCTAGATGGAACAGGTTATCTAACAAAATCAAGTTAGCTCCTAGTACCAAAGCGAGATGGCAATGGAAATTAAGAATAGCAACTTGGTTATCCAAAATCTACCCGATTACCGTCTTTGTGGTAGAAGATATCAAAGCTACAACCTGGGGTGGTAAATGGGGCAAAACCTTCTCACCACTTCAAGTAGGCAAAGATTGGTTTTATTCTCAACTTGAGAAGATAGCACCAGTCGAATTGCGGTCTGGTCATAAGACTGCTGAATTGAGAAATCAATTAGGTCTAAAGAAAAGTAAAAACAAAATGGCAGAGGTATTTTCTGCTCATTGTGTAGATAGCTTTACCTTGGCTTATTCTGCTGTAGGTGGAGAAACCAAGCCCAGTAACCAGGACTTATTAATTGCTACTCCTCTTCGATTTCATCGTCGCCAGTTGCATAGATTGTCACACGCTCCTGGTCATATTCGCTCTAGATACGGTGGAACTATGTCTGCTGGTTTTAAGCGTGGTTCGATAGTCAAGCATCCCTTATGGGGATTGGCTTACGTAGGAGGCGAAATGGTTAAGCCAACAAAGAAAGAACCAAGTCGGAAGGTAATTAGCCTTCATTCAATCGAAACAGGGAAACGGTTAACTCAGTCTGCTATTCCTAAAGACATTAAATTTTTAACTTATAACAGTTGGAGGACGAAATGGGCAGGGTAATTTCACGACGCAGTAAACTACGTCGTGGCAGTACATGCGGCTTAAGCCTTTGTTCCGTGGGCTAAAGCCACACGGTTTCCCTGCTCTCGTATTATTTTCATGAAAGAGGAATTGCCGTTACCTTTTTAGTAGCCAAAACGCGAATTTTGACAATTAATTCATTTTGCATTGATTGAGAATCTCCACCCAAAGCAGTCTGAGGTTTTGCCATGACATCCACAGCACCAGCTTTCATGACTTCGTAGATATTTTCTACATCGGTTTTTTGAACGGTATTGCTCAAAACCAAAATTGGGGTGGGATATTTTGCCATTACTTGTCTGGTAAATTCCAAACCATCCATTTCTGGCATTTGCAGATCGGTACAAATCACATCGGGTTTTAACTGAGCGACTAAAGCTAATCCCTCTTTGCCATTTTTTGCCTTGCCAATCACTTCAATGCGATCCGAAGAATTGAGCATTTTTTCATAGATGTTGATTGCAACATCAGAATCTTCAACTAATAGAACTTTGATTTTTGCCATGATTATTTTTTAGTTACTGTTAATTAATTGTTTAAGAGTTTGGAATAATAGTTGTTGATCGAAATCACCCTTAGTTAAATAGGCGTTTGCTCCCGCTTCCCTACCGCGACGTTTATCTTCTGGCGAAGCCAGGGTAGTTATTAAGACAATCGGTAGGCGATCGTATTGACTGTTTTGTCGGATCTTAGCGGTCATTGCTAAACCACTCATTTCAGGCATTTCGACATCAGACAGCACGATATCAAATTCCTGCTTTTGCACTTTCTCTAAGCCGATCGCGCCGTTTTCGGCAATGGTGACATCGTAACCAGCCCCTTTTAAAAGACGCTGCATTTGAGTACGGATGATAATTGAATCTTCCACTAGCAACAGTCTATTTTTCAGTGATGCGGACTCAGTTGAACGAACCACACTGCGCCAATTACCATTCCTCAAGGAATGCAATAGATCGGGAGGATTGAGAATCATGCATACTTCCCCACTACCGAGGATAGTTGCACCAGAGATGTTGGGAATGCGTTTGAGTAGTTTACTTTGGGGTTTGATGACTACATCCTGTTGATCTACCAAATCATCGACGATCGCCCCAAAACGTTCCTCACCAATTTGGAGGATAATGCAAAAAAGATTGTTTTTGCCTTTGGTGTAGTCATCTGGAGTGGGTATCTCTAAGAGACTAGTCAACCAAGTGACTGAGATAGGTTGTTCTTCAAAAGTAATAGTCGGTTTGCCTTCAATCTCATAGATGTCTTTTCGAGGTAGACTAATCATAGTTTGGATAAACTCTAGGGGTAGAGCATAGAGTGTTCGATCGAGGGCGACAATTAGAACCTTGGTAGTTGCCAAACTGGCATCGAGGCGTACTTGGAATTTGCAACCATTACCAGGAGTCGAAGTTACCTGAATCGTTCCTTTGAGTCGTTCTACGTTGGCTCTCACTACGTCTAAACCAACACCTCTGCCAGAAAGTTCGGTGACTTCTGTGCGGGTAGAAAAACCCGAAGCAAAGATCAAAGATTGAATCTGGGCTTCGCTCATGGCAGCTAATTCGGCTGGGGTACGCACATTGCGTCTGATTGCAGTATTCTTAATACTTTCCAGATTTAAACCCCGTCCGTCATCGCTGATTTCGATACCAATACTACTACCAGTCTGATAACCCTTGAGAACAATAACTGCGGTTTTAGGTTTACCTTGAGCTATCCTTTCGGCGGGAGTTTCGATCCCGTGATCTACCGCATTCCGAATTAAGTGCAGCAGTGGGTCTTTAATTTCTTCTAAAATTCTTTTATCGGCTTTAGTATCACCTCCTTCAATAATTAGCTCGATTTCTTTTCCCTGTTGTCTGGCGAGATCGCGCACCATACGAGGATAAATATTAAATACCGTCGAGAGGGGTAACTGTCTTAACTCTTGAATACCCGATTCTAGGCGATCGCTAATGATACTCAGACTAGCAGTATCCTCATTGGCTCTGGTTTTTAGGGTATTTGCCAGATCGCCAAAGGAATTTAAATATTGTTGAGCGTGGCTGTAGAAATAGCGTAACGGCTGAAGTTGTTCGGCGGTAAGACTAGATTCAATTTCGGCAAACAAATCTTCATCGTCAGGATTATACTTATTCCAACTTTCCCAAAGAGCCAGCATTCGCTCGATTTCCGTCATTTGTTGGGAAATACGCAGTTTAGTTACCGCTAACTCACTGGCTTGAGTCAGGAGGGTATCCAGTTTTTGTGGCTCAACCCGAATCGTATCGATTTGATAATCTCTGGTTGGGGTTGCTGCTTTGCTCGGCTGGCTGACTTCCTCCGCAATTAGATTGTTGGCAACTGGTTCGGCTTGGGTTACAAAGAAGCTACTTGGTTGTTTGTCTTCGTCATCATCGTCATCAAACAGAGAGGCTTCAGAACTAGTATCATTTCCAAAGAAGTTGCTATCATCATCGTCATCAAACAGAGAGGCTTCGGAATTAGTATCATCCCCAAATAAATCCGCAGACTCAGATGTATCCATCAACGATGCCAACACAGAAACAGCATTTATTTCTACCGCTTCCCCTGTAATCGCCTGATGAGCCAAGCGATCGACCGCATCAATACCTTGATAAAGGCGATCGCATAATTCGGGAGTGATTTCACCCTTTCCTGCTTTGATCCCCTCAACGCATTCTTCTAACTGATGGACAATTTTTTCAATACTCTCTAAACCGAGCATCCGCGAGTCACCCTTGAGGGTATGAGCTTCCCGCAAAAACTCTTCCATTGCCGAACTATCCTGGGGATTTTTCTCCAAGATCATCAACTCAGATTCCAGCTTAGAAATATG
>JASJEI010000565.1 GCA_030064795.1 Pleurocapsa sp. MO_226.B13 | reverse complement strand
AGTATGTAACAAAATGTAAATTCGCTTCAACTTAATATCAATCAAAGGATTAAATCTACTTGACAAAAGTAAACATAGTTGAGTTTAATTATCCCGACCTACTTAGTTGTCTAAAACAGCCATCATTTCTTGGTAAAAAGGTTTTCCTTTACCACGACTGTCAGCAGCAGTGACAACTAATCTTAGTGTTTCAATTAAAGAATTTTTAGTCGCTGATGCAACTAAATCTATAAGTTGACTAACATCATCACTATTCTTTTGTCCGTAGGCTATGGCGTTGATATAATCATTTCGCTGCTGATTGGAAATAATTACAATCGGGTATCCCCCACGTAATAACAGCAAGTTCATTAATAATCTTCCCGTTCTTCCATTGCCATCACGGAAAGGATGAATAGAAACAAAACGATGATTGTATTTCAATTCTCATGGTAAAAAAGTGTGATGATACAATAGAACTCTAAATATATGAGGTGCTTGAACTATGGATATTCGAGAACTCACCAAAAAAGTAAAGGAGTCAGCATCTAAAATGACTCGTGAGGAAAAAATACAACTGCTCAAAGATGCCAAAATAATTGATGAGTCTGGTTACTACTGTGAAGAGTTCTTTTCAGCAGAAACAGTAGCTAAAGATAGAGCAAACGGCAAACCTCTAATTATTTAATTAATGTATTCGACAAAACCTAGTTTTGTTTATGGTTTTCATGGGATAGATAGAGATGCTGCTATCCGTATTTTGAATCAGGAAGATAACTTTCGTCATAGCAATAACTCTTATGACTGGCTAGGAAATGGAATTTACTTTTGGGAAAATAACTATCAAAGGGCTATTCAATATGCTTTAGAAGATAGTAAAAGAGCGAATTCAACTATCGAGACTCCTTTTGTTTTAGGTGCTGTTCTGGATTTGGGAAATTGTCTCGATCTGCTAGACCAGAAATATATCGATTTTTTATCGATTTCTTTTGAGTTTTTCCAAGAAACTTTAAACGAAGAAAGAAAACCTCTTCCTAAAAACTCATCCTTTGGCAAATCAGATTTTGGCGAGTGACCCCGCGCCGACGCAAGGCGCAAGGGAATGCACGAGCCGCGATTTCAAGAAACGGGAATTAGACTGTGCTGTAATTCGTTTTGCTCATCAACTAGCAGAGAAAAAAGGTATATATTTCGATTCTGTCAGAGCAGCTTTTTTAGAAGGAGAGCCTTTGTATCCAGGCTCAATGTTTAGAAAACAGAACCACATTCAAATAGCGGTTATTAACCCTAACTGTATTAAAGGAATATTTTTGCCAAGAGAGGAAGTACCCTTCCCCTCAGAAGATTTAACTAGTTAGAAGCGAACTTTTCAAGAGAATGAATCATTCCACAAGACTTATCGAATAACACCTCTGCTGTTCCTGTATCTCCATGTCTGGCTTTAGCCAAAATCAACTCTAGAACTCCTGGTTGAGAAGTATTGGCATCGTAGTATTCATCCCGATAGGCAAAGATAATATTATCTGCTACCATTTCCAAAATCCCCGACTGGGAAAGATCTGACATCATCGGACGTTTATTCTGTCTTCCTTCTACTCCCCGATTGACTTGAGATAAAGCCAAAACTGGAACTTCTAATTCTCCTGCCAGTTGATACAAACCTCTTCCGACATCACCAAGTTCATAACTGCGATTTCCACCGCTATCCGATGCCATCATTTGCAAATAATCTACAATGACCAAACCTAATTTGCCTTCTCTAGCTTTGACTTGACGAGCTTCAGAAGCAATTCCCGCTACATTAATTCCCCGATTGTCATTCATGTAAAGAGGCAAATCGACAGCAATCTTGATAATCTTCGCAATGCTTTCCATTTCTTGCTCGTTTAGAGAAGATAATTTTGCTCTATGCTTACGAATGCGATCGCCATTAATCGCAGTTAAACCTAAATGCTGATAACAATCCAAACGACTGATTAAACTCCACAGACGATATTCCATCTGAGTTTTAGTCATTTCCAGAGAAAAGATAACAACAGGCAGATCGTGTTTAATCATCTGTTGTAAAGCCAGATAAAGAGCGATCGCACTTTTGCCCATTGATGGTCGAGCAGCCAAAATAGTTAATGTTCCAGGCTCAAGTCCCATAATGAGCCGATCTAATTCTGCAATACCTGTGGGATAGATCGGGTTATTTTCTTCTAATTGATTAAAAGCAGACATCGCAATCTCGCTATTATGATCTGTAGCCGATCTTATCCTTTGCTGGGTGACGCTAAAAATTTCCTGCTCGGAATTATTCAAAAGCTTCTCTAACTCTAGAGTAGAATCGTAGCCGAAATCGACGATTTTATGACCGACCTCAATTACTTTGCGACGAATGAATTTATCCATCACCAAATCGACATAGCGATCGATATTGATTGCCGATACAGTGCGGTTTATCAGTTGTGCTAATTTAGCAGTTCCACCTACTCTATCTAATTTATCGCGATCGCTCAGGTGAGTACTAACGCTAATAAAATCAGTAGATTTGCCTTGACGATCTAGTTGAAGACAGGTTTGATATATTTCCTGATGAGCAATGACATAAAAAGCTTGGGGATTAAGTACAGCTTCGATCTTAGAAATCGCTTGAGGATCGAACAAGATACCGCCTAAAATTGCTTCTTCTGCTTCAATGTTAGCAGGAGGCAACTTTTCTTCATTCATGCCAAACCCCCCTGAACAGCTAGGTCAGCAAAATAGTTTGTCATTCTCAAGTCGCGAAGTTTTTCTTTTCCTTCAGCGATATATTTTCCCAAAGCTTTAGGAGTTTGCTTTGACTGGCTTTCGAGTTCCTTGGAACTTTTAATCTGGTAATCGGGATTATTCAGCAGCGACTCAAGCTCATATTCCCTTTCCTGCATCCCACGATCGATCTTTTCGCTTTCAGATCTTTGCTGTTTCAAATATTCTTGATATTTGGCGATCGCTTTTTGCTTGAATGCCTTTGATGTTGAGTTTATTTCAGACTCAGGTTTATCGGCTTTTTTTCGTTCTTGATAGTTCTGATAATAAACTTCCCAGCGATTTTGCCCTGCTTTGGTTTCACTTGCTAACCAAGCTTCTAAATCGTTTATTGGTCGATTTAGGTTTTTAGCTTCTTCTTTGACAAATTTGAAAAAATTCTCGCTCTCTTCTTCTGAGAGAGATCTTTTAAAGTCTATATAAGTCTTAAAGATCTTAGGATTTTGAAACTTTTGCACTGAATAAGTTTCAGACGACGATGGCGACGCTGGTGTCGTTGAGACGATCTTGTTGTCGTCCGAGCGATCCTGATGTCGCTGAAGTGACACTGATGTCGTTGAAACGATCTTACTGTCGTCAGGCGATCTTGATGTCGCTACTTGTGAATCATCTTTGATTTCTGAGTTATTTTCACTTTGGGGTAATAGTTTAGATTTAAGACGATACTTAAATTTATTAATTACTAGCTCAATTAACTCTTCTTGTTGCAGTTTGACTAGAGCGCGTTGAACGCTACGACGACTAATTCCCAAATCTTCGGCGATTTTTTGAGTATCTGCTTCGACAAATTTACTCCCAAAAGGATCGTTCGTTTTCAGCCATAGATACACGGCAAGCTCTGATTGAGTAAGGATTTGATTGAGTTTGAGAAATTCTTGATGCTGAAGTGGATAAAACTTGCCTTGAACTTTTTTAGTAGACATGATGTGCATGAATATAATTTTGTGGCGAATCAGTACCTCTTGAAATAATTCAAAAGGTACTGTTTGGTTGAAAATCAAAAATCATCTAGACTTACTATTTCGTTTCTTCTTTTGATTAGAAAGTAAAGAGGCTAAATATACCTGAATTGCCCATTGATGAGCTTGAGGATCGGAAATATTTGCAAACCAATCACGTATCAGTCCTTCGTGATAGCGAATAGTTCGAGAATTCAGATACTGAAAATGAATTCCTAAAGTCCAGTGTCTTTTGCGATAAAGCTTCAAAGTATGAGTAGAAATTCCCAGAATCTGAGCTGCAGTATTTTTGTTTACCCAATTTTGACTGACTTCGGGTTCTGAAATTTGATTCTTGGTAGTGATTGTCATGATGTTCTCCTTTTTGTAGTGCGCCGAGACACATAACACATGACTCTCCTTAGTCAACTGCATACTGAGCTAAGTTACATTTCACTAGGTCGAGTAAAATATAAGTAGCACAGCGAAAGCTGTCTAACGGAGAGTCGAGTTTTACAGGGAAAGTTTACTTTGGACGGTAAACCCTATTGCCTCGACTCTTTTTATTTGGTTGTTCGTATTCAAATTGTTGAATCTTGTTTCAAAATACCACACTTTTATATGTAAAACTTCCAAAAATTCTCTCTGGTAATAAAAAATAATATTTTTTTATTATTTATTCCGAGCAGACTTCAAATGCTATAACAGTAATAACTTATAATGAAAATGCACAAATCAACTTTTGTTGCAAAGGACAGTGATCAATACTTCTGAGCCCCCATCTAATAATCTATTAGGAGAATTAATAAAAAGAATTAGAACTATCAATAATTTGACTCAAGGAAATTTTGGAAAAATTTTTGAACCGTCAGTTACTCAGTCAACAGTAGCTCGCTGGGAAAAAGGGGCATTGACTCCTGATATGATACATTTTCCCAAAATCGCCTCATTGCTTAATTTATCTTTTGAAGAATTTATTGAATTCATTGAGCAGCCAACATCTAAAATTGAAGATTTAGATATAGAAAATAAAACTCTTACTTATAACAAACGGCATTTATCAATGCTTAAAAAAGGAGTCAGAGCTTGGAATAGTTGGCGAAATAATAATCCAGATGTTATTCCTCAGTTATCTGGTATTACTTTGAAGAAAGGAGAATTTGATAATTTAGATGGGTATAATTTAGACCGTGCTAATTTAGCTGGTTTTAGGGGTGTATTTATATCAATACAAAATGCAAGCCTTATTGAAGCCAATATGGAAAAAGCAGAGCTTGAAGGAGGTTCTTTTATTGGCTCAAATTTTTCAGGAGCTAATTTAAAGAAGATTAATATTCAATATACTCATTTTAATCGAGCTATTTTTAGAGAAACCAATTTATATAAAGCTTGCATTTTAGATTCAGATTTCAAAGAAGTAAGTTTTGAAAAAGCTTGCATGGAGCAAATTGTATTTGGTCAAGTTGATCTTTCTGGAGCTAATTTAAAGCAGGCGAATTTAGGATCTGCAAAATTTACTAAAGTACAATTGAGAGAAGCTAATTTAAACCAAGCCTCTTTGAAAAAAGCTTTTATTGATACCTGTTCTGTTTATGGTTCTACTTTTTTAGAAACTAATTTAGAAGACATAACAACTGAAAAAGTATTTATTTCACCTCAAGGATTTGAAGGAATTACCGTACAAGATCTTGCCTTAGCACAATTTACTTACTTAAAACTTTATCATCCTCTTGTGACACAAAAGTTTGTTTATTCTTATAATATTGAGAATAAATTTGTGAAATATGCCCAACTTTTAGTAAATAGATATGGAGGATATAAGTACAAGAAAAAGAGTGGTTCTTTTACTTTTTTAAAAACAAATAAAATTAACACGATTGATGCATTTGTCAAAATCGATAAAATTGACGATGATTTGTATGAGGTTAATATCTATAAGTATAACAACCAAAAATCCGAAAGAGTTTTAGTTATTAGAAATAATGTAGTTGAAAGTTATTTCTCTCCCCAAGATCTTATTATACTCAAACGGATATTTCAATATACTAAAAAAGAGCAAAAGGATAAATTCGAGCAAGCAATGTCAATAGCTCAAAAAATTCTTG
>JASJEI010000203.1 GCA_030064795.1 Pleurocapsa sp. MO_226.B13 | reverse complement strand
AGGCGTTGCTCAAGTCTATTATCCATTTCAGCAAAATAAGATACCGACTCAAGAATGTCCTTACCTAATTTGGGATCTCGCTGAATAACAGACCATACTAAATTCCAGCTAGCATCTTCTGCATAAATAAGAAGTGCTTTAGCCGCAACGATAACTTTTTCTCTTTCCTGTTCTGTGTTAGGTGGCGAAGAAGAGATCAAAGATTCAGCAAAGATTCTAGCTTCCTCAATATTATGGCGGAGTAACTGTTCTAGTAGAGACTCAATACTTTTTGCTGCTAATGATGAATCTTTAATTTTATTCATCATTGCATCAGCTAATTTTCGATCCCACAACTTATTAATCAAACTATAAATATAAATGCAGCCATGTTGCTTATTTTGGTAGTCAATCAATATATGCAGAACCCAAATAAATTCATCTGAAGCATTTTCGTATGCTTTGCGGACTAAGATTTCATGAAACCTAATATTTGAATCGTCAGTTGCCCCAGGATAATCCAATATACTTGGTATCCATTTTTTCCAACGAGTTCCATCAATAACATTTATAAAATCAGGTTCTATTTTCAAGACTAATAATAGAGCCTTATATACTGCTAAATCAGCATCGTTATAAGTACCTTTATATTCTAAATATTGCTCAGTTGGAGTTTGTTCTTGAATAAGATATGTTTTGGCTGCCTCAATAATTCTCAATCTAGTTTTTTCATTTGCTTCTTTCCAGCCTGGAAGCAACATAAGGTCTGGTTTAATTGAGGCATGATAGTGAGTACTTGTTAGTAGAAGGGTCATTTCCCTACAAATCCTCCACCATGCTTCAGTCTCACCTGATTCAAATCGATCTAGTAAGTCAAGAATTCGTTTTTGGGGTGGAGGTTCTAGTAAGGGTCTTGCTAGCTCATCTCTGCCATTTGTTATCTCCTGTGTTCTAAAGTAGCTATTTTTACATTCTTCCGCACGTTCTGAATCTAGATTGATTGAGTCTATATAATCTGAGAATTGTTCTTTTAAAGAAGGTATAGTTTCACTATATTCAAGAATAAGACCTGCATGATTATATGTCCCCCAATCAAATTGTTGATAAAGAATACTTGACCAAACTTTTCGTTGATTATCTGTCTTCGATTTTCGTAAACATTCAACTAACCAAACAAAATCATCATTCAAAATAATTTTTGTTCTATAGCTATTCAGCCATAGTGGTTCGTTTTCAGACGACGGTATTAGGTCAACTATTTTTTGGATTAGTTTTCGTCGTTTGTCGCAATCAATTTCAATTAACTCTTTAAATGTTTTTTTATTGTAGCCATCGTTATCATAATTTTTAGACTGGATGATGTCATCGTAATGACTCAATCTTAGAATAGCTATTTTGGCAAAATTCTCAAGAATATTTAAATCCTCAAGATGTTCCCAAGACTTCAACATTATTTTGTCAGAAAGTAAAGAGAATGGATACAATAACCCCCTTCTTGTTTTTTGTTTTCCAAGCCATTTCAATGCTGTAGAAAGATCTTCTTTTCTTAGTTTTTCTCCTAAATCGCGAGCGATAAAGTCTTGATATCGACCGCCGATAACCTTCGATTTGGGTTGAGTTAGGGAATCAAATACTTCACTAACAGTTATGTGATTTGGCCATACGGCTTTCAAAGCAAGTCCTTTTAAATCGTCTCTATCGCCTTGTAAATCCTCCCTTGTTACTAAAGACTTTAATCTTGCTTTGTCATCTTCATCAGCTATTTGTACCACTGCCAAAGCAGCATTGATACGCAATCTTTTATGTTCTCGATCATTTAAAGCTATTTCTACAAAACTATTTCCTAATGTTCCAATATTGCAAGCTCTTGCAATATCTATAGCAATATCTCGCGCATTTGTGCTTTTGGTATCATCATCGATATAAAGTTGCAGTTGGTTAGCTATATGAGGATGATTGAGATTTTCGTATTGCCTAATTCTGAAAGAATCAGTTAATTTTTCCTCATCGTGTAATTTTAATAAGTACTTAATTAATTCACTTTTACACTCTGCATCATGTATCAAAGTGTCACTGAAAAGCAATATATCTGGATCGGTTTTCATGACCATAGAAAAAACTTCTGAGTTCATGCTGCTTAACCAAGCCACAGTTTCACTTAGCTGCGGAATAACTCTTTTTTCGGAGTCATCTGGATGAATTATTAATTGACGAATCGTATCTAATTTCACCTGACAATGGATTAGATACCAAGCTGCTAAAAATTCAGCATAAGTCTGATGCGCCCAACTAATTTGACTAGAACCACGAGAAGAGAAAAGACCTGTATCTAAAACCTCTTTGATAACATCTCTAGTGACTTCTACTTCATTATCATTAATAATTTCAGTCCCAAAGCATAAGTCTCTAAGTAATACATTCTCATCTAAGACATTATCCTGTTCTATTCCAGTCCAAATAGCAAAACGATTTCCAAATACTGTTGCAGCAGCGATACGGGAAGCAATAACTAATCGTCGATCTCTATCAAGCAGATCTTTTGAATTATTTTGGGAACTGAGCCGACTTTGGTTTATTTCCTCACACAAACAAAAACAGCCTTCAAGATAGAAATCGTACAATCTTTGATTAATAGGAAAAGAACTATTATGACGCTTGAATATTTTAATAAGGAACTTAAGTGTAACTGGTTTTATTGCAAGTGGAGCTAGGTTCTTTGTAATAACTTCTTCTATAAATAATTTAGGATTAATTCCCTCTGTTTTTGCTGCTTCTTCTACATTTACTTGCAATAGTGGAGCTAATTCATATACTTGAACAGGATTAGGATTAGAATTATAATCGTTCGTCCAGATATCATTCAATCCTTCTTCTAAAACTGTAGGCCATACGGCAGTTCTACAGGCAATACGAAAATATAAGCGATCAAGAAAATCAGAATATTCACTTAGTTCATCAATCAATAAAGTTGCAACAGTATCTATTCTTAAAAGACATTCATCTAGACTATCTAAAAAAATGTGTAAATTATGAGAACCGTTGACCCATTGGTTAAATTTGTTACAATTAAATAGTTTCTTAACTAATCTGTCTTCACTACCATAAGAGCGCAAATCTAAAAATATAATTTCATCATTTTCATTCTTAATTCTGTTTTCAAACCAAGATCTTTCTACTTTTATGGTGGAACTCTTTCCAATTCCAGGTTCTCCAAGGAAAACTAAGCAAGGCACTGATAGGATACTGCTAAATCTTACAAGATCGGGATTAAAAATATTTCCATATTTTCCTTCAGGATCTGACACAAAGCCACGATCTGGTAAATTTATCTTTCCAGAACGAGAACACCAATATCTTTTCCATTTATATGTTTGGCTTTGCATACATAGTTACTACATTGAGCGATAATAGTCAATTCCCAGTTACGATTAATTGTAGCTTCGTTAATTTCAATTGTCTTTATTAGCTTGTTTGATTAACCATCATAACCATTAAGAAAATATAAAAGCTGCTGCATTCTTGCTTATATTGTAGAATAAAAATATTAAATTATTATACAGTATAAGTTTTACTTTGTGGAATCAATATAAAGCAGCGCAGACAGACATCAAATTAGATAACCGATTATCAGTCGTGTTATGGTTGCGATGGTGAACCTGAAGGATGTCCGCCGTCCACTCAGAACGAGTTAAATTCTCTGGTCGTTCTCCTGGCTTATAACACTTCTTCCCGCAGCATTCACACCGCCAGTTTTGGCTATTTTTCACTGCCAAAGCTAATTCTTTCCAATTATCGGGGTAGAGACTAGGATTTACAGGCATTTTGGATAGTTTGATCGCTCTTTTAATTTCATCTTATCGTAGAGTGGCGATCGCTCTTTGAAATCAGTCTTAATATTAAATATTTAATATTGATGAAATACTATTACTTTATCTGAGAAAGTAAAAGAGTAGTGCTGAAAAACGGAGCTAGTCAAAGATATGGCTGGAAAATTTGAAATTAAGAAATCTAAGGATAACCAGTTTTATTTCAACTTGAAAGCTGGAAATGGTGAAATAATTCTCACCAGCGAAATGTATAAAGCCAAAGCCAGTGCTGAAAAAGGAATTGCTTCAGTAAAGACTAATGCTCCTGATGATGGTAGATATGACAGGAAAACTGCTACCAACGGTCAATTTTACTTTAATCTCAAAGCTGCTAACGGTGAGGTAATCGGTACAAGTGAAATGTACACAACAAGCAGTGCCAGAGATAATGGCATTGAATCAGTGAAAAATAATGCTCCAGAAGCAGCAATTGTAGACCTAACTTAACCCCAAACCAGAGTAATTAATTTTGAGAAGATTGCTCTGGTTGGATGAATTTTACTCCCTTAAGCAGGGCTTTGAGTGCGATCGCCCTACTTCCCCAGTCAAACTAAAATAGAAAGATGATTTACTCGCTCAACCCCATGAGTATCATCAAAATCATCAGTATCAATCAATACACGCTGGCAATTTACTACACCTCATACGATTGCTACAAATACAGCATCATCGATGACTATGGCGTAGTCTACGAACCAGATGATATTTTCTTGAGCGCATCAGCAGCAGAACGGGAAGGAAGAGAGGCAATTAATGGGAGCATCCCATTGGGGCAAAAATAAAGCAAAAGGCGTTCGAAAGGGGTTGAACAGCGCTAGAGACCTTGAAAAAGCTACATGGTCAAATTCGGGTGCAGTCAAAAGTAGTTGCTGCTGACCCTTATCAAACTAAACGGTTTAGTTTGAACAGAGGAGGAGTGACAACTTAAAAGTTGTCACTCTAGAAATAAAAAAGGCAATGTATTAAAAATAAAAAGACGTTAATTATGACATTGCCATGAATGAAAAATATAGCGATTGTATCGAAAAAGTCAGTCAAATTCTCTTTGAAACAATCGCGAAAAGGGAAGAAAATTTAAAGGTAAAAATCTTTGAAATTGACACAGACTTATTATCATTATTGCGAGCTATTGGCGCTCGAGTGATGTCACGACGAGCGCGTTCCCTTGCGCCTTTCGTCGGCGCGGGGTCGCTCGTCAATGTTGTTGACAATGTTGACTATTCAAGTAACAAATCAAGTAAAAAAAAAGGCTGGAAAATTCAGCGAAGTCCTCAAATTAAATATACAACAATTTTTGGTCAATTAAAGATAGAATCACCCTATCTTTGTCACAAAAAATTGAAAACGGGAATGCGACCTGTAGCTGAGTTCTTAGGTATAACTCATGGAAAACATTCCGTAGCTTTAACCAGGTCTTTGGCTGATTTCGGAGCGGAAGAATCTTTTCATCAAGCTAGTCTCCGTTTTCAAGAACATTATGGCTTTAAAGTCTCCTCAAGTAAACTAAGAAGAGAAGTTGTAAAAGTCGCAGAATTATCAGAAAAATTTGTCGAAGAAAAATGAGCAAAATCTATCGAAGAAGCTAAGAGCAATCCCAATGAAAAAACTGAAAGACTTTTAGTAGAATTAGATGGTTGTCATCTGAGAACTGGGGGAAAAGTTCCCAGAAGTCAAGCTGGATTAACTAAAATTCGTAAAATCAAAAAGTCTTCCAAGAAAATTGAATGGAAAGAAACTAGGGGAGCTTTCCCCCGTCCAGTTGAGGAAAAAAAACAGCGAACTTTTGTGGCTAGAATGGCTAAATATTCAGAAATAATTCAACAACTTGTTGGCGCTGCCTATGACTGAGGTTTATTTCCCAGAACACAAATTTTTGCTTTAGCCGATGGAGCTATTGGTCTTAAAGAAGCTCTGGAAAAAGCTTTTCAAGGTCTTCAGTTTATCTTAGATCGTCCCCATCTCAAGGAACATCTTTATGAAGGAGTCGAAGCAATGGAACTCCCAGAAAATGTTAGACATTCTATTGTAGATGCTATTGTGAGTTTAATTAATCGGGGGAAAGTTCAGAAAATCATCAAAAAATTCCAAAATTATCAAGGAACAGTCGCCAAGGAGATTGAAACTCTAGCTAACTATTTAATTCGGTTTCAAGACTGTGTCCATTATCAGAAGTTTGAGTCTTTAGGATTACCAATAGGCTCGGGAGAAATTGAAAGTGCCCACAAATATATTCCACAAAAAAGGTTGAAAATTCCAGGGGCTACTTGGCACCCCTTAACCATTAATCCTATGTTAGCTTTAAGAATTATTAGAGCAAATGATTGGTGGTCTGAATTTTGGAATAAATACAAATCACCAGCTAATCTAAACATAGTAAATAATGACCTAGAGCCGAAATTAGATTTAGCGAACTAAAGTTTTTTTAGCAATAAAAATAACGGCTCTATTTTTAGGTATACTAGCCTCTTAGTTTTATACTTTTAAATATCAAGTAAACCCCCATAGAAATTTTCTTCCTCGTTATCAAACTAGACGGTTTAGTTTAGCTATTTTGGCGCATTCGCGGTGCGCGATCGCCTTTTTGTAGGCAACTACTTTTGACTGCACCCGTCAAATTCTGGGAGTAAAATAAAAAGGTAAAGCGAAAAAATAACAGCGATCGTGAAACCATCAGAACAACAGGAACTAGAAGCGTGCTTAAAACGAGTTGGCGAGATACTATACAACAATAGTGATACAGAGCAGTTAAAAAATCTAGAAGATATCGAAAGTACTGTCAGAGGAAAGATTTTAGAACACGTCAGTCCAAAAATAACCTTTTTTTTGTCGCCAAAAAGACTGGAACTAGTCAAGGAAAAAAAAGAAAGATAAAAAGCTGTCTGGGTCAACTAAAAATTACCAAAAAGCAAGCAGAAGCTTTGGGAATAGAACCGCGAACACGCCATAGTCCCCTCTTAGAAAAATGTTGTTTTTTATTAAGTGCTAATGAATCCTATCAAAATGCCGCTCAGGATCTTTTGCTCTTAACGGGAATGAAAGTAGGTCATTCAACTTGTCAGAGAAAAGTTGTGAAAAAAGACTTTGAATTACCTGAAGTCAAACAAAGATTATCTGAGGTAAGTATTGATGGGGGAAATATTAGATTAAAAGGGGAAAATAAAGGAGAACCCAGTTATTGGAAACAGTATAAAATAGCTCGGCTTCAAGGGATTTACTATGGCGCATTCTTTCAAGACAATTTGTCTTTGACTGATTGGATTAACAGTCAAAAATTAACCAAACCCTTATATTGTCTAGGGGATGGACATGATGGAATCTGGAAGATTATAGCAGAAATTGGTGAAAAAAAGCACCGCCTCGAAATTCTAGATTGGTTTCATCTAATGGAAAATTTACATAAAATCGAAGCAAAAAAGAAACACCGTCAACAATTAGAAGCTTATCTTTGGATGGGAGAAGTTGACGCAACTATTAGTTATTTAAAGAAGTTCCCACTTCTGGGGGGTAGTAACTTTTGTAAATATCTCAAAAAACATCGCCAAAGAATTGTTAATTATCATTACTTTCAATGGCAAAAAATTTGTTCTCTCGGTTCAGGAGCTGTAGAATCGGCGGTTAAACAAATAGGAGAAAGAGTTAAAATCACAGGGGCGCAATGGAAAGCCGAAAATGTCCCCCAAATTTTACAACTTCGTTGCGCTTATTTGAACGGTAAATTAGCTATTTAAAATCTTACAAATCGACATTTCAAAATTCAATTGCCTTCTCTAATTATCAGGAGAAATAGACTTTCTTGTTGTTAGTTTCCTCCAGGGCGATCGCCTGCGTGATAAATTCTATCTTTTTCCTTATTTTTGCCCCAATGGGATGCTCCCTAATTCTGAGATTCCGTAGTGATAACATTTATCCATTACACGACCAATTTTATCATCGTTTAAGTGTTCTGGAAATATTCCCTTTCCTCATAAATGTACTGTTGCTTTATCTTCAAAGAATTGTGGAAACAAATATAATGGTCTAGCTACAAATCCCAATCCATTAATAATAATTGCTTTGATAATTATTCCTGGATTTACAATCTCTTTAGGGGATGTTCCTAAATGCTCATTGACAATTTCTACTATTCCTATTTCATCTATTATTCCTGCTATTATTCCCAGATGATTAAGATTTTTTATTTCTAAATTTTCTAACACTTTATTGTGTTTATTTTTTAGTTATTGGACTGTTTTTTTGATTTTACCCAAGAACTAGTTAGACCGATTATTAAATTTTCTTCCACCTTGGAGATTCTGTAAGTATTTGTTACTAAAGCTTAATTGATAATTGTCTATTTTTGTCTTTTCTTCTACTGCTTTACTTGATTACTTTATGTTACATTTTGACTTGCGGAAGGTGGGATTGAGTTTTTTGCAGTCGAGACTGAAGTTGGCGACGGAGAAAGAAAGTATTGGTTCAGCCGACGACTGGTCAAATGTAGCGGATGGATAAAGCTTGAGAAACATTTGTCTAGAACCGTTCTTTTCTAACTCCGCTTTAAGTGAACGGTGAGATCTACGTTGAAAACCTTTAACGTACAACAAATCGTATGAGCGTCCGTCAATTTTCACCTTTAAGCGATCGCTTTTGAGATAGGGAGCAGCAACAAGTGTCCCTAAAGCCTGAAAGATTCTCGGCTCGTCATCGGAGTGTTGCTGGGTGCGCTCTGACTGAGATAGAGATGGTTCGGTTTGAGTCGGTACGTCAGACTCATTGAGTGTGAGTTTAGTAGAAGTTGTAGACTGTATTGTAGGCGTTGGGGCTTCTGTAGTCGCCGATTGACGAGTAGATTTCTTCTGCTTCAAAGTAGTTTTAGTCTTGGTTTTAGTCTCGGTCGAGTGATTAGTTTTGGTTTGAGTTTTCTTTTCTGTTTCAGGCGTAGTTTCAGGTGTAGGGTCAGAAGTAGACGAGAGCTCTTGGCTTCGTGCCTTATCCAATAAGGACTTGTACATTTTACGTTGTCTCTCAGAAGTTGCCGAATTGAGAAGTTGCTCTATCTTTTGGATGTCAAGTTCGTAAACGCTCATCTTGGTTCTGTGAATTGACTGAATAAGAGTGTTAATCATTTTAGTAGATTATTTTCTGAACATAATATCTACATCACTTGGATAAAGACTTAAAAAGATTCATTACCGCGCCAGAAATATATCTACTCTTCTTCAAAGCGCGTACGCGCAGTGCCTGCTGAAGGCAGACCGCGCTTTAGGGAATAATTAGGCGCTCGCTTGACTCCACTCAATCGAGATAAAAAACTACTCCGACTCAAACTCTTCAATTTGATCGAGACGGATTACCGTCTCATCGCTCAACCTGCACCAGTCGTTACCTTCAGCAGCATAGAGCTCGATAATCCGACCGCCAACTTTGATAAATTCGTCTTTCTCATCTCTGTAAGTAATGGTGCATTGATGTTTGAGAGTGGCTATTTCTTCCAGGCAATCGTTTAAATAACAGCTTACGGGAGTATCATCATTCATCGGTATATCCTCATAATTTAAAGTTCACAATTAATAGATGACGGCTCGATAGATTCGAGTTGAACAACGAAGTCTCGTTTGTTGTAGTTGCATTGACAACTAAGAATCTAGTCACACAGTAAAAAACCCTGTTTAAACAACAAAACGCCTCTAGAAAAAAATGTAGAACTAATCTACCTAATTCCTAAAAGCGTCAACACCAAGGGTTGTCTATGGTTGGGAAACCGAATCATCCCTCTCGGTCAATTTTAGAATTTAACTAAAGAAGCTTAAATTAGAAGCGGTTGTTTCGACGACCACCACCAAAAGAGCTTCTGTTTTCACGAGGTCTGGCTTTATTAACCTTTAGTTCACGACTCATCCATTCTGCTCCATCTAAAGCTTGAATAGCTTTGTCTTCGCTAGCCGACGATTCCATTTCTACAAAAGCAAATCCTCTCGGACGACCTGTTTCGCGATCGCTTGGAATATGAACCCGTTTCACAGTTCCATACTCGGTAAAGACTTCATTTAAGTCTTCAATATTGATTTCGTAAGCTAAGTTACCTACATAAATTGACATATTTTGGTTGTCCTCTCAATGAGTGTTGTGTTTAGAGAGACAAGATTATTAAAAAAGAAATAGCTCAATACTTGACGGAAAAGACCTTTAGATACTGAATGAAAACTTAATCGTTAACCTGTTGATTCTCGACTTTCATCCTAACACTTTTATGGAAAATAGAAACAAATTGCTCTATTTGTCCAAAGCGATCGCGTTATCAGTCGAGAAAGTATGAAAGTTGTCACGCTCTTTTTACCAATATCCCTAAATCAACCTAAAGTTTACAGGTATCTTTCCGAAATCGAAGGTAACTTAAATATGTTAGGAGTTAACAGTCAAGCATCATGATTCAAGGTAGAATTCCCGAAATCACCATTAAATTCAGCGATAAACCAGATTTACCCACAGAGGGAAAGAAGGTAACTTTAGAGATTCAAGGAGAAAACAACGTTACCGTTAAAGCCGAAGTTAACCGCAAAACTTTGAAAAAACAGGTAGCCAAGATGGATGAATATGATGACTGGGTAGGTGCGCTTTCAGGAAAGATAATTCGCATTTCCCCCGATGGAGTAGTTGAACTGGAAGGAGCTGGACTACAGGTTTTTGAGAAGAAGAAAAAAGAACCCAAGCCCGATGCCGAGTCAGAATCAACGGCTGCTTGAGAATTGGCGAACAAGAGCGATCGCCTGTGAGGTCAGAAGGGCGATCGCAGTGAAACAGGTCAAGCAGCGTGCCTCGATATACGAGGTTGAGGGAGAGGTTAGAAGTTAAAGATGTAAGTTACATCACATATTCTTAAAACTATATGCCAGGCATAATCTTATCTGTTGAAGCAGCTTGTCGAGTCTGATTGAGGAGTAATTGGGATTAATACTGCTAGTAGACCCAATACTAGAAAAGCTGATGTAGTAAGGTTTCTAGTCATAAGGAAGATCGGCGGTTGACAAAATCCTGAGACCAGCTTACGTGAATTCCGTGAGGTATATGATGCTTCAGATGCAGTCGAGCAACTGGACCTTGTGTTAAGTTTCGAGCATCCAGAATCATCAAATCTGAACGATGGTAAGCCCCATCATACACGTAAGTTAATAGCCAACCATCATCCTCTTGAAGACTATCGGGACGAGGAACAAATGCAAGATCACCGACAAAACCACGGGGAGCAGCACTCCACAATTGCCTCTCTCCAGTTTCCAGGTCAATTTTGATGATTGCCTGCTGAGGGCCATTACCTTTGGGAGCATGTGAAGCATTCAGATAAAGGTATCGATAAGGTCGACCAATATGATGAGGATGAAACATGGGCAATTCACAACTGCGGTGCTCGAGCACCTGATGCTTTACTATTCCTTGCTCTAGATTAATTTCAAAACGCCATAATTCTGCTGTAGGAACACTGTCAAAATCGATTTGGAGAAAATCAGTATTAGGTTCAATTGCCGGGAAAGCCGGATAACAAACAGAATCAACGTAAACTTGGTTCTCTACTTCCCATGCATTAGCATGATGAAAGGTAAAGAACGGATCTGTTTCGATAATTCGCATTTTCTCCTTCTTATTACGAGGAATAATAATCACTCGCGTTGGTAAATTAGGACAAAATTCTATACCACTATTTGCACCGCTCAACCCGAAAGCAAAAGGTAAGGGATTATATACCAGAGGATTTTGGAAAAATATTAAATAGTTGGGTGTAACTGCGAAATCATGGATGAAAGCAAAGCCGGGAATTGCATGAGAGTGTTTGCTTAAGAGATTATAATTAGTATCTAATTCAAAAATTATGATCGTACTAGATAAGAAACCAATCTTTAAGCCAAAGTTTACCAATATATTGCTTTTTTCATCTTGACTTTTAATAATTCGAGGATGAGCAGAAAAGGGTTGACCGGGTTCTAAAACTCCCCCTAAATTCTCAATTCCAATAGTGTTAAGAGTTCGGGGTTCTAGAGAATGAGGCTGACCTGCCTCCCATAGCGCCAAAAGTCTATCTCCCCAGTGAATTACATTAGTGTTGGCAACATTTTTGGGTTGGGTGTCAAAGACATTCGCTAGCCAACCTCCTGGTTTTTGAGTAGCAAAACCACGATAAAGGATTTGACCGGCTTTTTGTTCTGCAAGGTATCCTTCAGTGCGCACGAAGCGGTTTCGGTAGTAAGCGTGCCCATTTATAAAGGAGATAGCAGAGATCATTCCATCTCCATCAAAGGGATGTTTCAAAAGAAAACCGTTAACGTCCAATAAACCTGGACCATTGCGATACAAAGTGCCTTGTAATTCGCCAGGAATCTCACCTTCTATCTGATCAATTCGATATTGATATTCGTGGGGTTGGGACTGATAACCCTTTTGCCAATCCTTAACATCAAAACTTCTAGATATGGCTCTACTGTTCATGATCAAGCAGTAATAAAATTACATGATATATACATTCAACTTTAGAAGTTTAATATCTCATTAACAAGACGAGTTTCTCAAAAGCACTCCGAAAGCAAAGATGTCTGATTTTCCACTAGACTCCAGTGGGTCTAGTGGGTCTAGTGGGTCTAGTAAACCTACTGTAATGGACGCTACTCTAGTGGAAGATAGTGTCAGTTCAGATTTAGCAGTTCAAGAGGAAGAACAAACAGATTTAATAGTCCTTGTTGAAAGTATAGCCAAAGCGTACGCGCCGACCTGGTGAGTGTTCGCCTGTTTGCTGCCTTAGCTACAGTTTGGCTTAATTTCGGTCAGGCGTACGCCAGCATTGTTAGTCCGATATGCAGTTAGAATTATTTCGCCTGATTCAGTAACAATGACTCCTCTGGCTGGTTGTATTTTGCCTTG
>JASJEI010000035.1 GCA_030064795.1 Pleurocapsa sp. MO_226.B13 | reverse complement strand
TGTGTTGGGTTTCATCCTTCAACCCAACCTACAATTTGAAATTGAGAAACTGTCTGAAATTTTTATAACCGCTCAAATCTTTGTTAGATAGGCTTTTTAGCCATTTTAAGATCGTCTTTTGTCAGTCAATCAGACCAGACACATTAACTGATTCAGATTCAATTTTAATATTGCCAGCTGAGCCTTTTCCAAAAGTACTAGCATTTATTAAAGCTCCATCTAATATGTTTAAAGTTTCAGTTTTAATAGTTATATTCCCTGTATTATCCTCCGCACGAGAACTAGCAAATAAACCCGTAAAAATTGGAACAAAGGGTTGAACAAAACCTTCCAAAAGAATATCTTTTGACTCGATGGTTAAATTTCCTCCACTTCCCGTACCAAAAGCATCGGTTGTGATTCTGCCTCCATCTTTCAGTTTTATAGTTTGAGTATTAATGTTGACGTTTCCTGCATTTCCAACACTGCCAGAACCATTACTAGAATTAATCACTGAAGTTGACAGACTATCTATATTATTTGTTCCCTCTAACAAGATATTATCCGCATCTATGTCGATATCACCAGCAAAGCTTTTATGTTGGGAAAAATTGACCGTACGAATCTGCCCACCATCAAATATCTGTAGTGATTTTGCACTAATATTAATGTCGTTACCATTACCGTTTGAATCAGAAAATACATCTGCCCCAATCAAACTTACAGAATAATTGTTTTGCACTTCATCTCTAGTCATAGACAGACCGCCAGGATTCTCAATTTCCTGAAAAGTAAAATCTGCCTGAAACTCTCCTGAAGTACCTTTGATTTCCAACAATTCAGTAGCATTGATCTCAATAGTATTGTTGCTAGCCGATGATGTGTTAGCAAGAACTACAGAGCCTTCATTCAAGCTAATATTTCGACCACTAATGTGAATGTTTCCACCTCGTTCGCTGCTAACATCAATATACGCTGCATTATTTAAACTAATATCTTTCAAAGTTGACGAACTGTCAGGAGCGACCAAAAACCAACCATTGTTTTGTATCAGCTTGAGAGTTTGGTCAGCATCCATACTAGCAAGCTCAACGTTGCCACCAGGAGCTTGTAGTCCTCCCCCATCAAAATTAAGCTCCCCGCCAATTAAAGAGATATTCTCACCCGTATCTACTTCAATTGATGATGGTAAATCTTCAGCAATCACGCGAAAACTGGGAATCTCCAAAGATACATTATTTTGTTCTCCTCGAACTTCAATATTTCCTGGAATACTTCCCATCCCCAGACCAATAGGAAAGTCAA
The DNA here is from genome assembly GCA_030064795.1 of Pleurocapsa sp. MO_226.B13. Next base: position 13,737 of record JASJEI010000035.1, on the reverse strand, counting down.
TCGTTAGAAGTGGTTCACTGGGAGCGACTGCACTAAACTTTTCTCCACTGTTGAACTCGATGCTTTCGGCAGTGGTTGCCATCAAAGAACCGCCGATGTCAATAGCTGCATTCTCGCCAAAGACAATACCATTTGGATTGAACAGAAATAGATTAGCCATACCATCAACTCCTAAAGTACCGAAAATCTCAGATACATTACTTCCAGTTACGCGAGAAAAAATATTGGTTATTCCTTCTGGATTAGCAAAATCTACTCTTGTTCCTTCATTGATCCTGAATTCAGAAAAGCTATGGAAGAGATTCTCACCTCGAATCGCTCCTCCCTCGATCGCATCGCGCAAATCATCAATTGAACGAATAGTAGAACTTTCTGCACCTAATGTGCTATCTGGAATGACCTGAGCCGAAAGCCCCATAGGAAAAAAACTAGTAAGGATTATTGTTAGATAGAAATATCGAGCAGTTTTTTTGAGCATTATAAAAAAATGAATTGACCAATTTAAATTTGGGAAAATTATCAATCGTTACGAGGAATAATAGTTATGTCTTGGCAATTATTAGAATCCTTGACCAACTTGATACTGTATTTACCGACTTGAGGATGAAAATACGAACTGTAGTAAAAAGCGTGGTCAACAGATACAGGAGATATCTTATTTGAATTTGGACTATAGTTAGCAACTAAACAATTCGAGCGAGCAGGCTCAATCTGTTGGACTAGCTCATCTTGTACTATCATCTCCAGATAAACTTTAAGATTACGAAAATCTGGTCGCAAATAGAAGTTTTCAATCTTTGCACACATTATTACAAAAAATGATACATAAACCAATTGCAAATACTTTATTGGCAATCTTTGATTTACTCGATCTTTGAGAGAAAAGAATAAAGTCAAGTTTAAAGAAACTAACGTAATCATCCAAAACATAAAGTATCTTAATTCGTGAGATTGAGGGAAATTAGCGGGAAGCAAAGACATGAATAGGGTTAGTGTCAAAGCAACAGTAGCACTAAGAGACTTTAGTTCAGACGACTTTCGATTGAGTAGTTGTTCTCTAATTGTTAGACTTATTAGCAGTAGCAAATTTAGGACAACATAGGCACCAAAGAATCCACCAGCGCGATCTAAATATTTTGGATTATAGGTGCGGTTGGATTGGTCTATTGACCATTGAGGGGTATTGATTTCCAGAACGGATCTTAACCACTTTTGCGGTCGATTTCCTTCGCTATAAGTTTCGGGGACTGCCTTATGGTTGAGAACAACTCCAGCAACAGCAATTTTAGTGGGATAAAACGGATTACCATACAGGACAACGTTTTTGATTGGTGAGGCGAAGATCACAATTGAAGCGATTATGCCTAACGGGACGGTTAGCCATAATCTACGTTTACCTGAAATAGTATATTTCCAATAAAGCCAAACTAATCTGATTCCTGTGACCCAATAAATTATGAATACGAGAGGTTGTAACTGCGGTTTTGTGTTGGCTGCTATTGCTGCACCTAAAAAAGTGACAAACAATTCTTTTTTAGTTGGTAATTCCTTGAGTAAGAAAAATTTGTAACTCATCATCACTAATACAGATGCTCCAATATTGCCAGGCAAGTCTACAAAGCCACTAGGAGCATGAGTAAGTACCGCAGGAACAGTAAAGATAGCTATTACCGATATATATAAAGGGACTTGAAAAAAACTTTTAAGGAAGAAAAAATAGATAATTACGCTGAAGTACCCAACCAGATGAGTTGCTTCAATTCTCCCCGTCAGCTTCCAAAGCATTCCTTGAAAAAAGTGTGCCAGAAGCGGAAAACCATCATAGCGATCCTCCACTCTTTCGACAGAGGTAAATGACTCGGCGGGGATAATGCCCCAGATTCGAGCAGCAAAAGGTAGATGATACCAACCCACATCGTAATTGGTATCCATGTCGAAGAACGCTTTGAGAAAGATTAATGTAGCAATCGTCAAAGCAATCAAACTCAAAATAACGTCTATAATGCCAAGGTTTTTTTTCTGCATTTGAGTTGGTCTTGGATCTTAATAAAGATTTGTGATTTGAAGATTATGATTTATGGTTGTGGCGTTATTCCGACACAAGGCATCGCAGATATCTAACTCAAGTTCATTTCACAATACCATATTTTTTTCAAGCGGGCGATCGCAACCAGCTACGAGCATCATCGCTCAGTCAATCAACCCATACTACAAAATCCCCCCAGATGATCTTCTCGGTATTTTCCCGAAAGAAATCTTAGACATTAATAGACAGTCTTATTATTAAGTTATCTTCACAGGTAGTACAGTTAAAGTCTCTTGAAGACTGTCTATTAATGTCATGGATTATTGAAGCCCCGTACTTTCGACTATCAAACCACCTAAAATCGTTAGCCAATTCAGACCTCTAGAAAAGCTTGGTTCGCCGAAAAATAACTACAAATATACTACTTTAACTAATGAGTCTAACCAATTTGCGCTCGATCTGGTTGGTTAGATATCACAAATCTCTGACTTCAACCATCTGGCTATTTACTCGGCAAACCTCTTAGATAATCTCGAAAATCGACCAACTCCTCGACACTCAGATCACTGCGCTCGCCCACTCCATACCTCTGTTTAATACAAGCAATTCCCTGTTTTTTGCCCCAACCGATTCGTCTAACTTCTTTGGTTGTCTGTTTAATTAGCTGTTTTTTCGGTTCTTCTATACCGAAGCTTTCAACTTTTTCGGTTTCTTGAGAGGAATTATCGTAACTGCTTTGGGTTGCGTCAGATTCACTCTCAAAAGGTATAGCAGGTGTAGATATCTCTTGCTGCGTATGGGTTTGACTAGGCAACACCCAAACTACCTGACGCTTACCTTGATGCTGTTTTTGTCCAGCTTTTTTCCACTTCAAACTAGTCAAGATATTTGCCACCCGCATTTGATCTCGTCTTTGGATCTGACCCAACTCATAATCAAATACCTGTTGTAGTAACTCAGTAATCGAGGTCTTTTCTCGTCCTTCTAGGTAAGTCGCGATCGCACTCTGCCATTCATCAACAATCTCAAAGGAATGGTTATTCTCAGCACTTAACTTTTCTTCTTCGCGATCGAGCCACCAAGTTTCTCCTTTTCGATAAGCAGCCACCGCAGCAGCCCAAATAGCATCTCTTTCCTGTTTCAATTGAGCTAGGTTAATCTCATCTACTCCTATAGGAATCACCCAGTAACGCCTGTTTCCCGTCGGGTCTACAAGAAACTGGTCGTCATTGACCGACCCGATAATTATCGAACGGCGATCGAATTCAAGTGCAGTTCGACCATAGGGCGGTCTGAAAGTATCGCTCCTTCTGGTCAGAAATGCCTTTAATTCTCCTGCCTGTCGTTTAGAGAATACCCTTTCAATTTCTCCCCATTCCTGAATCCAAGATTTATGAAGAATTATTAAGTCATCTTTGAGTTTTCCGTCTCCCATACTGTCGTCGAACCAGTCGCCACCTAAGATTTCAAAGAAGCTGGATTTGCCTATTCCCTGTTCTCCCTTGAGAACTAGAGTAGTATCGTGCTTACAGCCAGGCTCGTATGACCTAGCTACTGCTGCAATTAAGGTCTTTTTGAGAAAGGTGTCATATAGCGGGTTTGATGTGCCGAAATAACGAACAGACAGATTATCGATTGATATCGGGGCAATCTGTTGCGCTACCGTATCGAGATAAGTCAAAACTGGGTTATAGGCATTCTCTTCGGCTACCTGGGTAAAAGCATCTATTGCTTTACTTTTTGTAGTATCAATGCCATCATGTTCTGCTAGTCTCAGGTAGGCAAACTCGGTTAGCAAAAGCTCACCATCGAGTTCAATTCTCTGTTTGAGGACATTAAACTTCAGGCGATCGCGATATGTCGAACGAATATATTCAATCAATTTCCTGGTATCGAGTCTAATTAGACCGCCACTGTTATCGAACTGAGATTCTAATGTCTTCAGCCAATCTTTAAAAGGTACGAGATTATCCATAACGAACTTAAATGCTTCTATTCCTTTGTTTACAATCAGGTCGTCCACGCCTTTTGTCTCTTCTGTGTATTCCCAAAGAGTTACACCGACGATACAGCCTGCCTTGACTCCCAGGTAGCCAGCGTACTTTAGTGCCTCCTGTACCTGCCTTTTGACGACGATATCTGAATCAAAAACCAAGTGTATCGGGCGACCTTGAACCAGAAATGGAGCAAGGGTGGGAATCGCTTTGAGTTTTTTCTTCTGTTTGCCATTCCAGACCCCAGTTAGGCAGATGGAAATGTAACCATGACTCATTAAACACCCTGCTTTCTTTGCCCCTTCTGTTACGGCAATCGGTAGCTGCGGATTATCCACTACCCATTTCCAAAAACCCAAATCAAGTCGGGTTTCATCGATGTCAGAGGGCGCGATCGGCACTCCATATTTTTCGGCGATCTCCTGCCAAGTGTCCATGTCAGGGAGTAGTAATATTACCTCTACTCCGTCACCTTTGGGAAAACAAAGATACTTCTGGGCTTTTTTGGCATTGGGAAAAAGCAGGGCTACATTGGGTTTTAATTGTCCGAACCGCCTCCAGTTACCAGTCTCTAGGTCTAGGCTCATCACATACCAACCTGGTGTTCCGTGATACGCTCCCCAGTTCAGTAATTGGGCTATTTCTTTCGGGTCGCAAATACTTCTGAGGTTTAGTTCGGCGAGCTTTTGCTTAACTCCGCTTCCTTTAATCCATTCTGTTAGGTGAGACGCTTCGGTCTGGTGGGGTGCAACTACTCTGTTCATGCTGCACCTCCTACTCGATCTAAGCGGTCAAGAGGTTGTGCAGCGAAACTAGAGATGTCAAAAAACCACATCTCTTCTAAAATATAGATAACCATGTTCCTACTCCAATAGGAATTATTTACAACTAAAGCGATCGCAATCTTTTCTACCGAAGGCGGTCGCTTTTGATTTTTTTACTAACAAGCAGATTTTAGGTACATCAACTTTTGTTAGGAATAAATTCAAACAGATCACTTGGCATGACTATTTCGCTTATTCCTTTGTCTTTGTAAAGCTTTACTAAACAATTACAAAGATTATCTAACGTATCGCCATCAATTCGAGGCATAGTATCTGCTGTTTTCATCCGAGAAACAGAAGTTTCATGGACACCCAGAGCTTGTGCCAATTCTCGATTGGTTATTTTGGCTCTTGCCATTACTTCTCTAAGCTTCCATCGAAGCATTGGTTTCCTCAAAGTCAACACTTTCTAATTTCCTCTATTTGATGACTTTCCGCCACTACTTTAGCACATAAAAGTTTATTTTTACTACTTGACGCTACATAGCGTGACACGCTATAGTAGGTTGATTGGATGAGAATTTTACCAATAATCCAGATTTTCGCTATTCAACGACAAAACTAACGAAGAGTAGTCGCCGACCAAAGCAAGACTACTCTTCTCACCTCAACCATTTAATTAAGGTAATAAATTATGATGACACAAACTATACTGCTCAAGCCAGTAAGTTCCGTTCAAGAACGTACACTGATAACCATTGAGTTCGCTCCTCATGTTCATCCAGAGGAAACTGAATATAGCCATCCTCATCCCTTATTTGTGTTTGGCGACAAAGTAGAGATAGGTGGTACTAGTTTTAACTATCCTCCAATTATTTTTACCGTCTGCGCTTTAGAACTAGTCGAATCGGTTACACCATCGGGAAAGTTACTTTCTCAGCCTTACTGGAAGTACAAAATCACTGATGGGGAGAAGACATTCTGGAAAGAGGAAACAGCTTTAGCCCGTTGGTCTGAGCAACAATCTACCGATATCTGCGCCAACTGCCAACACTTCCAGGACTTTAACGAGCATGACCGTGGTTGGTGTGGCTTATTCGATCGCTCCTCAAGGACTTACCATCAGAAAACTAATGATTGTTTTCTTAACGATCGAAGTGAAGAAAGAGAAGAAGATATAGATAAGCCTTATTCCCAGTATCAAGTAGGAAGCATTGTTAAAGTCATTGACTCCGCCGAACATCATAGTGAATGGGCAACCTTTGAGGTGGTCGAATGTAAGTACAACCCAGGGCTTTACCGCAGCAGCGAATCTTATCTCAATGAGTCTCATTGGTACTACAGATTAGCTAGTAACGATGATGCTACCACGGTAAGTAAGTCACTCTGGGTAGCCGAAGACGAGATCTGCCACTTCGATATGTCACATAACGTCTGTACCGAAGAGATCTTTTAAACTCGTATAACGCCAAACAGGGAGAAATTAAGCAGATGATTACTATTTCTCCTTGTTTTCTTGCCCTACCGCCAGCATTTACTCAAACACTACATTTATATATGTTATCTGCCGAGGAACAAGCTTGAGCTTGAAGAATTGAAGCGGTTTTACGAAAATCATCCACACCAGGCAATAGAGATAGCCACCCGCGCACCGTAAAGACTACTCGTATTGAATTTTGTCACTTGAACCATAAAATGAGACTAATAGAACCATAAAGTGGGACTTTTTTAACTTCAAAAAAGGTCATTATGCCACTTCCAGATCTCATGCCACCATTCATTACAAGATAAAATAGCAGTCTGTCTAAGGCGATCGCCTTTTAAGGATAGCGATCGCAAATGCCAATTTTAACTGATTTAGTCTCACTTTATGGTTTTATTTTTTACTTAGTCCCATTTTATGATTCATAAATTTGGGACAGGGAAAAATTTACTTAACGAATTTATTGACTTTCAGCCCCTAAACTGTCCCATCTTATGCTTCCATTAGTCCCATTTTATGGTTCAAGTGACAAATTTGCTCGCAAGTGCCGAATGAGATTCTGGGTAACGCATAAAAACCACGGGCAAACGAAAAACAGTTTTGACCACTTGAGATAGACCAAACTTGAACTTAAGCCCTGGGGGGAACTCTTGCCAAGTAACTACCTCAAACCCATAATGGTCGTAAAAATCAGCCAATTTTTCGCCTAAACATTCTAAATATAAAGGTTTGGTAGCTTGTTTAATTAAATGAAGAGTAAGATAACCACCAATACCTTGTCCGCGCTGTTGTGGCACAACTACCAAACTACCTAATTCTTGAGCAGCAGTAAAATTGCGTAACTGTCCACAGGCAATCGTTTTTTTTTCTTGTTCAATCAACCAAAACTGTTGCCAACGTAACTGAGTAAAATCGAGGTAAGCAGACAAAACTAATCTACGAATCGTCCAAATATCCCGCTCCGTAGCTCGACGCAAAATACAACCAGAAGGTAAACAGCGCTCGCTCATAAATGCCCCAACTATCTTCCTAATCCAATAATCATCTTAAACTATCTGCCACGGGGTACAGATTTCATTAGGCTATATGTATTGGGAACATCAAAGTCTTTTAGAGCTTAAATTTTAAACTCTATCTAGCGATTATCAATTAAGATAGCTACTATAAGTGTCAAGTATAAAACATATCAGTAGTAAAAAAACTGCGTACCTCAAAGTCTACGCCGATTGAAAAAAATGTTTTCAACAATTCGTCTAATTGTAATCTGTCTAGCAATTTTCAACCTCAATTGTTTATCAGCATACGCTCAAAGTATCGACCCCAATAAACACTATCCCTATGGAATGCCTATACCCGCATTTCTCACAAATTGAGTTGAAAGGCTATTTTTAGACGGAAAATTTGCCATTTTTTCTGAACTATAAAATTTTGGACTTTTTGGGTTTAAAAATAATTAAAAATATCGAGATAGTTGAGCAATAATTGTGAAAATTATGCTTAATTAAATTATCTTGCCATCACAAAATTAGCTGAAATTACTTAGCAGCTAGTTAATAACATATTCAGGGCAATCGTACCTAAATCAGATTGACCTAGTGCCCAAAATATAGGGCAAGTTTTCCACAATAGTTTTCAATTTGGGTTGCTTAAAGCATCATTCCAACCAGGGTAAACGCACGAAAGAAGAAAGTTAAAAATGGCTTTGAAATTTACGGTTCATAGTTTGCAATTTTTTCATTTCACCAATACGTTTACGATTACTATATCTATCTTGTGCATTTGCAATCACCTTTTTTAAAGTTTTTTGATTATTGCTGCAAACTAAAATCGCAGCTTCAAAAAGAGTTTCTTTGGTAACTTTATTCGCTTTACACAAAGTATCCATATATTCATCAACTTTGGGATCTAGTCTAATAGTTCTACGAACAGGTTCATTGTCTGTAGAAAGACTAACTTGAGATATTGAGTCACTACTGTTTGACCCACTTAATGATTGACTGACTTGAGGTATTGAGTCATTACTGTTTGACTCACTTAATGATTGACTGACTTGAGATATTGAGTCACTACTGTTTGACTCACTTAATGATTGACTGACTTGAGGTATTGAGTCACTACTGTTTGACTTACTACTAGTGTTTATGTTCTTGTGATTATCTTGATTAAGAGAAGCATTCCTGGTGGTTACTTTTTTGCGCTGCCGATTTTTAAGACGCTCAATAGCAGAATCTGTCATATATATATTACCTCTAAAAGAATTAAGCTAAAGCAGAAGCTAGTAAAGGAGAAGACAATAAAGAAGAGACGTATTCAAATGGGTATTCTAATTTTTCATAGCCAATATCCTCAAGAGTTTTTCCCGAATCCATCGCTTTTTTAAATTGCTCAGATTCTATAAGGGAAGGTAAAACTTCAATATTTTGAAGTGGAGATCTTTTCTCTTCAGACAGAAAAAGTTTAATAGTTTCAATGCTCTCTCGACTTTTTGTCGTTTGGGTACGACCAACCCAACGATCTCGGAAGGGTAATACACCAAGAACTTTTCCGCTAAAAGCATCAATTTCTGCTTGTTCGGCAACCAAATCTAATGTGCGACAAACAGAGTTAACGCCTTTGCTAGATACTTCGGCGGGTATTAGTAGTGAATCGGCAGCTCCAGCAACGGTCAGACTTATTTGGGAACGTTGAGGAGGAGAGTCGATAATACAAAAATCAAATATATCAGAAACGCCCATCAGCCTTTTTCTTAAAACAATTGCTCCCATGCCAATACTAGACAGATATTCTTGGGCTTTATTTAAAGCGTCATCAGAAGGAATAATCCATAAATTATCATATTTAGTTTCGTAGATCCCATCTTCAACATCAACGTCTTTCTTTAAAACTTCAAGTAAAGTAGGATCATCAGGTTCAATAGAAGTGGAAGTATAAAAAGATAGGTTGGACTGAGGATCTCCATCAACAAGTAAAACTTTGTATCCTAGTTTACTCAAATACAGACCTAGGAAAAAGCTACAGGTAGTTTTTCCCATACCACCAGAAAGGCTAATACAAGATATAACGTGCATAATGAATCCCAAATTAGTTGGTTGGCGGTTTAATGATAGCTCTTTGAAACTAAAATGTACAATTGTAAAAATAAAAAAATGCTAAAAAAAGTCATTTAGTAAATATATAAATATTTATTTAATTAATAGTTTAAAGACATAGTGACTCAATTAATAAATAGCATCATTCATGAATTGAGTCATTATTGAATGACGTAAAACTAATTAGTTGCTTTCCATTGAACCACTCAAGTACGAAAGGAATAGCCTCTGTCGGCAAATAAACAGTTCTGTCTTTGCCACCTTTACCTTGACGAACCTCAACTGCGCCCGTCTCGACTCAAAATCGCTCTTTTTTAGTTTGACCATCTCAGTCCGTATGAATGTGGTCTGATTCGCCCGAAAATTCAACGAGATTTGACCGCCATTTGGTTAGGGTATCTCTAAAAATCGACTCCATTCTTAGTAGCATATCCTTGGTAATGCACTTGTGCCTATATTTAACTTGCAAAGTGAGATCCCTCTGCTCGTCGCGCCTTCGTTCAATTTCACGCCAAATCGTCTAACAGATGACTCATTTCATCTTGATGATTGTTGCGGTTATCGTCATAAGTCATCACCGTATTCAGATCTTTGTGACGAGACAGCTTTTGTACTTTTCTGATGTTGCCATCTGTAGCATCCAAGGCCGCAGTAATGGCACTATGCCTGATTCTATGAGGCGACATTTTCTTAGAGATCCCAGCAGCAGCGCATAACTTGTCTACCATTGTATAAATAGCGTTTCCACCCAATCTCTTACCATAGTTGGCATTATCAACTGCAATAAATAAGGGCGCGTGGGGATGATCTTCTCCTCTTACTTCTAACCATTCTAAGATCGCGTTCGCCGTTTTGGTCGCCAGGGAGATCGTTTCTTTTTCACCATTGCTCCCCTTGCCGATAATTAGTAGAGTGTTCGCTTCTGAGTCGAAATCACCAAGACTCATCGCTGCTATTTCCCCCCGACGTAAAGCATTGCCCCATAACAGTCTTAAGATTGCGTAATCCCTGATTCCTTTTAATCTGGAGCGATGAGTCTTGGCATTTTTAGCTTGCCGAGCTAAGGAAAGTACTTCGATCATCTGATCTCGATCTACTCCTTTGGTGTCGCGATAGGGTTGAATTTTTTCTCCTTTTACATCTTCTAAAGTGTAGTTACAGACACCAATTTGGCGACCAATAGTAGTCAGAGATTTAATCGCAGCCAGACGACGATTAATCGTAGCGCTCTTTAATTTCTGTTCGATTAATTTGGCTTTGTAATCAATTACTAAGCTCACTGCTTGCGTTTGCTCTAAATGAAGAAATTCTAAAACTAAATCTGGACTCGGCTCTCGGTCGATGATTACTCGAAAAAAATCACCAAGGTCCTTTTGGTAGGCTCGACGAGTATTGGGAGAGCGTATTGAAGCCAGTAACTTGGCGACAACATCTGGTGCTTCATCAAGGGGAAATGATGAACCTATTTTAGTCGCTAAAGATGCTTCTAAGCGGGTAATCGCGAAACTCACGAATCTAAGAGATGATCTCGACTCAATTATTATCCCATTAATTGGGGTTTCATCGATTGAGCGAGTGATAATCAGTCTTTCTACTTTCTCAATTAATCATCGGCGCGATCGGAGAAAATGTCTCGGTTACGCAACCAAAACCCAATCAAGGGACTAATGCTAACAAATCTAAATCTAACGAAAAAGAAAAACCATCGTGTAAAGTCACATCAGAGCAAACAAACACGGAAAATACTGACAAGAACACTAATTCTTACCTGAGCAACGATAACGGACAATCGAGTCTTAGCGGTCGCGGTAGTCAACAAGATGCCGAAGCAAGCGGACAACAAAAAAGCAGTAATGGCAGGAAAAAACAACAGCGTACTATAGAGGCAGAACGGGATATCAATCGGGCGATCGATACGGTGATGGAATTTAACGATGCACCCTCAAGAGCGCATCTAGATAAATGGTATATCGGCATCGGTTCGATTCGCACTCTCACTGGCAGAGGCGATAAGGTGATCCGAAGAGTTCTACAACAACGAAAAGATGTAGAACCACACCACAGAAAACATCAATTAGATGTTGCTCACAATCTCAAGGGTCGAGATGCGATTCCCATCGATGAGGTTATCGATTTGTGAACTGATAACAGGAGCGAAGTTGACCAACTCAAGGGCGCAATCAAAAACTGCCAATCAAACTGAGGGAGGCCCATTTTTGAGGATGCGCTAAAAGATTTATTTGCTCGATCTGCGCCTTTTGAAGAGCGGAGGCTTTATCTAATTTTTTCTCGGTAAGATAAAAATAAAAAGAGTCGATCATTTCTGATTGGTTTTCATCTCCTACCTGCCATAAGCTTCCAACAATAGTTTTTACTCCGCTTCTTGCTGCTATCCCAGCCAGACCTAAAAGAGATAGTTCGCTCCCCACGGCAGTTTCGCAGGCACTTAATACCAAGAGCTCGATCGAGCTGCTGCTCTGGCTTAAAATACTTTCTAGCTTTAAGGCTGATATTCTTTGGTCGTAAGCGACCAAAAAAGAAGTCTCGGCATTTCCACTAAAATATCCGTGGGTAGCCAAATGCAAGATAGAATAATCGGATTGTATAACGAATTGAGAAAAATTACCTGAAGTAAAGCGATCGTTTAAAAAGACCTCACCATCGACATACGAGCGAATCTGTTCTATTTCTGACCTGACATTATCTAACTCTGGCCAACCTCTAACCGATTGTTGTAAACCAAAACCCAAAAACTTGGATTTTTGATCTTCGGGTGTCGTCGTGTACTCTAAACCAAGTGATGAAACACTAGCCCATTTTTGAGCCAAAAATCGATCGCCATCGTGTAAAGCTGCCATAGGCAGATTTCGGAGGACTCCATCATGGATAAAAACCAAAGCAGATGGATTCACCTGTTGTAGTTCAGCCTCGAATGGAGCGATTATCAAATCGTAAAAGAAACGCGAACCAGATCTAAATTCCCAAGAGTATCCTAAAGTTAAATCTTTGTACCACCCTTGAGCCAATTTAATTAATTTAGCTTTTTCTATCTTGACGGAGCTCAATACTTTCCGTCCATTTGGCTTCCTTAAAATTAAGAAAACTTGGTCATCTAAAATAATCGAGTTGATTAATACCGTATTCTTTTGAGAAAAATCAGGGTCAATGACTTGTTCTCTAACAATTTCAAGACAATTATCACCAAAATATTCTCGTAGTTGAGCTATTTGAAGTTTGTCGTAGATTATTAAAGCTCGATCTAGCCTATTTTGTGTAACTTCTGGATTACTCAAGATTAAATTTAAAGTTTCGCGATAAACTGGTTCTAGATCGCGTTTGAAATCTAGGATTTGGCTAGTTCGATCGTCATCGATATTTTGGGCGAAAATCGCATCAATTGAAGCAATTGCACCTTTGTAGTTATCTAATGCCTTTTCATTTTGACCGGTTTGCAAATAGATTTTTCCACTCAGTGTTTGAGAACGAAATAAACTATCTAAGGCAAAATTAGATTGAGCAAGTAGTTGAGCCTCTTGAGCTAGTGATAAGGCGCGTTCAAACGATTTATTTTCTAGATAGAAATAACCTAACTCCGTCTTTACATAGCTTTCGGCATAAGCATCGCCAATAGCGAATGCCATTTCATCAGCTTTTTTTAGCCAGCTTTCTTTATTATTAAGATCGATACTAGACCAACCAAGTATTGTGAAGATTGTCGAGCGAGATGGTTCTAATTTATCTAAAATAGAAGTTCCTCTTTTGAGCAGATCTGCTGGTGGTGGTTGTTTAAATAGTTGGCTCCAGGCAATAATGGCACGAACGGCAGAAGGTGAAGAATTGTTTTTGCTTAAATTTAAGGCAGATTTCGCATATTTCCTGGCGAGGGAGCGAGCGCGTTCACTCTGAAGACTATACTTGGTAGCTTCTTTCTCTCTTGAGGCTTGGCTGGCTTTAAATAATTTAACTTGGCTTCGCTTTTCGAGGGCTTTAACTATACTGTTTAAAGCTGATATTGACTTATTGTTATTTTGAATACTTTTCGTATAAAAGACTATTGCTTTTTGAGGCTCGTTTAACCTAGTATGTACATTTCCAAGTTTCTCGAAAACTAAAGCTAATTTTTGCCGATCGGGATTTAAATCAATAATTTGGTTCAATTCTTCAATAGCAAGATCGAATTTATTCAGACTAATATATCCTTGAGAAATTTTTAGACGAATTTTAATTTCTAAATCTTTTTTCCCCTCATCATGGTAATTTGAAGCTGATTTTTGCCAGAGGTCTATTGCTTGGTTTAGGTCGCGCCAATTTTCTTGAACGTAAGGATTCTGGCTCTTATTTTGTTCGTAAATTTTTTCAAGTGATTGGCTTTTGACTGATG
>JASJEI010000564.1 GCA_030064795.1 Pleurocapsa sp. MO_226.B13 | reverse complement strand
CTGATTCCAGTCGATGAAATATCTTTGCCACTCTAAATTTCCCGAAGCGATCGCATCGAGAGAATTTTCCATCTCATTCGTAAACTCACTTTCGATCAATTTGGGGAATGTCTGTTGTTGAAATTCATCGACTGCCAAACCCAATTCTGTAGCAACAAGCTTGCCTTTTGACACCTTGACATAATCTCGCTGTTTTAGGGTTTTGATGGTAGAACTATAGGTACTTGGTCGCCCAATTCCCTGTTTCTCCATGATCTGTACCAGCTTCGCTTCGGAATATCGAGTTGTCGGTTGAGTCAACTTTTCCTCTGAGTCGGCGACTTCAAGGTTTAAACTCTGTCCCTGATTAATTTGAGGAAGTCCTACATCTTCACCCAGGTCTTTCCAATATCGGGCGTAGCCTAAATATGTAACTATTTGTCCCCGTGCCAGCCAACAAGCCGTACCAGATTGGCTAATAATCTTGGTTTTTTCAATAATTGCGCTCTTGCACTGGCAAGCCATTGCTCTGCGCCAGATCAGTTCATAGAGGGCGAAACAATCCGAGTCTAATTCTTGTTTTAGTAGAGTTGAGGATTTGGATAGATCGCTAGGTCTAATCGCTTCATGAGCGAATTGAGCATTCTTTTTACTTTTAAACTGACGGGGTAAGGGAGGCAAGTTCTGAGGGTCTTTTTCTTGTAAATATTTTCTAGCTGCTGCAATAAAATCATTGCTTAGATTGGTCGAATCGGTTCTATGATAGGTAATTAGTCCCGACTCGAACAGATGTTGGGCAATCTGCATGGTTTTTTCGGGATTGAACTTAAGTTTTGCTCCCGCCGATTGCTGCAAACTGGAAGTGGTAAATGGTGGAGGGGGATTTTTTTTATGAGTTTTCTTCTGTATATCTACAACTTGATGAGGATTATGACGAGCAATTTCTAATAATTTCTTCGCGAATGCTGCTGTTGAAACTCTGGTAGTTTCGATTTTTCGTTCTTCTTTCGCTTCGGTATCGTCTCTTTGTAAATTTCCAGACTCAACATTTAAAGCAGCAGACTTTATTGAATGATAGTATGCTTTAAACCCTTCTGCATAATCGACCCAGACAGTCCAGTAGGGTTCGGGAATAAACCTCTGAATTTTGCGTTCTCTTTGGCAAACAAGATGTAACGTTGGAGCTTGGACGCGACCCGTACTCTTTGCCCCAATATTGAGCGTCCAAAGAAGTGGTGAAATTGTATACCCGATTTTCTTATCGAGACAGCTACGAGCCAAAGCAGCACCCACCAGATTGTCGTCTAGCTTTCTGGGGTTAGCGATCGCAATCTGAATTGCTTTTTCAGTTACCTCACCATAAGTAACTCTTTGGTAATTCCTTAGTTTTAATTCTTCAGCCAGATGAAATGCAATCGCTTCTCCTTCACGGTCTGGATCTGTTGCCAGAACTACCAGTGATGCCGATTTTGCCAGTTGTTTTAACTGTTTGAGGTTTTGTTTGGCTTTGGTGTTGCTGGCAACATAACGACAAACTACGCGATCGCCTCTTATGTCAAAACCCAATTGACCATCGCCATCTTTTGCCAGTTGTCTGACGTGACCGAAACTAGCTCTGACTGCCCAATCTTTACTGAGAAACTTCTGAATTGTTTTGGCTTTTTTAGGAGATTCAACTATTAATAATTTTGACATTGTTAATTGTACCAACTAAATTATATATAATTTAGTAATGTGGAAAATATGAAGTGTCTATCGGAAACCTCAAAAGAGTACTGCGACTCGTTCGCTATGCTTTGGTCGTTGGTGAATTCGGACTGATTTCCAAAGCCCCTTGCTCCGCGTTAGCAAGGGAGGGGTTGTTTACTCAGGTTGATAACCAAGGTTCGCCAACTCAAAAGCAATTGCCAATGCTGCGGGTGGGGAGATAGGCATTCCTCGCTCTGGTAGTGATAGTAAAAACCTGAGAGTGTTGATTTTCTTGTCTGTAGGCTGTCGATCGTACTCAATAGCAAAAGAAACAGGGATGCCTTGGTTAACTAGATATTGAGCAAAATTACTTAATTGATGCATTTTGGGCTCGGGTTCTTGAAGCAATATCTTTTGAGCTTGTTTTCGGGCAATAACTCGCGAGGGATCGCGAACCCACCCTACTTCGTTGAGGGTGGGGAAAAATGTTGAGTCGATAAATTAGGTATAGTCCTAATCAAACTTGATTGTTTTGATTTTTGTATAGCTAAGATAGTAAAGCTAATTGAACTACCAAAAACTATTAACAATGCTGCCGAGATAATAGCAGTCAAAGTAATCCATTTTTTGGCTCTGTAGACTCTAGCTTTTTCTAGAGTCGATATAGAACTTTGAATTTCCTCATT
The DNA here is from genome assembly GCA_030064795.1 of Pleurocapsa sp. MO_226.B13. The sequence goes on along the minus strand of JASJEI010000564.1, from coordinate 3,474 downwards.
GATTCGATCTAAATCTTCATAAGTCTTACTCATCCCCTGGATCAAAGACTCCATGACCTTAATATTGTTCTTTCTCTCAGATTTAATTTGGGCATGAAGCTGAGTCAGTTCCTGTTTTAAGTTTTTAGCTTCTAGTTCGATCTCCGTGTTGGTTGAGAGAATTTCAGTTACCAATGATCTATTGATAGCTTTGACGCTGCTAATTCCTTTGGAATTAATTTCTTCAATCTCTGAAGCAATTGAATCTCTATATTTTTCCTGACTTATTTTAAGCTTTTTGATTACGGAGAGCAATTCGGTCATACTTTCACAGCTATCAGATTTCCACCTATCTAGTAACTGATTTAACTCAGCCGGAGCAGTCTCAAGAAGCACCCGCATCTGTCCAGTTAATGCCAATACCAGAAACATAGGATCGTTGGTTTTGATTCCGCTAAGGCTTAGTATTTCATAGACCTTAGTTTTCATTTCAATCGACTCATCACGCAAACAAAGCTGAAGAACTTCTTCAGCTTTGTTTTTAGGCAGACTCACGTAAATCTCCTATGGCATCAGACTCTTGCCATACACCACTACTATCAAAAGCTGTATAAGCAGAGTTCAAAAAGTTTACTACCCTCTGCTTAGCTAAAATTGTCAGCTTGTCACTCGTCTTAGCATCTCCGAATGTAAGCTGTTCTTTGTTAATCAAATATCTTTCGTAGTATCCCAACTTAGGAAAGTCTATGACCTTAACCTCATATTTTTTGATTAGCTCCTGTAACAACCGATCGTCATCAACTTGCCCCCACTCATCACAAAGTCCAAAGTTCCTCACCAAGATATGAGGAAGTCTATCTTCGTAGTATTGGAGAGACTTAACGAATAGCTTGGTGCTGTCAAACTCTCCATTACAGACAAACCATTTTTGGAACCCCACTCCATAGTTAGGAGCAATTTCTAGCAGTTTGTTTTTCTCAATCCAACTCCTTAACGGTTTGTGGACTTGTGAGGGAAGACTAACAATTAGTGGTTTGCTTAATGCTAATTCAAAAATCCGATCCGACTTGTGAGCTTGCTTTTCATTTTCACTTAAAACTGCTCGTTTGCAACTGTCTCCATATATATTGGCGACATCAGGATTAGAACGATCGGTTTCTACTGCGATGTGTGCTAAACCTCGATCGAGTGCATATTGAATCATCGTCTTGGCAACAAAAGATTTTCCTACTCCTCCTTTCTCACCATCAATTAAATGTATAGTCGGCATTTGTTTCTCCTAGGATATTTAGCTGTTAGTAATCATTGAAATCATCTGCGTAATCTTCATCAGTTAATGAAGAGCCAGAAAGTATTTGGGAGACTGGATTCTGATGTTCTTTTACCTCGGTTAAAGATGCTTTTGGTAATCGATCCGGTTCTAACGGCTTATTTAAACTAGGTTTTTTCACTGAATCCGACCGTAAGCACTCCGAACCTGCATCTTCTTTAACTTCAGTTCTTGGTGTGTTCCCTAAACCTGTTGAATTCTGGCTATTTGTTTCTTTAGTCTTCTTGTTTGCTTGATGATACCTCTTCAATGTTGAAGAGGAAATTTTGATGTTTCTTAGGGATAGTACCTCTACTATTTGTTCAAAAGAACAACCATCTGCTAATGCTTGTTCGATCGTAGAATATAACTTTTCTACTAGTTCTTTCGCATAACCTCGTCTCTTTGATTTAGGTTTTATACTTTTGATATCTGACTTGATCGATATCTCAAACGAGTCTAAATCTAATTCGTTCATTTTCCCCGTCGAAGGTACTCGATCTTATTTTGCCAAAAACTTGTTCTGTTTGCTCAAAGATTAGTTGATTTTGCTTTCACAATCTTAATTCACTATATCTAATTTCATTAGTTTAATACAATTCTGAATTATATGAGAATGTCGATTCTTTCTCTTTTAAATTCGCGGTAATTCATCCTCACACATTACGCACTTACAAAAATCTCCTCGAACTTTAGACCTTTTTTTGGGGAAGATTAACATCATATAAAACTTCAATTACCAGGAACTTTAGATAGTTAAAATGTATATTAAGATTTGTTGATTATTAACTTTCATTGTCAAAATTTAGATTTTGACAATTCACCATAAAATTTTAATAGATGCATTCATACTCACCTCATTATGGTTTGCTCCATCGGTAGTCCCTACTCAGATTTTGCTAATTATGCGGAAGATAACTCACTCGCACGAATTGGGACGGTAGAAAATAGCAGGTGGTTTGGTCGTGGTGCAGAGTTGCTCGGACTGTCGAACGAGGTCACTTCTTCTAGCTACAAAAAAGCTTATCAAGGAGTAGACGATCGCGGGTTATCCCTAAGAAGGAAGCTAGCCAATAGAAATTCAAGACCAGGAAGAGATTTGACTTTTTCTGCACCTAAATCTGTTTCAATTTTGGCATTAGTCAAAGAAGATAAGCAAATATTAAATGCACATAACCAAGCGGTTAACCGAGCGTTAGATTACATCGAACAGAATTGTATTTACACTAGAACGGGAAAAGGAGGAAGCAGCCACCAACAAACTCACAACATGGTAGCTGCAATTTTTCAGCATCACGATAGTCGAAACTTAGACCCCAATCTCCACAACCACTGTGTTATTTTTAATCAAACTCAAGCTCGTGATGGCAAGTGGCGAGCGATGGATAACCGAGAGCTTTATCAGCAAAGAATAACTGTAGGTTTGATATATCATCACGAGTTAGGTCAACAGTTGATTGAGCTAGGGCATTCTCTAAATTGGAAAGAAAACGGCACTTTTGAACTTGCCAATTTCAAACCCGAACAGCTACAGCAATTTAGTTCTCGTAGAGCAGAAATTATTAATGTTGCTGGTGAAGATAGTAGTAGTAAGGCTAAAGCCATTGCTTGTGTCTCAACTAGAAACAAAAAAAGATATGTTCGAGCCGAGCAAAGGAAAACTTTGCGAGCTTCTTGGGCAAGCAAATATGATTCCTTGAATCTTTCTACTGCACAAACTTTAGGCAAAAGTAGTACTGAGCTTGATCAAATTAAAAAAAATCCGCAGCAACTTTTGTCGCGTATTGAATTAATTGACAAATCAATTAAGGCTTTAAATAGTCAAAATAATCAAACTCGCTTTTGTCGGCATGAGCTGCTGAAAGAAGTACTTATACAAGCTCAAGGTCAACACAAATTAGAGTTGATTCAAAAAGAGCTAGAGCAGCATCCTAGTTTAATTGAGATTGAAAATAGAAAATTTACGACCGTAGAGTTGTATAAGAAAGAAAGAGCTTCAATTAGGGAAAATAACCGTCACTTTGGTGAAGCCTCGGATAGAAAGAAAGAGCTAAATATTTTGCAATTAGCCACCTCGGTACTTGATAATAAATCCCACGGACAACATACTGATTCCTATCCCCAGACTGAAAAATTTAGTTTAATTGAAGCTGTCGATCGCGACAGTAAAATGTCTCAAGTTGTAG
>JASJEI010000202.1 GCA_030064795.1 Pleurocapsa sp. MO_226.B13 | reverse complement strand
AATTTAAATCGGCAGCTATTGATTGCTCTGAAGTTCGGTGCGATCGCTCAAGGGACTAGTTTTAATAATTATATCTTTCTTCTTTCAGTAGTCATACTTAACTTTTTTAGGATTTTTAAGATTCAAGCAAAGATCGCACATCAATTGTTAAAGGAGAAAGAATTCTGGATAGGCATGAGAACCTTTCCTTTAATCGCCCTGAATAAATATCTGAATTTTCCCCTAGTGCCGATCGCAAGCTAAAAGCAAATTATTGATTGACAAGCCCGTACCTTGATTGGTGCGGGTTAAATTTTTGGTTGCTAAAATCTACGACCAATAATATTTAGATAAAAGTCCTAATAATGTTATCTTGCATAATGCCAGTCCCATAGAAGACTGGCAAGGTATTTATCTTCAATCAAATTAGATTTATCAGCTTCACTGAGGTAATTTATGACGAAATACGATGTATACGCTTTAGGTAATGCTCTTTTGGATATTGAATTTGAAGTTTCTCCAGATACTTTAGAGAAGTTGGGAATTGATAAAGGTGTCATGACTTTATTGGATCGAGATAGTCAGGACAAAATTGTCAGCCACTTAGCAGAATACGACCAAAAGCGTTCTTGTGGGGGTTCGGCAGCTAATACTGTGATTGCGGTGAGTCAGTTCGGCGGTAAAGCTTTTTATTCTTGTAAGGTAGCTAATGACGAACCAGGCAAGTTTTATACCCAAGACTTAATCGATTGTGGAGTAACGACTAACCTAGATACTCACGATCCAGAACCAGGAGTTACGGGTAAATGTTTGGTCTTTGTCACTCCCGATGCCGATCGCACGATGAATACTTTTTTGGGGATTTCAGCTAATTTTAGTGAAGCAGAATTAGTCCCAGAAGCAATCCAAAATGCCCAATATACCTACATTGAGGGTTATCTTGTTAGTGGCGAAAACAGCAAACAGGCAGCAATCAAAGCTAAAGAAATCGCTCAATCCGCAGGGAAAAAAGTAGCCTTTACCCTCGCCGATCTGAACATGGTTAAGTTTTTTAAACCAGGACTGTTGGAAATTATTGGTTCTGGGCTGGATTTTCTTTTTGCTAACGAAAGTGAAGCCTTGCTGATGGCGGAAACTGAAGATTTTGATGTCGCCGTAGAGCATCTCAAGTCTCTGGCTAAGGGGTTTGCGATTACCCGTGGTGCAGCAGGTTCGGTAATTTTTGATGGCGAAAAATTAATTGAAATCGAACCTTACACTGTTAAAGCGATCGATACTGTAGGCGCGGGAGATATGTACGCGGGAGCGTTTTTATATGGTATTACTAACGGCATGAACTACAAAGATGCTGGCAACTTGGCTTCTTTTGCTTCGGCAAAACTTGTTACTAGTTTGGGCGCACGTCTGGAAACCGCAGCGGTTCAAGCACTTTTGGATGAATCTCAAGCAGCATAAATAGACTTCTGAGACAAATCAGAATTAATTACCTGATGAAGAGGGAAAAAAAGTCTATCTTCATATTCTGGCAATAAATCTAATTAGTAAGGAGCGATCGCATCGAGCGAAAATGTCGAGCTAAAACTGCGTAGCATCAATTCGAGCCTTGTATGCGACTTTACGTATAACCCAATAACGAACATTACTCTAGCTGGCGAGGTTTCCTCGCCAATCCGATCTTCAATTACTCCAGAACTGCTTAGGTAATGGTATTGATTAAAACTGCAAAGGAGAATAGCTAAATTCCACGAAAAAATAGCCAACGCAAGACATAGTTGGTTATTTAAACTCGCTCATCATATTTGCGATCGAGCCGAGCGTATTTTTGTCGAAAATATAGATTTTAAATCTCGGTCAAAAGAATTATTTCGCGGAAGATTATCCAAGAATTACAGGCTGCAAGTTAGTCTTTGGTAGAGTTTGTAGATTAACTGTAAAATATAAACAATAAAGGATTACTACTGACAAATAACCAATGACCGATGACTAATAACAGTCCCAAGTAGTTAATCTCCTTTTTGACAAGATACTAAGACATAATGACGCTACAAACAGTAAAGCAATCAACTAATTCGGAAGTTTTATTAGGTAAATCTTTAGACGAGTTAAGCACTTGGGTACAAGAACAAGGACAACCAGCCTACAGGGGTAAGCAACTATATCAATGGCTATACCAAAAAGGAGCGCGATCGCTTTTGGATATTTCTGTCTTTCCTAAGAAGTGGCGCGAAGCAATGTCAGACTATCCTCTGGGACGTTCCACAATTCATTATTGCAGTATCGCCCCCGACGAGACTCGTAAATATTTATTGCGTCTGGCGGATGGTTTAATTATTGAAGCGGTAGGTATTCCCACTGCCAAACGCTTGACAGTGTGCGTTTCTTCCCAGGTTGGTTGTCCTATGGACTGTGATTTTTGCGCTACAGGCAAAGGCGGTTTTATTCGCAACCTCAAAGCTTATGAAATCGTCGATCAGGTACTGACAGTACAAGAAGACTTCGGGCAAAGAGTGAGTAACGTCGTCTTTATGGGTATGGGAGAACCGATGGCAAATATTACTGAAGTAGTTGCTGCGGTAAAATGTCTCAATCAAGATGTGGGCATCGGGGCGCGATCGCTGACTATCTCTACAGTGGGTATCCCTGGCAAAATTCGACAGCTAGCTCAACATAAGCTACAAATTGTCTTGGCGGTAAGTCTCCACGCTTCTAATCAAGCTTTACGTCAACAATTAATCCCTAGTGCCAAAAAATACACCTTAGATCGTCTGCTAGCCGAATGCCGAGATTATGTTCGGATTACAGGAAGAAGAGTGACTTTTGAATATATTTTACTGGCAGGAGTTAATGACTTACCCGAAAATGCCCGCGAATTAGCCCAACGCTTAAAAGGGTTTCAAACTCATGTCAATCTTATTCCCTACAATCCTATTTCCGAAGTCGATTATCAAAGACCAAATCAACACCGAATTCAAGAATTTACCAAGGTTTTAGAAGAGTCAAAAATAGCTGTTAGCGTGCGCTATTCTCGTGGCTTAGAAGCAGACGCAGCTTGCGGACAGCTTAGGGCTTCTAAGATTCAAACAGCAACCGAGTCGATCGCACAGTAACTATCAATACTAGGGGCATAAGCTTCAATTACTTTGCCAGTTTCCAGACACTGTATCAGGAGATGATCGCAGCTTTCACAGGCAGTACGCCGAATAGAATCATCCGTAATACTTTCGGTAGCGCGATCGCCACAATTGGGACAACGAACGGTTTGTTTTTTGGACATTTTTCTCAAGTAAAATTTTATAATTTATTAATTTTATTTTTAATGATTGTTTTTTTTACAATTAAAAATTTTGATTGGATCGTAAATATCTTTCTTTATCTAGATTTTGCCCTATTTAACCTCGATCCCTGGCAATATAAGTGCCTTAGCAGAAAAAAAATCTCGAAAAGAATTATCAGCATATTTTCATCAGTAAAATATTAAAACAAAATTAATTATAGGTTCTTCAAAAAAATGATTTAATTTTAGAAAGCAATTATTCCGCCTTTTATAGAGATAACCCATGCAAGTTGAATGGCAAACAGCTAAAACTTACGAAGATATTTTTTATCACAAATGGAATGGCATCGCCAAAATTACTATTAATCGTCCCCACAAACGAAATGCTTTTCGTCCTAAAACCGTGTTTGAAATGTACGATGCTTTTGTCGATGCTCGCGAAGACAATAAGATTGGCGTAGTCCTCTTAACTGGTGCGGGGCCACATACAGACGGTAAATATGCTTTTTGTGCGGGTGGGGATCAAAGTATTAGAGGTAAAGCAGGATATGTAGACGAGGGGGGTACACCCAGGTTAAACGTTTTGGATCTTCAGCGTTTGATTCGTTCCTTACCTAAAGTAACCATTGCTTTAGTTGCTGGCTATGCCATCGGTGGGGGTCACGTGCTTCATGTCTTATGCGATTTAACTATTGCTGCTGATAATGCTATCTTCGGACAAACTGGCCCCAAAGTTGGTAGCTTTGATGGGGGATTTGGTTCTAGTTATTTGGCTCGAATTGTAGGACAAAAAAAAGCCAGAGAAATCTGGTTTCTCTGTCGCCAGTATAGTGCCAAAGAAGCTTTAGACATGGGATTAGTCAATTGTGTCGTACCAGTGGCTCAACTAGAAGCAGAAGGGATCAAGTGGTCGCAAGAAATTCTCCAAAAAAGTCCGATTGCAATTCGCTGTCTTAAAGCTGCCTTCAATGCTGACTGTGACGGACAAGCTGGTTTACAGGAATTAGCTGGTAATGCCACTATGCTCTATTACATGACCGAAGAGGGGGCAGAAGGAAAACAAGCCTTTTTAGAAAAACGTCCTCCAGATTTTCAACAGTATCCTTGGCTACCCTAATATTCTGTCAACAATTAATTGATGGGTTGGGGCAGGTAGGACAAAGGCTTGAGCTGCATGTAGCAGGGGAGGTAGGACAAAGGCGTAATTCCGCATGTAGCAGGGGAAGATACTTATCAATATTTATCCCTCAAATCAAAGTTGACAGACCAATAGATTATTAGTCAAAAAAATACGCCTCAAATATTTGGGGCGCGTCGATAATTACAATTTAATTTTGAATTTTAAATTTTTAATTTTAAATTAAAAAGATTTATTCAGAATAATGACAACTGGTGATTTGAAAGCTTTGGTCGGGATCGAGCTTGGATACCTTCGCCGATACTTTTTCCTCAGATTTCAATTCTATTGGAGTTTTTAATTGAAAAATATCTTCTAATTTTTTTAAAGGGGTTTCAAATGCAGGAGAAGCAAGAGCGCAAGCTTTCCAACTACTCTGAACTGGCACACCTAACATTTGGCAAGAACCACCCCTGCGACCTTCTGGCTTATAAGAGCGACAGTAGCGACAGGCAGAGGTTAAAAAATTTGTTTCTTTCATTAGGTTGGTTAGAACTGGTTTGATTCCATTTCGCTTTTCTATTTTGCACGTTCTTCATAAACCCGTTTTTCTATTTAAACCTATTATCTGATCGGGCTTTGAGCGATCCCCGCTGGGTTTTAATGTTTCATATTCTTTTTACATTTGATTAATGAATAGACATAAAATCGCAAAAAGTGTATCTGAAAATACTTTTTATTCAGTAAATTTATGGAGATTTTACTGGTAAACCCCATAGGGATCGTTAAATAATAAAGTAGATCGAGTTTTAAGATTTTATTTATTTTATCTCTGGAAAAGTTGGAGGTCGATATTCTTGCGACCATTTCTGGGCTATACATAGATAACACATATTCCAACGTTCGATCTCCGCTGATGAAGTCTGAGAGCCACAGTTAGGACAAGATAACCAAGATGATTGGCTTTGATTGACCTTTTCTAACCAGCGTTTTGCTACGATCTTGGCTTTGGTTGAGGGTGAAGATTGTTTCAATTCGTTTTCTAATTGTTCCTCAACAAGATCGTTCTCAGTCGCTATATTTTTAGATTTTTGCTGCTTGCCGATCGTAAATAAAATCTCCTTAGTATTTTCCTGGTAGGTTGCTTGATGCCATCCTGAAGAAGTAAAGCGAATGTCTTTGAGGGTAAAAGGTAGTTGGTTATTAAGCTTTTTAAGCAAGCTATAGCGTTGAAAAGAAAGCTCCTGCGCTCTGGCTGCGCTAGAGGTGGCAACCCAAAGTACCTGTCGAGTTATATACAGAGGACGAGTATGTTTGGCGGTATTTTGGTTGACAGTATTGTGCCAACATTTGAGAAGCTGGCGATAGTCGCGGAATTTTTCCCAACCAGGCTGTTGTTCTAGTTGGGTTAAGATTTGTTCTACGGAATTGAAATGCAAGATTAGTTTGGAGTGGGGAACAATCACTATTTCCTATGTTCTGGGGATAGGCGACGCGAAGGTTAACGCGACTTAATCCCAGGAAGCTTTGCTAAGAAATAGCTAGTAGCATGGATTAGACATTAGTTTACCCAAAATTGGGCAGATACTCTTGCTAACTTGAGCAATTTAGAAGGATTATTCTGCGCGATTTCAGAGAAGCCGACAGGTTTGGTAGTTTTACAATAAACTAAAAGCTAAAAAATCAAATATCTAAAATGACTACAGCAGCTACAGCGACTACAGAACAAATAAAAAATGCGATCGCCTCCTACAAAGATAAAGTAGACTATCTTGAAATTCGCGTCGAGCAAAGTGAGTCTACAGGACTTTCCTATCGGGGAAAACAGTTAGACTCGGTAGACCGAAGTTTTTCTCTCGGTGGTGGAATTCGCGCCTGCCACAATGGTGGCTGGAGTTTTGTCACCTTTAATGGTTTAAAAGAGTTAAACACCAGAATCGAGGAGGCAATTTCTCAGGCGAAACTGGTAGGAAAAGAAGAAACACAACTGGCACAAGTCGAACCGATCGAAGATTTTGTTCCCGAAGCGATCGGACGCGATCCTCGTAGCGTATCTTTGCAAGAAAAGCGTGAGCTATTGGAATCTTACAATCAGATCCTGTTAGATTTCGACCCTCGCATTCAAACCACGATGGCAAGTATTGGCGATCGCTTTGCCACCAAAACCTTTGTCAACTCGACTGGTAGCTGTATCGTTCAAGAAAGATTAGATATCAACGGACGGTTTGCTGCGATCGCCAAAGGGGAAGACAACATTGTCCGTCAAGGATTTGAATCAGTCCATTCCCGCAATGATTTTGATGCTCTAGTCGGTATAGAAGACCGAGTTCGGGGGGCAGCAGAACGAGCAATTAAGCAATTGGAAGCAAAATCGGTAAAAGGCGGTCAATATACAGTAATTCTCGACCCCTATCTAGCTGGTGTATTTATTCACGAAGCTTTTGGGCATCTCTCGGAAGCGGATTTTGTCTATGAGAATCCGAAGATGCAGGAATTGCTAACTCTAGGAAAACCAATGGGGATCGAGCAGCTAAATGTAGTAGACGATGCCACCATGGAAAACCTTCCAGGTTCGATGAAATACGATGATGAAGGCGTACCAGGACAACGCAAATATTTAATCAAAAATGGCGTACTAACCGAGCGTTTGCACTCTCGCGAAACAGCAGGAAAAATGCACGAAACTCCTACAGGAAATGCTAGAGCGATTCGCGCCAACTACCCGCCCATTGTCCGCATGACCAATACCGCGATCGAACCAGGCGATACTCCCTTAGAAGAAATGTTTGCAGGGGTCAAAGAGGGAGTATATGCAGTAAGAATGCTAGGGGGACAAACCAATGGCGAAATGTTTACTTTTGCAGCAGCAGAAGGTTATATGATCCGAGACGGTAAAATTGCCGAACCCGTTAGCGACGTGACTCTATCGGGAAATGTTTTTCAAACTCTGCAAGATATAGATGCCATTAGTAGCGACACCCTCTATACCAATGGGGGCTGTGGCAAAGGCGGTCAGATGCCCTTACCCGTTAGCGTTGGTGGTCCTCACATTCGCATCAAAAATGTAGTAGTCGGCGGAAGGTAAGGTAATGAGTGGACAAGAGACAATTAGTTAATTGTTAATTATTTTCAGGATGGGTACAAGCAATAATGCAGCCCATCTTTTGATTATCCTCGACCTAGGATATAAATAAAAAAAGCTAATAGCTACCAACAAGACCATTAACAACTAGATAATTTCAATTAACTCCGATAAAAATGTATACCGTCAGTCTAATTCGCGCCGAGTCTTACGAATTGAAAGAATTAAAATCCAGTATCGAGTATTTACTCGAACCTTTAGGGGGAATCAAAGCGATCGTCAAACCAGGCGATCGCGTTTTATTAAAACCCAATTTGCTGACTGGTAGTCGTCCAACCAAAGAATGTATCACCCGTCCCGAACTAGTTTACTGTGTCGCCCAATTGGTAAAAGAAGCTGGCGGTAAACCATTTTTAGGAGATAGTCCTGCTTTTGGTAGTGTCAAAGGTGTGGCGAAAGCTAACGGTTATCTTCCCCTCTGTGCAGAATTAGATCTGCCTATTATCGAATTCAAAGGTCAACGTTATGCTACCGAGAATGACAATTTTCAGCATTTGAGACTTTCTCAAGAAGCTATGGATGCAGATGTAGTAATCAACTTACCCAAGGTAAAATCGCATATGCAGTTAACGATGACCTTGGGGGTGAAAAACCTTTTTGGCTGCGTACCAGGAAAGATGAAAGCTTGGTGGCATATGGAAGCGGGTAAAGATGCTAACCGCTTTGGTGAAATGCTAGTCGAAACGGCAAAAGCTATCTCCCCTAATTTAACCATTATCGACGGAATTATCGGTCATGAAGGCAACGGCCCTAGTGGTGGCGAACCCAGAGAATTAAGAATTCTAGGCGCGTCTACCGATGTTTTTGCTTTAGATCGAGCCGTTATCGAGATTTTAAATGTCAATCCTTTGCTTGTACCCACCTTATCCGCTCAGTTCAAACAAGGATACTGTCAAGACTTAGCTGAAATAGAATTTCCCTACCAAAAACCCGCAACTCTACAGGTATCAGATTGGAAATTACCCGATGCGATGGTACCAATTGATTTTGGACTCCCCCGCGTCTTGCGATCGACTTTTAAAAACTTTTATATTCGCTTTATCAAAGAACCGATTAAAGCCTATGGCAGAAATTGAGGACTGAGAATTTTTGTTTTGCTACTAAAATTCTCAGATATTGGATAGTAGTCTTGGATGTCTTGAAGATTATCGATCGCTGTTCGAGCGTCAAATTACGATAAACTTGCAAATATTGATAACAAACCTATTTTAAATATCAAGAGGAGATAGTAGATTGAATAGTCAATCATCAGGTAGTTGGCAACCTTTACTGGGTGGTATTATTGCTGCTTTAGTAGTTTTGCTGGCTTTTAATTCATTTGTAATTCTAAATCCTGGTCAGGCTGGGGTTTTGAGCATTCTAGGTAAAGCTCAAGATGGGGTTTTGCTGGAAGGAATTCATCTCCGTCCGCCTCTAATATCTAATGTAGATATCTATGACCTTACGGTGCAAAAATTTGAAGTACCCGCCGAAAGCTCTACCAAGGATTTACAAGATCTCAAGGCGAGCTTTGCGATCAATTTCCGTCTCGATCCCGTTCAAGTAGTGGAAATTCGTAGAAAGCAAGGTACGCTGCAAAATATTGTTTCTAAAATTATTGCTCCCCAAACTCAGGAATCATTTAAAATTGCTGCTGCTAAAAGAACAGTAGAAGAAGCTATTACCAAACGTAACGAACTAAAAGAAGACTTTGACAATGCTTTAGGCGAACGTTTGGATAAATACGGCATCATAGTCCTAGATACGAGTGTGGTAGATCTGAGCTTCTCCCCCGAATTTGCCAGAGCAGTGGAAGAAAAGCAAATTGCCGAACAAAAATCCCAAAGAGCCGTATACGTAGCTAGAGAAGCAGAACAAGAGGCTCAAGCAGATATTAACCGCGCCAAAGGTAAAGCAGAGGCTCAAAGATTGCTTGCCGAAACCTTGAGAGCGCAAGGCGGTGAACTAGTACTGAAAAAAGAAGCAATTGAAGCTTGGCGAGAAGGCGGGGCGCAAATGCCTAAAGTATTGGTGACAGGAGGAGATTCCGCAGGTGGTGTTCCCTTTTTGTTTAATTTAGGAAATATGGAATAAGCTACGCTAGGAATAAATAATTGTAATCCTTAACAAATGAGCTAAAGATCGTAACCTAGAGAAGTAGGGGAATTAGAGGAGCTAGATACTTAATTCTTAACTCCCAATTCCTCTCTCTTTTTTTCGCTTTTATTCGTTATCTTTACTTGTATTTGATAAATAATCAATTGACTGGGGACTAAAGGATAAGCTATTACTGACAACAAAAGAACCTCCTGGCAAAAATAGCAACCCAAAACAATAAAAATTAACATGAGCAAGTTCAAACTCAATCCTAAAAAACCTCGTTATCGAAATTCTAAACGTCAGGAATTAGAAGTAGATCCAATATTTCTGATTTCCTTAGCGTTGGCTATTTTTATAGTCACTTATGCTGTGATTGGTATAGTGCCAGTATTTAGAGAATCTTATATTGGTGTTTTGCTATTCGAGCGGGGTTTTGTACAGGCGATAGTAGTTGCCCTCGCTGCGTTAGTAATTGCCACCACCATTTTAAAGTTTTTGCTCCTGAGAAGAGAATACGATGCTCTTAATAAAATCTGGATCGCCGATCATATTCCTTTGGATCGACCCGATGCTCATGAGGTGGCTTATTTTCAGGAAAGATTGATGAGAGATAACAATTTAGTCGCATTGCGCTGCGGAAGAATCTTAAAAACCTATATCAAAAGTGGCGATCGCACTGTAGCCAATGAGTTTGCTCTCGATGATTCTTCCTTTTATCTGGCTGCTTCCGAGTCTTCTTATTCTGTACCTCGGATCTTGGTTTGGGCAATTCCTCTCTTGGGCTTTATTGGTACGGTTATTGGTATTAGTGGTGCGGTCAGCGGTTTCTCAGGATTTTTAGAAAATTCAGGAGATGTCGAACAAATCAAAGAAGGTATCGGACAAGTCACGAGTAATTTGGGTTTGGCTTTTGATACAACTTTATTGGCTTTATTTCTCAGCGTTGTGGTCATGATTCCCCTGGTGCTAGTAGAACGCTACGAATCTGGTTTGCTTCTGGGGATTGATGTTTTTATTAACGATAAATTGTTACCCCGCCTGAAAAAGAAAAACGAGCAGCTAGACCAAGAGACAATTAACGAGTCGATAAAAGGAGCGATAGAAGAACATTTTCCCAATCCTCAAGATTTAGTCCAACCAGCCCACAGCTATGCCGAACAGGCTGCTCGAAGTCTATCTACAGGATTTATTGCTGAAATTAGCAAAGTCCAGGATGTCAGTTCTCAGGTCATTGCTCAAGTTAACCAGATCGCACAACAGACCAATCGCGATCGCCAGGAGTTTTTAACTTTCTTTGCCCAACAACAACAGGCAAATCAAGAGCTAGTCGGGCAAATTAGAGGAATTGTCGAAGAGATTAGAGCGAGAAACTTAGCAACAGCAAGCGATCTCAACGCTCAAACTCAGGGAATTAGCCAGCAATTAGAACAGGCCGCTCGAATTCTAGAAAACCGCGTCAGTTCCCTGGAAATTGCTGCTCAGAAGATGACTGATTTTCAACAAATTCAACAGGGTTTGGAACGGAGTTTTGTTTCTCTAGAAAAAACCGCTCAACTAGAAAATGTTTTGGTTGGTGTCAAAGATAGTCTTTATCAACTTCAGCCCATTCTGCAACAACTTAATAAACCCCGTCGAATTACCCTAGTAGAACAGGATAACGGCAAAAATTATTAACTGACCTAGAAAAATAAAAATACAGTGATTATTATTTGATTATTATTTATGTCGAGGCGTAACATCTATCGTAAACGGCAAACAACAGAAGTCGAACTATTTCCTTTTCTGGCTGTTTTAGCCTGTACCATCGGCACGCTGATCTTGTTAATTATTGTCCTGACTAGCCAAGCTCTCGAACCCCAAGAAGCGGCGGTAGTGGCAAAGACCGAAGCAGATCGCAAAGGAGCAAATCAAGACAAAACTCCGATCTACATTGAATGTCGCCAAAATGGTTTTGTACTTCATCCTAGTAAAGATTTTGCCCCCAGAGCAGATCTCTATGACGAACAGTCTCCCCTAAGAAAAGCGATCGCCAACTTAAAAGCCAATAAAGATGAACAGTATCTAATTGTCATCTTGCGTCCTGATGGTCTAGAAATGTTCAATAAAATTCGAGAATTGGTCGCCCAGGAAGGAATAGATATCGGCTACGAACCACTAGAATTTGGTTTAGAACTCACAATCGAATCCTAAAGATGGGAGAAAATTTAAGACAAACTATTAATTTAATATTATAGAGAGCTTACACTCTTGTTTTTGGTTATTAGTCATTAGTTATTAATTCCCTAAGTTACTTATTACTCATTACTTATTACTTATTACTTATTACTCCTGTAGGGATGTGACTTGGTACGTCCTCTACGAACAAAAAGGCGAGCGTCAAAATATTCCTAAGATTTTGGAAAATCTTAGGAATATCGACTTATTTTTAGGCAAAGTAAGAAACAATTTTCTTCCTTGTTAAGAAGACTACAGAGAATTTTTATTCATTATTATCATTCTTATTTTTGTTAGAATCTTCTTCCAGTAAATCTTCTATAAATTGAAACGAGATCTCTTCTGCTTCATTCTTGGATGAAATTATCTTGCGATCGCTGCTATCTTCTTGGTCAAAATCGTTAAGCTTACTATTTAGCTGATTCAACCACTCACTAATATCATCGGAATTTCGGTTAGGCGTTTCTAAGTTCTCCAACCAGGCAGAAATATTATTCATATCATCAGATTGGTCGTCGGACAAGTCAGTAGTTTCTGCTGCATTATCGCCTAAGAGATCGAAACTCGTATCATCAGAAGATTCAGCTAGATCTAAATTATCTAAATTAAGATTGATATCTCCATTGCTACTACTAAGATCTAAACTATCAATTAACTCATCGATAAAATTATCCTCAGCATTATCAAAATTAATTTCCTCTAAACTAGAATCGATTGAGCTATCAGAATCATCAAAAGTAATTGCTTCGAGACTGGCGTTGATCGAATCGTCAGCATCATCAAAAGTAATTGCTTCTAAGTTGATATCTGTTGTTTCTTCGATATCATCAAAAGTAATTGCTTCGAGACTGGCGTTGATCGAATCGTCAGCATCATCAAAAGTAATTGCTTCTAAGTTGATATCTGTTGTTTCTTCGATATCATCAAAAGTAATTTCTTCGA
>JASJEI010000563.1 GCA_030064795.1 Pleurocapsa sp. MO_226.B13 | reverse complement strand
GCTTCTTTACGAAATACTTTGCGGTATGATTTCAGGAACTTGGCGATTGTTCTGGGGATGCCAACTAGAGGAAGCATTTTTCTTGAGGAATATCTCTTTTTTTAGTTTCTCATTTTTCCCCTAACCTTCCAAGTCGTGTTAATAAAGCTATTTGACATGAACACCATCAGGTCCAAAATCAGGCTCTGGTCCTGATGGATCGCCCGAACCACCATTAATTTGATTTAGCTGTTCTAATTTGAGTCGAATGAGCTGTGAGTTTTTTGGTCGCTTTTGCGGTTGTGGATGTGTTATTTTCTGTTGTTTGTTAGTCATTTTGTCTACCTCCTAGGATCTTCTTCGTATTTATTAGGTGGGGTCGAAATATTGCCAGCAGATTTGTTAATCCTTCTGACAGGAGGGGCAAGTGTCTTCTCCCAACCTATAACTACCAGTCACACTATCAAGTTGTTCTAATTTGAAAAGAATAAACATAGTTAACGTTTGCCAATATTGCGATCGCAACATTGGGCTTCTTAGCAAATTGCTGCTTAAGTTCTTCATTTAGTTATTGGGGTAGCGTTTTTGGATTTATGTATTTCTCTCGTTTTTGCGCTCGACTGATTTTTTAACCAGCACATTGGTTTTCACCTCCTGGAAGAAGTAAACCGAGTGCCGAATTTGAATCTGCATCCCTTGATGGAAATCGCTCCAAGCGATCGCCTTATTCCTCTTTCTGGAACTTACTCTGGACAGTCAGGACAAACACCCCCGCTTCCACCAGCCACGCTTTCTAGCTGTTCTAAATTGAGTTTAGTCAGCCGTGGAAGTTGCTTGAGGTTTCGCTCTTGTGGAGTTTTGGTCGGTTTTTTGTTCATTTTGTTCACCATATTTATTGGTTTAAGCAGCAGTAAGGACACATTGGATCGCCAGGTCCTCCTGCAATAACATCGAGAGTAACCGCTTAGGTTCTCCGTAGCGATTACAAAAATTCATACAAACTGAATTTGAGAGCCGCTCGACCCGTCTGGGAAAACCACCAGGAAGCTGCTTTGATCAGGTAGTAGAACATCGGTGTAAACGGGTTGGTCTTCGGGACCAAAAACTGGCTCAGGTCAGGAATCAGCTCTTTACTGCGGAAGTGGGGGAAGAGAAAAGTGTTGACGGAAATAGAGTTGTAGCTGGTGGCGATCGGGGCATGGTAAGTGTAAGCTGGAATCACCAGACCTTCGCCTGGGTTCAGGACAATTTCATGGTGGGGAACGGCTCCCAACCAGGGATTGGTTTTGAGGGCTGTAGGACTGAGGAATCCTAGGGTGGGAACGCGTTCTGGTCGGTGTCTGCCATCAATTACATCGGTATATTGGCGCGGGAAGAGGAGTATCCGCTTAGTTCCTTTCACCTGAAATAAAACATTATCAATCTCATCAAAATGGAGGCTCCCTGTTGAGTAGCCTAACCATAAGAAAGACTGAGTTATCGCCCACTGAGCAAACAAATCAAAAGGTAATGTTTGGTATAGCATCTCCAGTCTCTTGAGATTGATAACGCCATACAAATTCAATCGAGGATCGTCATAATCGGCTTCTTCGTACCAGGTTTTAATCGCACAGTCTGGGTTTTGTTGTAGACCTTGTACGAGATTGCCCAACAACGTTTGCTTACCTTTATGAGTAAAGATGGGAGCATCGCCAAAGTTTTCCTTGAGAGATGCTAAACTAACCTGTTCTAGAAGTCGCTCGAAGCGATTAGATTGTATTTTGACAATGTTTCCTTCCCGTAAGTGTTGAGCCAACATCGCCGAGTCAATATGTTCGACTGCTGGTGCCCTTAATTTTTTGTGCAAAACTAGCATTGGTTTTTGACCTCATTGAGTAAGATTGGGTTTAGACAAAGGAAAATACGGAAGCATCGTCCAGTGCGACATTAGTGACACCTAAGAGCCAACCAACAATCTGTTCCGTCTCGTTATGGATAATGACCGTATCGGTTTGAGATTCAGAAATTCCGAGGGAATATTCCACACTGGAGCCGTGGAGTTGGATCTGGTCAGCCCCGACCTCCAAGTCGGCAATGATGGCTGTCGCTTCAGGACTTTCTAGGTAGTAAGCTTGCTGGCTATCTCCCAGGACAAAGATGTCCTGACCTCCGTAGCCCAGGAAGTAGTCGGGGCGGGTTTCCCTGCCAGGGTCTTGAAAACTGGTCAAGATATCGTTTTGGTCAGTGCCCACCACTTGCTGGCTCATGCCGATCAGTTCGTCTAAAGTTTCCACACAAGAAGGACAATCAACAACACCCCCACCGACGAGGACAATCTGGTTGAGGGGAGTCGCTAAAATGGTCTGGGCTATAGCCTGAAATCCCTTGGTAACAAGGTGATGAATCGATGGATAGGAAGATAAGGTTTTGAGTAGGTTTAGCATAATTGGCTCTCCTTCGTGCGATCGCGCTTTGTGCGATCGCGAAAATTAGGTCTTAAAGTGCTCCAATGGGATCGGGATCTGGTGGCGGATCTGGTGGACCTTCATAATTTGAGACAAAGGTAAAAGCAGACGAACCAATCAGTTCGGAACGGGGGATGCCAACAATCCAGCCAACCACTTGCTGGGTTCCGTTGTGGATGATGGCGGTGTCGGTTTGTGCTGCCGAGGCACCCAGGGAATAGTCCTCGACGAAACCGTGGAGTTGGATCTGGTCAACCTCCACTTCAAAGTCGCCAATGATGGCCAGGGCTTCGGCATTGTTGAGATAGAAGGCTTCCTCTTCATTCCCCAGCACGAAGGTGTCATATCCGCCATAGCCGAGAAAATAGTCGGGGTTGGTTTCTGCTCCAGCGGCTTGAGGGCTGGTCAAGATATCATCGTTGTCAGTGCCCACCACTGTCTGGCTCATGCCAATTAGTTCGTCAAAGTTGGCATAGAGACCATCGGGGCCAAAATCAGGATCTGGTCCCGAAGGGTCTCCTGAAGCCACACTGAAGTCAGTTCCGATTTCATTAGGGGTGGTAGTAACAGTCTCATCGATGTCAAAGTGGGTCATAATGAATTCTCCAAATATGTAAGTGAACGTTGAGAAAATGGGCGTTGAGAAAATGGGCGTTGAGAAAATGGGCGTTGAGAAAATGGGACAAACAATTCCCTCCACTGATGTCCATAACACCAGCTAACAGGTCAGCAAATTAGGAGTGAAATTGATGGAAATAAGGCGATCGCTGTTGTGCGATACCGAAATTAAAGCTTAAGGCGATCTAATTCAAGAATAATTAGAATTTTTGCAGTTGTCGTTACAGGAAAGTTATGGAGTTTAAGCTCATAGTTCTGAAAAGTTCAGGTAAGATTTTGGTATTAGGGTGGTTAAAGAAAGATCGTGTTGGAATCCGAGCAAATATTTACTATTGCTAATTCAGCCATTTTTGCTATGGCTAACCGCTATCTCAGTGACGTAGAGACTGCGATCGTTACAGGGGCATTGGGCGATCGCACCTATGAAGAAATTGCCGAACAATCTGGCTATTCTGTCAGCTACATCAAGCGAGATGTCGGGCCGAAACTCTGGCAGTTACTCTCGAAAGCATTGGGTGAAAAAGTCAGTAAAACCAACTTTCGACAAGCCTTAGAAAGATATCAAGCCAGTCAACACGCATCACAACCAATTCAAAATCTCACCGACTGGGGAGAAGCACCTGATGTCTCTTTCTTTTTAGGACGGACTGCCGAACTGAAGACTCTAACCCAGTGGATTTTAGAGGATGATTGTCGTCTCGTGGCACTATTAGGTATGGGTGGGATTGGTAAAACAGCTTTAGGACTAATGTTCCGCAGGAACTCTATCTATCTATTAGGTTGAGGAGTCATACGTAGATAAGACTTAATTTCCGTCACACCTTTGGGGAACTTCCGTTTTGCCTCCTCAGTGGGGATACTAGGAGCTACCACCACATCTTCTCCATCCTGCCAATCTACGGGGGTAGCCACGCTATAATTATCCGTTAATTGCAGTGAATCAATAACCCGCAGAATTTCCTGGAAATTGCGCCCCGTGCTGGGTGGATAGGTGATAGTTAAACGTAATTTCTTTTGTGGATCGATGACAAAGACAGTGCGCACCGTAACTTTCGCATTAGCATCGGGATGAATCATGCCATAAAGGTTAGAAACCGACTTATCAACATCTGCAACTATGGGGTAATTAACGGTAGTGTCTTGAGTCTCGTTGATGTCATTAATCCAGCCCTGATGAGATTCCAAGTCATCTACGCTCAGGGCAATGACTTTAACACCACGCTTGTCAAATTCGGGCTTGAGTTTGGCGACGCTGCCAAGTTCAGTGGTACAAACGGGAGTATAGTCTGCTGGATGGGAGAAGAATACGACCCAGCTATCTCCCGCCCAATCGTAGAAATCGATCTGACCTTGAGTAGATTGCTGAGTAAAATTTGGTACTGTATTGCCAAGTTGTAAGGTCATAGGTTGTCTCCTTTATAAGTACATAAGAGTAGAAAAGCTCACGTGGGTTTCAAAATGCAAATACGGCTAAATCCTATCTAGGAAAAGTATTTCGACTCTATTTACAAAAGTAAACGTAGTTAATTACTTTAAGCCCGACCTACTTAATTAAGAACGTGTATTAACGGAAGTAAGTCTGTAGCCCACTGTGTTTGAGAAAGGTTAAGTTATCGGCAACAAACCGCTCCGGAGAGTGATTTGGGCTTTGAGCTTTGGTGAACTTAGCACCGCTCTGAGTTACTAAAGCTTGCCAATTTACGGGAGATGCTTTATTCACAGCAGCGGTCGGATGCGAAACCTTTAAATCCAGCATTGTTGTCTCCTCATAACTTAAGGATCAAAGCCCAATTCGCCAGACAGACTTTCGATGCCAGGTTTCCTGAGCATTGTAACGAAAGCTATCCTGCGGCTATATATCTATGGTGGTCGAAATCAGAGTGAGTTACCATGACTAAAATGCTCGTGTTTTTGACTGAAACGCCAAAATTTTAGGCTCTCCGCTACCAAACAGCTCTATGGATGTTTTGTCTGACGTACTGCAAGTCATTCGCCTTTCGGGAAGTATCCAGTTTTGTCATCAATTTTCTGCGCCGTGGAGCGTTAAAACACCTCCACCTGACAAATTAGCAATGATACTGAATGTAGAGGCTCAACAAATTGCCTCACTTCATATCGTGGCAGAGGGAGAAGGATGGGTTGAGATTGAGGGAAGTCAAAAAAAGCAACCTTTTAATCAGTGGGACATTATCTTGATTCCATCCAGCACGGTTCATATTCTGGCCGACCGTCCCAATCGTCTACCCGCGTCTATTCTAGATATACTCAACACTTCGCCTCAACCAATCCAGGGCTTACCGGGAGTGAAATACGGCGGTCGGGGGCAATTGACACAACTGGTTTGTGGGTTTTTGGTTTGTGAAGAACTGTTATTCACTCCCTTTTTGAACGCATTACCTCCTCTGATGCTGATTAGCACTCAACCAGAGCCAGGTTCTTCACTGTTAAAGATGGTAGTACATCATATTATTCAAGAAACGTCAAATGCCTCTCCAGGGAGCCGGTGTTTACTGGCACGGCTCACAGAATTGCTGTTTGTCGAAATTCTGCGTCACTCTATTCAACAAAACTTAGAACAGGGCTTCGGCTGGTTATCGGCCATACAGGATCCTATTGTGGGTCCGGTGCTAGGGTTATTGCATGCCCAACCCGAGCATGACTGGACCGTTCAAGCTGACTTTTCACGGCATCTCTGAAACCCCCTCCAGAACTGGATTTCCTCCCAAGGCTTATTTTCAATAATTTTGGCTTAATGACAATCGATAACGGGAAAATAAGCCTTGGGGAATCGGTGGTTTAGCGATCGCTTTATT